>NZ_JBVIAY010000023.1:0-104966 GCF_055573695.1 Streptomyces sp. NPDC030143
GTTGATAGGCCGGATCTGGAAGCACGGTAACGTGTGGAGGTGACCGGTACTAATAGGCCGAGGGCTTGTCCTCAGTTGCTCGCGTCCACTGTGTTAGTTCTGAGGCAACGACCGTTGCCGGCTTTGAGCTAAAACAAGTAAAGAGTGTGCTTGTTCGCTCGAAACCATTAGGGTTTCGGTGGTTATAGCGTGAGGGAAACGCCCGGTTACATTTCGAACCCGGAAGCTAAGCCTTACAGCGCCGATGGTACTGCAGGGGGGACCCTGTGGGAGAGTAGGACGCCGCCGAACAATCTTTGGGAAGGACCCCTGGTCACCAGCGTTCAGCTGGGACCAGGGGTCCTTTCGTTTTTTGGAGCGCACCGGGTACTCGGCTGCGCGAGAATGTTTGCGGTACCGAAGACAGGAGTCACCGATGTCCACCAACTCTCCCGACGACCGACCGGAGCGCGACCAGCGGCGACGGGACAGTGGGGATCGCGGCGATCGTGGCGGCTTCCGCCGCGACAGCGACCGCGGTGGTTACGGCCGTCGCGGTGACAACCGGGGCGGCGGCGGGTTCGGCCGGCGTGACGACCGTGACCGTGGCGACCGCGCTGGCGATCGCGGTGGCGACCGCGGTGGCTTCCGCCGCGATGACCGGCGTGACGATCGACGCGATGACCGCCGTGACGACCGTCGTGACGACAGCCGTGGTGGCTACGGCGACCGTGACCGTGGTGGCTACGGCGACCGTGACCGTGGTGGCTACGGCCGGCGGGACGATCGCCGTGAAGGTGACAGGGGTTCCCGTCCGGCCGTCCAGCGGGACGACCGTGATCGCGACCGCGGATTCCGTCGTGACGACCGTGGCGATCGCCCGGGTTTCCGGCGCGACGACAACCGCGGTGGGTTCGGTCGGCGTGACGACCGTGACCGTGGCGATCGCGGTGGGTTCCGGCGCGATGACCGCCGTGATGACCGCCGTGATGAGCGCCGTGACGACCGACGTGATGACCGGCGCGATGACCGCCGTGACGACCGACGTGATGACCGGCGGGGCGACCGTCGTGACGACAGCCGTGGTGGCTACGGCGACCGTGACCGTGGGAACTACGGACGGCGGGACGACCGGGACCGTGGGTTCCGGCGGGACGATCGTGGTGGGTTCCGTCGCGATGACCGGCGTGACGACCGCCGTGACGACCGACGCGATGACCGGCGTGACGACCGACGCGATGACCGCCGTGACGACCGCCGTGACGACAGCCGTGGTGGTTACGGGCGGCGTGACGACAGTCGGGGTGGCGAGCGTGGTGGGTTCCGGCGGGACGATCGTCGGGGCGGCGAGCGTGGTGGGTTCCGGCGGGACGACCGCGGTGGGCGGCCCGGGAGTTTCCGGGGCCGTGATGGGCGGGACGCCCCGCGCAGCGGTGGTCGCTTCCGCGACGAGCGTGACCGGGACCGCGAGCCGATCAAGCGGCTGCCGATCCCGGAGGACGTCACCGGTGACGAGATCGACAAGGACGTGCGGCAGGAACTGCAGAGTCTGCCCAAGACGCTCGCCGAGGACGTCGCCAAGAACCTGGTGATGGTCGCGCGGCTCATCGACGAAGAGCCCGAGCGGGCCTACGGGTACTCGAAGGTGGCGCTGCGACTGGCGTCCAGGGTCGCTGCCGTGCGGGAGGCGGCCGGGTTCGCGGCCTACGCCAACCAGAAGTACAGCGAGGCGCTCGCCGAGTTCAGGGCTGCCCGGCGGATGACCGGGAGCGTGGAGCTGTGGCCTGTCATGGCGGACTGCGAGCGCGGGCTGGGGCGGCCCGAGAAGGCGCTGGACATGGCCGGGGCGCCCGAGGTGCACAAGCTCGACAAGGCAGGACAGGTCGAGATGCGGCTCGTCGCGGCCGGGGCCCGGCGTGACATGGGGCAGCTCGACGCGGCCATCGTGACGCTGCAGAGCCCCGAGCTGGCCTCCAACTCGATGCAGCCGTGGACCGCGCGGCTGCGGTACGCGTACGCCGACGCGCTGCTCGCCGCCGGGCGGGAGAACGAGGCGCGGGAGTGGTTCGCGAAGGCCGTCGAGGCCGACCGGGACGGCAGCACCGACGCCGCCGACCGGCTGGCCGAGCTGGAAGGTGTCGAGTTCGTCGACGCGCTGGACGAGGACGAGGCCGCCGGCGGCGAGCCGGGCGAGGGCCAGGACCGTCCCGGTCAGGACTGACCTGCGGGAACAGTGAGGGGCGGGACTCCGGTGACATCCGGAGTCCCGCCCCTTCCCCGTGCCCCGTGCGCGCGGGTCAGTGGTGCAGTGCGCGCAGGACCAGGCCCGAGGCCGGTTTCGGGCCGAACGACGTGGACTTGCGGGGCATGGTGACGCCCTGGCGGGCGAGGTCGCGGACGACCTCCTCGCGGACGGGGTGCAGCAACACCGCCGTACCGCCGTCGCGTTCGGCCTTCTCGACCGTCGCGGCCGTGTCGTGGATGTAGGCGATGCGGGTGGGGTCGTCCTCGGGGACATGCCAGACGTGGGGGAGGAGCGTGGCGTGCAGGACCGTCGCGTCCAGGGTGCGCCAGGGCTGGGGGCGGTCGGTGGGGACCGTGCGGTCGAGGAGCGCCGGGTCGGGACGGTCCAGCAGGTGGAAGGCACCGTCACCGGCGAGGAGGAAGGCGTTGCCCGCGCAGGCGGCGTCCGCCAGGGTGTCCAGGGCCTCGGGCAGGGGGGCGTCGAGACGCCGGACGCGGAACAGGCCCTCGACCGCCGCGAGGGCCTCGGCGACCGGCAGGCCGGGCAGGAGGTGGATGGCGCGGACACGCAGGGGGTAGCGGGCCGTGTCCACCAGAAGGACCAGGCCGTGGTCCCAGGGGCTCGGTGAGGGGTGCTCCGCGCGTAGACGCCGGTAGGTCGCCCAGCGGTGGTGGCCGTCGGCGATGAGCGCCTGGCGGGTCGAGAGGTCGGCCCGCACGCGGGCGATCTCCGCCGCGTCCGTGACGGACCACAGGCGGTGGCAGTAGCTGTCCTCCGTGGTCGTGGACAGCAGCGGGGTGCGGTCCGCGGCGCGTTCGACGACCTCGGCCGCTTCGCCGTCCCCTCGGTAGGTGAGGAGGAGGGGTTCCAGGTTCGCGCGGGTGGCGCGCATCAGGGCCGCGCGGTCGGCGACGACGTGGGGCATGACGTCCTCGTGGGGCAGGACTATGCCGTCGGAGGGTTCAGAGACGCGCAGGGTGCCGATGAGGCCGCGCTGGACCATGCCGTCGGCGTGCCGCTGCTCGTAGACGTACAGGGCGGGCTCGGGGTCCGTCGTCAGGACGCCCTCGGACAGCCAGTGGCGCAGGGTGGCGGCGGCCTGTTCGTTGCGGGCGGCAGGGGTGGTGGCCTGGGGCAGGATCAGACGGACGATGTTGTGCGGATCGGCGTCCTGTAGCTGGTGCAGGCCGTCGGGGCGGACCACGACGTCGTACGGCGGGGAGGTGACGGCGGCGAGGCTGCCGACCCGGTCGGGGTCGTAGCGCAGGCCTCGGAACGGGGTGAGTTCCAGGCCTCGGGGCGCCGTTGCCTTCGAGTGACCTGCTGTGTTCATCCCGGCATCGTACGTGTGTCAGTGCCGTGCGGGATGATCGGGGGAAAGGCGAGCGAACGAGGAGCGATGCGGAATGAGCCAGGGCGTCAGGACGAGGCCCGAGGGCAGTGGGCAGGCCCTGAGCGAGGCGTACGACACGGCGCTGCTCGACCTCGACGGAGTGGTGTACGCGGGCGGCAGCGCGATCGTGCACGCCGTCGAGTCGCTGGCGACGGCACGGGCGGGCGGGATGCGGCTCGCCTACGTCACCAACAACGCGCTGCGGACCCCCGACACCGTGGCCGAGCACCTGACGGAGCTGGGGATACCGACGGCGGCCGACGACGTCATCACCTCGGCGCAGGCGGTGGCCCGGTTGATCAGTGAGCAGGTGCCGGCGGGGGCGCGGGTGCTGGTGATCGGCGGGGAGGGGCTGCGGGTCGCGCTGCGCGAACGCGGGCTGGTGCCCGTCGAGTCGGCGGACGACGATCCGGCGGCCGTGGTGCAGGGGTTCGGCGGGCCGGACCTGCCGTGGGGACGGTTCGCCGAGGCGTCCTACGCGGTCGCGCGCGGGGTGCCGTGGTTCGCGTCCAACACGGACCTGACGATTCCCAGCGGCCGGGGGATCGCCCCGGGCAACGGGGCCGCGGTGGAGGTCGTGCGGATCGCGACCGGGGCCGAGCCGCAGGTCGCGGGCAAGCCGCTGCCCCCGATGCACCGGGAGACCGTCCTGCGGACGGGCGCGCGGCGTCCGCTGGTGGTCGGCGACCGGCTGGACACCGACATCGAGGGGGCGTTCAACGGGGAGGTGGACTCGCTGCTCGTCCTGACCGGGGTGACCGACGGGGCACAGCTGCTGGCCGCGCCGCCGCAGCACCGGCCGACGTATGTCGACGCCGATCTGCGGGGGTTGCTTACCGGTCAGCCGGAGGTGACGGAGTCAGGGGACGGCTTCCGCTGCGGTGGCTGGAAGGCGACGGCTGGTGCGGAGCGCCTGGAACTGGAGGGCGAGGGCGAGGCACTGGACGGGCTGCGGGCGCTGTGTGCGGCGGCCTGGACGGCGGCCGGCTCGGACGGGTGCGGTCTGGACGCGGGGAAGGCATTGGCACGGCTGGGGTGGTGAGCCGCTCGGGCGCAGGGCGCCTGGTGAACCTGTGGGCCCGGCGAAGGCCCCTGACCTGGGATCAGGGCGGCTTCACAGGGTAGGCTAACCTAACTGACGTGTTGGTCGACAGTGTTCCCGAACAGCGCGCGGAGACCGCCCCCGCGCCCCCAACCCGCCGGGTGGTCCGTTCCGTCGGACTGCTCGTCTCGGTCGCCGTGCTGCTGCTGGTGGCGTTGGCGAGCATCGCCATCGGGGCCAAGGAGCTGTCCGTCGAGCAGGTCTGGCACGGACTGTTCCAGGACACCGGCACCTACGGCGACGTCGTCGTGGGGGAGCGGGTCTCGCGGACCGTGCTCGGGCTGCTCGTGGGGGCGGCGCTCGGTCTGTCCGGGGCGGTGCTCCAGGCGCTCACGCGCAATCCCCTGGCCGACCCGGGACTGCTCGGCATCAACGCGGGTGCCTCGGCCGCCGTCGTCACCGCCCTCACCTATTTCGGCGTCACCAGCCTGAGCGGGTACGTGTGGTTCGCCTTCCTCGGGGCGGCGGCGGTCGGTGCGCTGGTGTGGTTCCTCGGCGGCAGCCGCGGGGCCACGCCGGTGCGGCTGGCGCTCGCCGGCACCGCCGTCGCCGCCGCCCTCTACGGGTACGTCCAGGCCGTGATGATCCTGGACGAGGCGGCCCTCGCGAAGATGCGGTTCTGGACGGTCGGTTCCCTGACGTCCGCCACCGACGAGGTGATCCGGCAGGTGCTGCCCTTCCTCGCGGCCGGCACGCTCCTCGCGTTCGCCCTGGCGCGGCCGCTCAACGCGATGGCCATGGGCGACGACACCGCCAAGGCGCTCGGCGCCCACCTCAACCGGACGCGGGCGCTGTCCATGCTCGCCGCCACCGTGCTGTGCGGTGCCGCGACCGCCGCCTGCGGGCCGATCGTCTTCGTCGGGCTCATGGTGCCCCACGCCGTCCGCTCCTTCACCGGCCCCGACCTGCGCTGGATCATGCCGTACGCGGCGATCCTGTCGCCGGTGCTGCTGCTGGGCTCCGACGTGCTCGGGCGGGTCGTCGCCCGCCCGTCGGAGGTCCAGGTCGGCATCGTCACCGCGATCGTCGGCGGCCCGGTCTTCATCTTTCTCGTACGACGGCGGAGGACGGCCCAGCTGTGAAGACCGCATCCCACACCGCACCGGAGCAGACCGGGCCGGCCCCGGAGCGCGGCGCCCGTACGCCCGGCGCCCCCCGTTCCCTGCGCATGCCCGGCGGCCTTTCCCTCCGGGTGGACGTGCGGGCCCTGGTCGTCGTCGTGCTGCTGCTGGTCGCCGCGCTCACCGCGAGCGTGGTGCTGATCGGCACCGGCGACTTCCCCATATCCGCCGGCGACGTGCTGAAGACGCTGGCCGGAAACGGCAGCGAGGGCCAGGAGTTCATCGTCGAGGAACTGCGGTTGCCGCGGGTCGTGGTCGGGCTGCTGGTCGGCGCCGCGCTCGGACTCGGCGGCGCGGTCTTCCAGGCGGTGTCCCGCAATCCGCTGGGCAGCCCGGACGTGCTCGGACTCGGGCAGGGGGCGACGGCCGGCGCGCTCGTGGTGATCGTGCTGATGTCCGGCACGGCCGATCAAGTCGCCGTGGGGGCGCTCGTCGGCGGTCTGGTGACCGGTGCCGCGATCTACCTGCTCGCCTGGAGGCGGGGCGTGCACGGCTACCGGCTGGTGCTGGTCGGCATCGGCGTCTCGGCGATCGCGACCGCGGTCAACGGCTACCTCATCACCAAGGCCGACCTGGTCGACGCGGCCCGCGCGGTCGTGTGGATGACGGGATCGCTCGACGGCCGTGACTGGAAGCAGGTCTGGCCGCTGCTCGCCGTGTTCTGCGTGCTCGTTCCGCTCGTCCTCGCCAACGCGCGCGGGCTGCGGATGTTGGAGATGGGCGACGACGTCTCCCACGCCCTCGGCGTGCGGGTGGAGCGGGTACGGCTGCTGCTGATGGTCGCCGCCGTCCTGCTGACCGCGTCCGCCACCGCGGCCGCGGGCCCCGTCGCCTTCGTCGCGCTCACCGCGCCGCAGCTCGCCCGGCGCCTGACCCGCTCACCCGGTCCGAACCTCGTGCCCGCCCTGTGCATGGGCGCCGTGCTGCTGGTCACCGCCGACTGGGCCGCGCAGCGTCTGTTCGGCGGCGGACAACTGCCGGTGGGCGTGGTGACCGGCGTCCTCGGCGGCGTCTACCTGCTGTGGCTGCTGGTCACCGAACGCAAGGCGGGCCGGATATGAGCGGCTCGGCGAAGAACACCCCTAGGAGCACCGTGAACCGCCTGTCCGCCGAGAACGTCACCCTCGCCTACGACCAGCGGGTCATCGCCGAACAGCTGTCGGTGGAGATTCCCGACAACTCCTTCACCGTGATCGTCGGCCCCAACGCCTGCGGCAAGTCGACGCTGCTGCGGGCGCTGTCGCGGATGCTGAAGCCGAGCGAGGGCCGGGTGCTGCTCGACGGGCAGGTGATCCAGTCGATGCCGGCGAAGAAGGTCGCCCGGACGCTGGGCCTGCTGCCGCAGTCGTCCATCGCGCCCGACGGGATCACCGTCGCCGACCTCGTCGGCCGCGGCCGCTACCCGCACCAGGGCATCCTGCGGCAGTGGTCGACGCAGGACGAGCGGGTCGTGCGGGAGTCCATGGCGCAGACCGGCGTCGCCGAACTGGCCGACCGCTATGTCGACGAACTCTCCGGCGGTCAGCGCCAGCGTGTGTGGATCGCGATGGCCCTCGCCCAGCAGACCCCGCTGCTGCTGCTCGACGAGCCGACCACCTACCTCGACATCCAGCACCAGATCGACGTCCTCGACCTGTGCGCCGAACTGCACGAGGAGCAGGGCCGCACGCTCGTCGCCGTCCTGCACGACCTCAATCACGCCGCCCGGTACGCAACACACCTCATCGCGCTGAAGGGCGGCGAGGTCATCGCGCAGGGCGCGCCGAACGACGTCGTCACGGCCCCGCTGGTCGAGGAGGTTTTCGGGCTGCGCTGCCAGGTCATCGACGATCCGGAGACGGGCACGCCGCTGGTGGTGCCGGCGGCGCGCAAGGCGCGCCCCGAGGACCGGAAGGCCGCGGCTACAGAAGCTTCCTGAGGTGGAACAGGTCCTTCAGACCGGCCTCCAGCCTCACCCGGCCCGAGGCCCACGCCTTCGCGAAGTGCAGCTCGCCGCCGACCAGCGCGACCAGGTCGTCGCCGGTCATGGCCAGTCTGATCTGGGCCTTCTCCCGCGGAGGGCCCTGGAGGGTGTCCTGCACCACGATCCGGCCGCCCGTCATGCGGCCGGCGAACGTGATGTCGAGGTCGGTGATGTGGCAGCTCACCGAGCGGTCCAGGGACGTGGCCGTGCGGACGTCCCCTTCGGCGCGCTGCATGCTGTCCGAGAGCTTGTCGAGTGCGGCGCGGCACTCCTCGATCGTGGCCATCGCGCTCGACGGTACCCCAGCCGTTCGCGGTAGCGTCTGGGCATGAGCGACACAGCGCCGGAGAGCGAGGGCCCGCGGGAGGCCGTGCCCGAGGCGGGACCCGAGCACGACCCCGCCGCGCCCGCTCCCCTGGACGTCCCCCGCACGCCCACCGGCCACGCCGAGGTGGACGCCCACCTGGAGCGGCTCGCCGACGCCGACCACCTCGCCACGGACGGCCACGTCGAGGTGTACGAGGATGTACACCGGGGGCTGCGCGACGCGCTCACCGCGCTCGACGCCCGCCCGGGACCTCCGGCGCCCCCACGGCCGTACGAGAGCAGGAGCTGAACGCAAGGTGGCAGGAGTCGCACGTCGTCGTCTGGACGCGGAGCTGGTGCGCCGCAGGCTCGCGCGCTCGCGTGAGCACGCCAGCCAGCTGATCGCCGCGGGCCGGGTCACCGTCGGCAAGACCGTCGCGACCAAGCCGGCCACGCAGGTGGAGACCGCGGCGGCCATCGTCGTCGCGGTCGACGACAGCGATCCCGAGTACGTGTCGCGCGGCGGGCACAAGCTCGCCGGGGCGCTCGCGGTCTTCGTGCCGCAGGGGCTCGTCGTCGAGGGGCGGCGGGCGCTGGACGCCGGCGCGTCCACCGGGGGCTTCACCGACGTGCTGCTGCGGTCGGGAGCCGCCCATGTCGTCGCCGTCGACGTCGGATACGGACAACTCGCCTGGTCCCTGCAGAGCGATGAACGCGTCACCGTCAAGGACCGTACGAACGTACGCGAGTTGACGCTCGAAGCGATCGATGGGGAGCCAGTGGATCTTGTCGTGGGGGATTTGTCCTTCATCCCGCTCGGGCTGGTGCTGCCGGCCCTGGCGCGGTGCACCGGGCCGGACGCGGATCTGGTGATGATGGTCAAGCCGCAGTTCGAGGTGGGTAAGGAACGGCTGGGCAGCGGGGGTGTGGTGCGCAGCGCGCAGCTGCGGGCCGAGGCTGTGCGGGGCGTGGCCGAGAAGGCGTGGGGACTGGGACTCGGGGTGAAGGGGGTCACCGCCAGTCCGCTGCCCGGGCCCTCCGGGAACGTCGAGTACTTTCTGTGGCTGCGGCCCGGGGCACCGGAACTGAACCCGGCCGACGTCGACCGTGCAGTGGCGGAGGGGCCGCGGTGACTCAGAACCGAGCTCGTACTGTTTTCCTGCTCGCCCACACGGGGCGGCCGGCGGCCATCCGCAGCGCCGAGCTGGTGGTGAAGGGTCTGCTGCGCGAGGGCATCGGGGTGCGCGTCCTGGAGTACGAGGCCGCCGACCTGCCGTTGCCGGACGAGGTGGAGCTGGTCTCCGAGGCCACCCCGCAGTGCCTGGAAGGGTGCGAGCTGCTCATCGTCCTGGGCGGTGACGGGACGCTGCTGCGGGGCGCGGAGTTCGCGCGGGCCTCCGGGGTGCCGATGCTCGGCGTCAACCTCGGCAGCGTCGGCTTCCTCGCCGAGGCCGAGCGCGACGACCTCGACAAGGTCGTCGACCGGGTGGTGACGAAGGCGTACGAGGTCGAGGAGCGGATGACCGTCGACGTGGTCGTGCACCGCAACGGGGACATCGTGCACACCGACTGGGCACTGAACGAGGCGGCCGTGCAGAAGGCCGGCGCGGAGAAGCTCCTCGAGGTCGTGCTGGAGATCGACGGGCGGCCGGTGACGGGTTTCGGGTGCGACGGCATCGTCCTGTCGACCCCGACCGGGTCCACCGCGTATGCCTTCTCCGCCGGGGGGCCCGTGGTGTGGCCGGAGGTGGAGGCGCTGCTGATGGTGCCGATCAGCGCGCACGCGCTGTTCGCCAAGCCGCTGGTGACCTCGCCCGACTCGGTGCTCGCGGTGGAGCTGCTGCCGCACATTCCGCCGGGCGTGTTGTGGTGCGACGGGCGGCGGACCTTCGAGCTGCCTCCGGGGGCCCGGGTGGAGGTGCGGCGGGGGGCGGTGCCGGTGCGGCTCGCCCGACTGCATCACGCGTCGTTCACCGACCGGCTGGTGGCGAAGTTCGCGCTGCCCGTCTCCGGGTGGCGGGGCGCTCGGCACTGAGGGCGGCGGGGGTCCGGCGCTGAGGGTGGCAGGCGGTCCGGCGCTGAGCGGGGCGGTGCCAGGGGCCCACGTCCACCCGCCCGGGTGACAGGGCGCCTCGCACTTCCGCCGTCGGACCTCGTAAGGTCTTCTCCGTGTTGGAGGAGATGCGGATACGGTCGCTCGGGGTCATCGACGACGCGGTCGTCGAGCTGTCGCCCGGCTTCACCGCCGTCACCGGTGAGACGGGTGCGGGCAAGACCATGGTGGTCACCAGCCTCGGGCTGCTGCTGGGCGGGCGGGCCGATGCCGCGCTCGTGCGGATCGGCGCCGAGAAGGCGGTGGTGGAGGGGCGGATCGCCGTGCCCGCGGACGCCTCGGTGGTCCTGCGGGCCGAGGAGGCCGGGGCCGAGCTCGACGACGGCGCGCTGTTGATCAGCCGTACCGTCTCCGCCGAAGGGCGGTCGCGGGCGCATGTCGGCGGGCGGTCCGTGCCCGTGGGCGTGCTCGCCGAGCTGGCCGACGACCTGGTCGCGGTGCACGGGCAGACCGACCAGCAGGGGCTGCTGAAGCTGTCCCGGCAACGGCAGGCGCTCGACCGGTACGCCGGGGACGCCGTCGCCGGACCGCTGGCCAAGTACACCGGGGCGTACCGGCGGCTGCGAGCCGTGTCCGCAGAGCTCGACGAGATCACCACGCGTGCGCGTGAGCGGGCCCAGGAGGCCGACATGCTGCGCTTCGGACTCGACGAGATCGCGGGCGTGGAACCGCGTGCCGGGGAGGACGTGGAACTCGCCGAGGAGGCGGAGCGGCTCGGGCACGCGGAGGCGCTGTCGTCCGCCGCGACGGCCGCACACGCCGCCCTGGCGGGCAATCCGGAGGACCCCGAGGGCATCGACGCGACGACGCTCGTCGCGGGCGCCCAGCGGGCCCTGGAGGCCGTGCGGTCGCACGATCCGGCGCTGGCCGCACTCGCCGACCGCATCGGCGAGATCGGCATCCTCCTCGGTGACGTGGCGGGAGAGCTCGCCGGATACGCCGACGACCTCGACGCCGACCCGCTGCGGCTGTCCGCGGTGGAGGAGCGGCGGGCGGCGCTGACCGCGCTGACCCGCAAGTACGGCGAGGACGTGAGTGCCGTGCTGGCCTGGGCCGAGCAGGGCGCGGCGCGGCTGACCGAACTGGACGGCGACGACGAGCGGCTCGACGAACTCACCGCCGAACGGGACGCGCTGCGGGCCGAACTGGGCGGGCTCGCGCAGGCCTTGACGGACGCGCGGACGGAGGCCGCCGAGCGGTTCGCCGCCGCGGTGACCGCCGAGCTGGCCTCCCTGGCGATGCCGCACGCGCGCGTGTCGTTCGACATCCGCCAGACCGAGGACCCGCAGGGCGTGGAGGTCGGCGGGCGCACGGTCGCCTACGGGCCGTCCGGCGTCGACGAGGTGGAGCTGCTGCTCGCCCCGCATCCCGGGGCGCCGGCGCGGCCCATCGCCAAGGGCGCCTCCGGCGGCGAGCTCTCGCGGGTCATGCTCGCCGTCGAGGTCGTGTTCGCGGGGACGGACCCCGTGCCGACGTACCTCTTCGACGAGGTCGACGCCGGGGTCGGCGGCAAGGCGGCGGTGGAGATCGGGCGGCGGCTGGCGCGGCTGGCCAGGACCGCGCAGGTCGTGGTGGTCACCCACCTGCCGCAGGTGGCCGCCTTCGCCGACCGGCAGCTGCTGGTGGAGAAGACCAACGACGGGTCGGTCACCCGCTCCGGCGTGAAGGTGCTCGAAGGGGAGGACCGGATCCGCGAGCTCTCCCGGATGCTCGCCGGGCAGGAGGACTCCGAGACGGCCCGGGCCCACGCGGAGGAACTGCTGGCGACGGCGCGCGCCGACGGCTAGCACCGCGGGGTGGTGCATCGGGTTGGGCGGGGCGGATCCGTACGGGTCCGCCCCGCCCTCGTGCGCGTGCGGCGCCCGGGCTTCTCCGACGCTCGCATCCTCCTGGGTGAGAGGGTGATCAGGGCGGCCGGTGCGTGCTCGCGCCGAGAGCGCCGGGGTTGCTGCGTCCGGGGCCGGCCGGGGAGCTGTCCGCCGCGGCGGCGGGTGGCGGCGGCCGTCCTGCTCCGGACGACCTGGCCCGGCGCACGATGCTGGCGGCTCCGGCGGCTCCGGCGGCTCCGGCAATTCTGGCGGCTCCGGCGGCTCCGGCGCGCACGCGCGGGGCGCGCTGCTCGGTGCGGCGGTCGTGACGGGGTGGGGGGACGCGCCGGGCTGGTCGGACACGCCGCCGCCGTGGCCGCCGCGGCGGTGAGCGGGGAGCGGGTGAGCGCGGTGGCGCGGTCGGTGTCGGTGTCGGCGTCGGCGGGGAGGGGCGGTGCGGACGTCTCGTCCGGCCGACGCACTCATGCCTCCAGCGCTCGACGGGCTCGGATCGGCCGGGCCGCAGGCGTGCGGAACCTCGACTTCCTTCACTCGTGTGGGTGGTACGCGGGGCCGTGTTGCCGGGACGCCGGGTGCTCGGCGGCACGGAACACCCGTACGTGCTGGCATCCTTGGCGTAGTACGTGGAGGAACCCGAGCGGTCCACCCCTCCGCCCGAGCCTTCTGTACGTTCCTTCGTGACCGTCCGACGCCGAACCAGGAGCCCCGGCCACGTGAGCAGCCACTCACCGCACGGCCAGTCGCCGCTGCGCACCGTGCAGGTGCTGGGCGGCGGGAACGCCGGCAGCAGCGCGCATGTGCGCTCCCTGGCCGCGGGGCTCGTCGCACGGGGCGTGCGGGTGACGGTGTGCGCCCCCACCGAGGCCGATCACTCCTACGACTTCACCGGCGTCGGCGCCGACCACGTGCACGTGCCCCGCAGCAGCGATCCGACGTCCGTCGCGGCGCTGCGCGCGGCCTGCACCGACGCCGACGTCGTCCACGCGCACGGACTGCACGCCTCCTTCCGGGCCGTGCTCGCGCTCAGCGGGCGGCCCACCCCGCTCGTCGTGACCTGGCACAACCGGGCGCACGCCGAGGGTGCCCGCGCCCATCTGCTGCGCCTGCTGGAGCGGCGCGTGGCGAAGGCGGCCGCCGTGGTCCTCGGCACCACCTCCGACCTGGTGGACCGGGCCCGCCGGACCGGCGCGCGCGACGCCCGGCTCGGTGCCGTGGCGCTGCCCGGGCCCCGCCCGGCGGCCGAGGACCCCGACCGGCCCCGCCCGAAGCTGCGGGCCGAACTCGGCGCCATCGGGCGCCCATTGATGGTGGCCGTCGGAGCCCTGGACCAGCACCGCGGCTACGACGTCCTGCTGGACGCCTCGCGCGCGTGGCGCGGGCTGGACCCGGTGCCGTTGGTCGTGGTCGCGGGGGAGGGCCCGTCGCGGGCGGAGTTCCAGCGCCGGGTCGAGGACGAGGAGCTGCCCGTCCGGCTGCTGGGACGGCGGGACGACGTGCGCGAACTGCTGGCCGCCGCCGACCTCGCGCTGCTGCCGGGCTGCGGGGAGTCGCGCTCGGTCCTGGCGCAGGAGGCGCTCCACGCGCGTGTGCCGCTCGTCGCGGTCCGCACCGCAGCGGTCCGCGAACTCGTCGGCGACGCGGCCGAACTGGTCCCCGACGGTGACGCCGCCGCCCTCGCCGACGCCGTCGTCCGGCTGCTCGACGATCCCGGACGCTGTGCGCGGCTGAGGGACGCGGGCAGCCGGCAGGCGGCCACCTGGCCGAGCGAGGACGAGACCGTCGCCCAGGTGCTCAGCGTCTACGACGAGCTGACACAGCCCCGGCCGATGTGAGCGGGCGGCCGGGAAGACCGCCGTCGATGCCGGGCCTCGGACACGGCGTGCTCAGCGGAGGGCCGCGCACGAGCGGGCGGGCGCGGGGCGTTCACGGTACGAAGCGTCTTGCGCGGAGGGCGAGGCTCAACGCCAGCACCGTGTGGGGGTCGTCGAGGTCGGTGCCCAGGAGTTCGCCGATGCGGGCCAGGCGGTTGTACAGGGTCTGCCGGTTGAGGTGCAGTTCGCGGGCCGTCTCCGCCTTGCGGCCGGCGTGGGCGAGGTAGGTCTCCAGGGTGGGCAGCAGCGGCGGCCTGGAGCGGTGGTCGTGGTCGCGGACCGGGCCGATCGCGCGCTCCACGAAGGCCGCCAGGTCGGGATGGTCGCGCAGCCGCCACAGCAGCAGATCGATGTCGAGGCGGCGGGCGTCGTACCAGGGGCGGTCCGACAGCCCCTGCGCGGCGGTCGCCGTCTCCGCCGCGTGCCGCAGACCCGCCGACGCCGCCGCCCAGCCGCCCGCGACCCCGACCACCACCACCGGTGGCGCGGCTCCCGGCCGCCGCATCCCGGCCCGTTCCGCCCCGGCCCGCAGCGCCGCCGCGACCCGGTCCGCGACCGCCGACCGCTCCGACTCCGCGCGCAGCCCCAGCAGCAGCGGCACCCGGCCCTCGACCGGCCGGACGCCCAGCAGGACCGGGACCCCGACCGAGGCCAGCTCCTCCGCGACCGCGCGGGCCAGGACCGCCCAGCCGCCGCCGGGAGCGAGCGTGTCGCCCAGCCGCATCACGACCGGCAGCAGCGGACTGTCGCCCGGCTTGAAGCCCAGCACCCGCGCCTGCCCCGGAGCGTCCACCGCCGTGATCCGGCCCTCGGCGAGGTCGGTCAGGAAGTCGCCCCGGCCGCGCGCGGCGAGCTCCTCCTCCTGGCGGGCCTGCATCAGCACCACGGCCAGGATGCCCGCGGCGCGCTCGGCGGCGATCCGGTGCACCGGGGCGAGCGGACCGCGCACGGGCAGCAGGACGAGCCGGGCACGCACCGCACCCGCACCCGGCCCACCCCCGGGCACGTCCACCAGCACCGAACCGGCCGGCGGCGGCGCGTCCCTGCGCGGGCCGCGCAGCCCCTCCCACACCTGGAGCGGATCCGCCCCCCGCGGGCCCTCCCCCGCGGCGTAGAGCAACAGCCCCTCGGTCGTCTCCAGGAAGACCGGGTTGGCGCTGAAGTCGGCCAGGATGCCGAGGACCTGGGGGATCCCGCCACCGCCCAACAGCGCCTCCGTGCAGCGCCGGTGGACCTCCTCCGCCTGCTGGAGCAGGGCGTAGTGACCGTTGACGATCTCCGTGTGGATCTCCTCGGTGACCGTCACGAACGCCACCTCGCGGTGCAGTTGGACCAGCGGGAGGCCGCTCGCCCGCGCCGTCTCCACCAGAGCCGAGGGCAGACGCGCGAAGCGCGGCCCCAGCTCGATCACCAGCGCCGCGATGCCCCGTTCGGCCAGGGTGCGCACGAAGGCCCGCTGCTCGGCCGGCCGGGTGCCGAGCCCGTAGCCCGTGGTCAGCAGCAGCTCGCCGCCCTTGAGCAGGGAGGCGATGTGGGGGACCTCGCCCGCGTGCACCCAGCGCACCGTGCGGCCGAGCCGGTCCCCGCCCGCGACGATCTCCGGCAGCCCGCTGCGCAGTCCGGGCAGTTCCAGCGCCCGCTGCACGGTGATGCCGGCGCCCCGGCTGTCGGGTCGGTGATCCGCGCGGCTGTCCATACACCGGACGCTACCTGCGCGGACGTGCCCACGGCATCCCGCGCGAAGGTCGTGATCACCGCGCGGGGTTGGGGCGCGGTCGGCCGGGTAGCGGCGGGCCATGGAGATGAGTGTGGTCGCCGTGGCACGTGAGGACGACAGCCCGGTCGAGGAGCCGCTGCGCATCGCGGCGCTCGCCGACCGGCTCGGCTACCGGGAGGTGTGGGCGGGGGAGGGACCGACGTGGGACTCCTTCGTCCTGGCCGCAGGGATCGCCCGGGTCACCGAACGGGCGACGCTGACGGCGGGCCCCGTCCCGGTGTCCGTCCGTGACCCGCTGACCATCGCACGGGGGGCCGCCTCGGTCGCCGCGGTCACCGGCCGGGCGGTCGGGGTGGCGCTGGGCACCTCCAGCAAGCGCGTGGTCGAGGGCGTGCACGGACGCCCCCGGACCCGGCCCGCCGCCGCCCTCACCGAGACGGCGGCGGCCCTGCGCGGGCTGCTGCACGGCGAGCCGGGCGAGCCGATCGTGCCCGGCAGCACCTTCCGGCGCCGCCTCGCACCGCCCGGCGGCCCGCTCACCGTCGCCGCGTTCGGCGACCGCGCGATCGCCGTGGCCGCCGCCCACGCCGACCGCATGCTGCTCGACCTCGTCTCCCCGCGACAGGTGCGCGAGCTGCGCGCCAAGCTGCTCGTCGCGGCCGAGCAGGCGGGTCGTACGCCCCCCACGCTCGCCGCCTGGCTGCCCGCCGCCGTCGACCCCGATCCCGCGTCGCTGAGGCAGGTGCTGGGGAGCATCGCCGGATACCTGACGGTGCCCGGGTACGCCGAGGTGTTCGCCGAGGCCGGATTCGGCGAGGCCGTCGCCCTGGCCGACTCCGGCGCCGACCGCGCCACGCTCGTCGGCGCCCTCCCGCCGCAGGCCGCGGCGGCGGTCGGCCTGGTCGGCGACCTGGACACCGTACGGGCCCGGATCGCGGCCTACGCCGAGGCGGGGCTCGACGAGATCGCCCTGGTGCCGGCGACGGCCGGGGACCCCGCGGGGGAGCGGACGCTCACGGCCCTCACGCCGGCCTGATGTTGTGGTTGAAGCGGAAGACGTTGTCGGGGTCGTAACGCCGTTTCAGCTCCGCGAGCCGACGGGCGTTGTCGGCGCCGACGCCGGCCACGACCCGCTCGGCGCCCTCGTCGCCGATGAAGTTGAGGTACACGTCACCGGTGCTCCAGGGGCGCACGTCGGCGCGGACCTCGCGGACCCAGCGCACGCACCGTTCGTCGTCCGCCGGGTCCTCCCAGGTCCCGTAGGGGTGCACCGACCAGGGGGCGGCGCGGAACGGCACCGGGTAGGCGTGCGGCCCGGCGGCGACGGCGCCGCCCTGCGGGAACAGGACGTGCTGGGTGCCGGTCGGCACCGGCATGGACCGCGCGCGGGCGCAGAAGACGTCCACGAAGGCGTCGGGCGCGCCCGTCAGGTACTCCGCCGACCAGTAGTTCCGCATCCCGGGCGGATCGTCGATCATGCACTGCACGTCGGCGTACGGCATGGCCCCGACGACCTGCGCCTCGTGCGGCAGCGCCAGCAGCGGTTCGGCGAGCTTGCGCAGGTCCGACTCGGCACCGGCGTACGTCAGCAGGACACCGCACAGCAGGGTGCCGACCAGGTGCGGCGGGACGAACTCCTCGGGCGGCCCGGTGAAGTACAGGACGGCGCCGGCCGCCTCGTCCGGTCCCGCGGTGATCAGGTCGCGGTAGGTGCGGGTGGCCTCGGGGCCGAACTCGGGGAGGTAGAGCACCAGCGCGATGGCGAACTCGGGCAGCTCGTACAGCTTCAGGGTGAGGGCGGTCGCCACACCGAAGTTGCCGCCACCGCCGTGCAGGGCCCAGAACAGGTCGGGGTTCTCGTCGGGGTTGGCGTGGGTGCGCTCGCCGTCGGCGGTGACCAGTTCCACGCCGAGCAGGTTGTCGACGGCCAGGCCGAAACAGCGGTCCAGCCAGCCGGTGCCGCCGCCGAGGACGAACCCGCCGACTCCGGTGGTGGAGGCCCGCCCACCGGTGGTGGCCAGGCCGTGGGGCTGGGTGGCCCGGTCCAGGTCGCTCATGGTGGCCCCGCCCTGGACGCGTACCGCCTCGGCCGCGGGGTGGACGGTCACCTCGCGCATCCGGCGCAGGTCGATCACGAGGGCCGCGTCGCCCAGCGCCATCCCGGCGACGCTGTGGCCGCCGCCGCGCACCGCGATCTTCAGGTCCAGGTCCCGGGCGAACCGGACGGCGCGCACCACGTCGTCCTCGTGCGCGCACCGCGCGATCACCGCGGGCCGGCGGTCGATCATCGCGTTGAAGACGGTGCGGGCCTCGTCGTAGCCCGCGTCCCTCGGGGCGAACACGTCGCCGGCCAGATCCTCGCGCAGCGCGGCGAGGGCCGCGCCCGCCTTCGACGGGGAAGCCATGGGGCGCCCCCTTCCTTGCAGGGGCTGATGCTTCCCAGCCTAGGGCGAAACACGCCTCAGGGTTCCTTGCACGGTGAGCGCCTGATCAGGCGCTCACCGTGCAAGGAACCCTTCTGTTCGGAGCTGTCAGGGCGGTCCCGCTCAGCCGCCGTACGCGCCGGACGCCGTCAGGCGCAGGGCCGTGTCGATCAGCGGGACGTGGCTGAAGGCCTGCGGGAAGTTGCCGACCTGGCGCTGCAGGCGCGGGTCCCACTCCTCGGCGAGCAGGCCGAGGTCGTTGCGCAGCGACAGCAGCTTCTCGAAGAGCTTGCGGGCCTCGTCGACGCGGCCGATCATCGCGAGGTCGTCGGCCATCCAGAACGAGCAGGCCAGGAAGGCGCCCTCGTCGCCGGGGAGGCCGTCCACGCCCTCGTCGTCGCCCTGGGTCGGATAGCGCAGGATGAAGCCGTCCGGGGTGGACAGCTCGCGCTGGATCGCCTCGATCGTGCCGATGACGCGCTTGTCGTCGGGCGGCAGGAAGCCCATCTGCGGAATCAGCAGCAGCGACGCGTCCAGCTCCTTCGAGCCGTACGACTGGGTGAAGGTGTTGCGCTCCTTGTCGTAACCCTTCTCGCAGACGTCCCGGTGGATGTCGTCGCGCAGTTCGCGCCACTTCTCCAGCGGTCCGTCCGCGTCGCCGGACTCGATCAGCTTGATCGTGCGGTCGACGGCGACCCAGGCCATGACCTTGGAGTGCACGAAGTGGCGGCGCGGACCGCGCACCTCCCAGATGCCCTCGTCCGGCTCGTCCCAGTGCTTCTCCAGGTAGCGGATCAGCTTCAGCTGGAGCAGGGAGGCGTAGTCGTTGCGGGCCAGGCCCGTCATGTGGCCCAGGTGGAGGGCCTCGGTGACCTCGCCGTACACGTCCAGCTGGAGCTGGTGCGCGGCGCCGTTGCCCACCCGGACCGGCGCGGAGTCCTCGTAGCCGGGCAGCCAGTCCAGCTCCGCCTCGCCGAGCTCGCGCTCGCCGGCGATGCCGTACATGATCTGGAGGTTCTCCGGGTCGCCGGCGACCGCGCGCAGCAGCCACTCGCGCCAGGCGCGCGCCTCCTCGCGGTAGCCGGTGCGCAACAGCGAGGACAGGGTGATCGCCGCGTCGCGCAGCCAGGTGTAGCGGTAGTCCCAGTTGCGGACGCCGCCGATGTCCTCGGGGAGGGAGGTGGTGGGGGCCGCCACGATCCCGCCGGTGGGGGCGTAGGTCAGCGCCTTCAGCGTGATCAGCGAGCGGATCACAGCCTCGCGGTAGGGGCCGTGGTACGTACAGTGCTCGACCCACTCCCGCCAGAACTCCTCCGTCGCCTCGAGCGACTGCTCCGGCTCGGGAAGCGGCGGCGGCTCCTTGTGCGAGGGCTGCCAGGAGATGGTGAAGGCGATCCGGTCACCAGGGGCGACGGTGAAGTCGGCGTACGTCGTCAGCGACTTGCCGTAGGTCTCGCAGTCGGTGTCGAACCACACCGAGTCCGGGCCCGCGACCGCGACCGTGCGTCCCTCGTGCTTGTGCACCCACGGCACGACCCGGCCGTAGGAGAAGCGCATCCGCAGGGCCGAGCGCATGGGGACGCGGCCCGAGATGCCCTCGACGATGCGGATCAGCTGCGGGGCGCCGTCGCGCGGGGGCATGAAATCGGTCACCCGGACCGTGCCGCGCGGGGTGTCCCACTCGGACTCCAGGATCAGCGAGTCGCCCCGGTAGGAGCGCCGGGCCGCGGTGGGCGGCCGCTGGTCGGAGGCGTGGGCCGGCCCGAGCCGCCAGAAGCCGTGCTCCTCGGTGCCCAGCAGCCCGGCGAAGATCGCGTGCGAGTCGAAGCGGGGCAGGCACAGCCAGTCCACTGTCCCGTCACGGCAGACCAGGGCAGCGGTCTGCATGTCTCCGATGAGTGCGTAGTCTTCGATGCGCCCGGCCACGTGCAAACTCCAGTCGAACGGCCACGTCACCCCACGAGGGGGCTGTCGCTAGTGCGGTCAGGGGGTCGTTGTAATGCGTCGTTGAGCGGTGAAGCAAAGCAGTCGCTCAGCGGTGTTGGCAAAACGCCAATTCTTGCTCAACGAACTGACGAGCTCTTGTTGTTCCGGTGGACACGGGCGGGGGTGGTGCCGTCTTGGCCGGCCGGGCTCGGCAGCGAGTGTCCGAGCAGGATACGACGCACGTAGATGATCTGCGTGCCGCTCGGGGCAACGCGGGTGGGCCGAACGGGTGAGCACCGGGTGAGGGCCCGGTGCGTGTACGCACGTGCGTGTCGAGCCGTGTGCGGAGCGTGGCCGGAAGCCATCTCCCCGAGGCGCTGTTACCCTGGTAGCCCGTGGACCGGTGGGCTCGAAACCCCCGAACCGCAGCGACGGCACCCTCGGAAACCTCCGGCCCGAACCGCTGGTGAGAGCCTCCGGGAGCCGCACCGCACCCCCAGACCGCGACCACGGGAGCCCCCTCTTGGCCATGCCGACCAAATCTCCGACGACCAAGCACATCTTCGTCACCGGGGGTGTCGCCTCCTCTCTCGGCAAGGGTCTGACGGCCTCCAGCCTCGGCATGCTGCTCAAGGCGCGGGGCCTGCGCGTCGTGATGCAGAAGCTCGACCCGTACCTCAACGTCGACCCTGGCACGATGAACCCGTTCCAGCACGGCGAGGTGTTCGTCACCAACGACGGCGCCGAGACCGACCTGGACATCGGCCACTACGAGCGCTTCCTCGACCGCGACCTCGACGGCTCCGCCAACGTCACCACCGGTCAGGTCTACTCGACGGTGATCGCCAAGGAGCGGCGCGGCGAGTACCTGGGCGACACCGTGCAGGTCATCCCGCACATCACCAACGAGATCAAGCACCGCATCCGCCGCATGGCGACGGACGAGGTGGACGTCGTGATCACGGAGGTCGGCGGCACGGTCGGCGACATCGAGTCGCTGCCGTTCCTGGAGACCGTCCGCCAGGTCCGCCACGAGGTCGGCCGGGACAACGTCTTCGTGGTCCACATCTCTCTCCTTCCCTACATCGGCCCCTCGGGCGAGCTCAAGACCAAGCCCACCCAGCACAGCGTCGCCGCCCTGCGCAACATCGGTATCCAGCCGGACGCGATCGTGCTGCGCTGCGACCGCGAGGTCCCCACCGCCATCAAGCGCAAGATCTCGCTGATGTGCGACGTCGACGAGGCCGCGGTGGTCGCCTGCCCCGACGCCCGCTCGATCTACGACATCCCGAAGACCGTGCACGGCGAGGGCCTGGACGCCTACGTGGTCCGCAAGCTGGACCTGCCGTTCCGGGACGTGGACTGGACGACCTGGGACGACCTGCTCGACCGCGTCCACAACCCCGACCACGAGATCACCCTCGCGCTGGTCGGCAAGTACATCGACCTGCCCGACGCCTACCTGTCGGTGACCGAGGCGCTGCGCGCCGGCGGCTTCGCCAACAAGGCCCGCGTCAAGATCAAGTGGGTCACCTCGGACGACTGCAAGACCCCGGCGGGCGCCAAGGCGCAGCTCGCCGACGTGGACGGCATCTGCATCCCCGGCGGCTTCGGCGACCGCGGTGTGCTCGGCAAGGTCGGCGCGATCAAGTACGCGCGCGAGAACCGGATCCCGCTGCTGGGTCTGTGCCTCGGCCTGCAGTGCATCGTGATCGAGGCGGCCCGCAGCCTCGCGGACATCTCCGACGCCAACTCCACCGAGTTCGACCCGGCCACCTCCCACCCTGTCATCTCCACCATGGCGGAGCAGCTCGACATCGTCGCCGGCGAGGGCGACATGGGCGGCACGATGCGGCTCGGCATGTACCCGGCCAAGCTGGCCGAGGGCTCCATCGTGCGCGAGGTGTACGACGGCAAGGAGTACGTCGAGGAACGGCACCGTCACCGCTACGAGGTGAACAACGCCTACCGCGCGGAGCTGGAGAAGAAGGCGGGCATCCAGTTCTCCGGCACCTCCCCGGACGGCAAGCTCGTCGAGTACGTCGAGTACCCGCGCGACGTCCACCCCTACCTCGTCGCCACCCAGGCCCACCCCGAGCTGCGCTCGCGGCCGACGCGCCCGCACCCGTTGTTCGCGGGCCTCGTGAAGGCGGCCGTCGAACGCCAGCAGAGCGAGGGCGCGGGGCGGAATTCGAAGTAACACACCAGCTTGTACGGTGGCCGGGGTGCATCCCTTCAACGGGAGGGCACCCCGGTTTCATCGGTGCACGTGGGAGGAGAGGGCATGACGATCAAGGACACCCCCGAGGCGTGGGAGATCCGGGCGACGGAGACCCCCTTCGTCGGCAACAAGACCTCCGTCCGCAAGGACGACGTGGTCATGCCGAACGGCTCGGTGGTCCGCCGCGACTACCAGGTCCACCCGGGTTCCGTGGCCGTCGTCGCCCTCGACGCCGAGGACCGCGTCCTGCTGATCAAGCAGTACCGCCACCCCGTGCGCGAGAAGCTGTGGGAGATCCCGGCCGGCCTGCTCGACGTGCCCGGCGAGAACCCGCTGCACGCCGCCCAGCGCGAGCTGTACGAGGAGGCCCACGTCAAGGCCGAGGACTGGCGGGTCCTCACCGACGTGTACACCACCCCCGGCGGTTGCGACGAGGCCGTGCGGATCTTCCTCGCCCGGGACCTGTCGGAGGCCGAGGGGGAGCGGTTCGAGGTGGAGGACGAGGAGGCCGACATGGAGCACGCGCGCGTGCCGGTCGACGAGCTGGTCCGGGGCGTCCTCGCCGGCGAGTTGCACAACAACTGCCTCGTGGTGGGCGTCCTCTCCCTGGTCGCGGCGCGCGCCGGCGGCGGCCTCGACGCCCTGCGCCCGGCGGAGGCGCCCTGGCCGGCCCGGCCCTTCGCGTCCTGACGCCCTGTCCGCGCCCTGGTTCCGGGTGACGCGGACGGGCCTTCGCGGTCCGCCCCCGGTGGGCGCCGCCGGGCGGGCGACCGCCGAACGGCTTGTGCGGTGTGACGATCGCCTGATCCGATCGGGCGACGTCACCGCCGTGCTCCTCCCGGAACGTCGCAGAGCGTGAACTAGGCTCGGGACCGCCCGATCCGGAGACCCGGCGGGCCGGCGCGTGCGTGGGACGGGAGTGTGGCCCGTGACGGATCAGGCAGTGGACACAGACGGCGTGCAGCTGTCGGGACACGCTGCGACGGAGGGCCATTTCCTGGGACGCACCCGGGAGTTGAAGGAGCTGCGCGCCGACATCGAGCGCGCGGGACTGGACACCATCTCGGGGAAGAAGGCGCCCCGCGCGCGCGTGCTGCTCATCGCCGGACGGCCCGGATCCGGCCGTACCGCCCTCGCCGAGGAACTCGCCCGACGGGTCGCCGACCGCTACCCGGACGGCGTCCTGCGCGCCCGTCTCGCCGAGCCCGACGGCACCCCCGTGCCGGTCGAGCGCGCCGCCCGCGAACTGCTGGCCGCCCTCGACCTGCCGACCCCGGCCGGTGCCGCCGAGGACGACCTCGCGGCCACCCTGCGCGAGGCGCTCGCCGACCGCCGCATGGTGCTGCTGCTCGACGACGCGGCCGGCGCCGACCAGGTCGACGCACTGCTTCCGGACACCCCCGAGTGCCTGCTCGTCGCCGTCTCCTCCGGCCCCCTCACCGGCATCTCGGACGTGCGGCCCTGCACCCTCGGCGGCCTGGACACCAAGTCCGCTTTGGAGCTGCTGACCCGCTACACCGGCTCGGTCCGCATCACCGTCGACCCGTGCGCCGCCGAGGGCCTGGTCGAGATCTGCCAGGGCCGGCCCGCCGCGCTGATCCTCGCGGGCGGCTGGCTCGCCGCCCGCCCCAAGGCGACCGTCGCCGACCTCGCCAAGCACCTGCACGCGGAGTCCGGTGACGACACGGCCGGCGACGACCCCCTCAGCCGCGTCTTCCGGCTCGTGCACACCTCCCTGCCCCCGGCCGCCGCGCGGACCCTGCGGCTGCTCGGCCTCGCCCCGGCCGGCCTCGTCGACCCGCACACCGCCTCCGCGCTCGTCGGCTGCTCGATCGACGCCGCCCGCACCACCCTGGACGACTTCGTCACGCTGGGCCTGCTGCGCGCGGTGGACTCGCCCCTGCCCGAGTACGAGGTGCCCGGCTGTCTGCACCCCCTGCTGCGGGCCGCCGCCGAGCTCCACGAACGCCCGGCCGAGCTCCAGCTGGCCCGCGCCCGCATGCTGGAGCGCACGGTACGGCTGCTGCAGTCCTGCCGGGCGATCACCGAGACGGACAACCCGCAGGCCCGGGAGAAGCTCCAGGGCATGCCGCGCGCGCTGCGCTTCCCCACCCCGCGCGCGGCCGCCGACTGGCTGCGGCTGCGCCGCCCCGCGCTGCTCGCCTCGGCCCGGCTCGCGGTCGCCGACGGGGAGCTGGACACCCTGGCCAGGCGCCTGATGTCCCAGCTGGTCCGCGCGATGGTCGCGCACTTCGGCACCCAGGGCGCGGCCCCCGACCTGTACGGCATCCACCGGTTGGTCCTGGACGTGGCCGAGCGCCGTGGGCTCCCCCGCGAGAAGGCCGCCGCGCTGCTGAACCTGGCCGATGTCGACGCCCGGACCGGGCGGACGGCCGAGGCCCTGGTGCGTTACCGCGCCGCGCTCGACGCCGGGCGCGAGGCGAACGACCCCTACGCCACCGGCCGTGCCATGGAATCCGTAGGCGGCGCGCACCTGGAGCTCGGGGACTACGAGCGGGCCGCCGACTGGTTCGGCCGGGCCCTCGCCCAGCGGCTGGCCCGCGACGAGCGCGCGGACGCGGCCCGGCTGTACGGCCGGATCGCGACGGCACACACCTACGCGGGCCGCTACGGGGAGGCGCAGCGCCACTGGCGGGCGGCCGCGGTCGGACACCGCAAGAACGGCGATGTGGCCGCCCAGGCGCGGGCGTTGAGCGAGCTGGCCCGGGTCCAGGAGTACGCGGGCCGGCCCGAGGAGTCGCTGCGCACCTGCCAGGAGGCGGTGGACAGGGCGTGCCGCGCGCAGGACACCCGGCTCCAGGCTGCGCTGCGGCTCCGGCTCGCCGACACCCTGGAGCACCTCGGCGACCCGACGGCCGCGAGTCTGCACCGCAGCGCGGCCGAAAGCATCCTGGGAGAGGAGGCCCTCCCTGAGGAATCAAGGCCGGAACACGACCCTAACGCCTGCGAAATCCGCAGTGCACCCGCTGAAGATTGATGCATTGAAAGGCTAGACAGCGGGAACACCTTCATTAGACTGGCTCTGCCGCACGTTCTCCTGCGGTGCATCCCGGTGTGTCCCTTACTTCCGGGTATGTCATGTAATGCCCCATACCCTCTGAGCCAAGGACCGTGATCGACGTGAAGGTCGGCATCCCCCGCGAGGTCAAGAACAACGAGTTCCGGGTGGCCATCACCCCCGCCGGTGTGCACGAGCTGGTGCGCCACGGCCACCAGGTGGTCATCGAGCAGGGCGCCGGAGTCGGCTCGTCGATCCCGGACGCGGAGTACGTGACCGCCGGCGCGCAGATCCTTCAGACGGCCGACGAGGTGTGGGCCTCCGCCGACCTGCTGCTGAAGGTCAAGGAACCCGTCGCGGAGGAGTACCACCGCCTCCGCAAGGACCAGACGCTCTTCACCTACCTGCACCTGGCCGCCTCCAGGGAGTGCACCGACGCCCTCCTGGAGTCCGGCACCACCGCGATCGCCTACGAGACGGTCGAGCTGCCGAGCCGCGCGCTGCCGCTGCTCGCCCCCATGTCCGAGGTGGCGGGCCGGCTGGCTCCGCAGGTCGGCGCCTACCACCTGATGCGCGCGGGCGGCGGTCGCGGCGTGCTGCCCGGCGGTGTCCCGGGTGTGCCGGCCGGCAAGGCCGTCGTCATCGGCGGTGGCGTCTCCGGCTGGAACGCCGCGCAGATCGCCATCGGCATGGGCTTCCACGTGACCCTGCTCGACAAGGACATCAACAAGCTCAAGGAGGCGGACAAGATCTTCGGCACGAAGATCCAGACCGTCGTCTCCAACGCCTTCGAGCTGGAGAAGGCCTGCCTCGAGGCCGACCTCGTCATCGGCGCCGTCCTCGTCCCGGGGGCCAAGGCCCCCAAGCTGGTCACCAACGAGCTGGTCTCCCGGATGAAGCCGGGAAGTGTCCTTGTCGACATCGCGATCGACCAGGGCGGCTGCTTCGAGGACTCCCGGCCCACCACCCACGCCGAGCCGACCTTCCCGGTCCACGAGTCGGTCTTCTACTGCGTCGCCAACATGCCGGGCGCGGTGCCCAACACCTCCACCTACGCGCTCACCAACGCGACGCTGCCGTACATCGTCGAGCTCGCGAACCGGGGCTGGGCCGAGGCCCTGCGCCGTGACGCCGCGCTGGCCAGGGGCCTCAACACCCATGACGGCAAGGTCGTTTACCGCGAGGTCGCCGAGGCGCACGGTCTGGAGCACGTGGAGCTCGACTCGCTCCTCGACTGAGCCGCACGGCAAGTCACCTTTTCGTAAAGGCGATACGTCAACATGACGCGTCAACCGCGCACAACCGGCCGGACCTTGCCCGACGAGGTCCGGCCGGATGTGTGTATGGTCACTTTGCGGCTCTCGTTCAACTCGCCTCGAACGTAACCCTTCGACCGATTCGCACACCCGCGAAACCTGCCGTGCGACGGCCGTACGCCCTTGACAGAGGGATGTTTCATTGCCGACACATCGGGCCGGGTCCGGCGGATTGTGTTGCTGCGGACGCCCGACACGCCATAGAGTCGCCAACCGTCGGCATGGTGCCACGCTGACCTTGTCTAGAAGTTTCCTGGTCACCAAGGAGGTAAGACGACTTGTGAATGAGTCGACATTTTCTCCCGGGGGTGGTCAACCAGGAATGCCTACGCGGGGCCCGGGCCCCACGGGGCTCGAGGCTGTCGGCTCCGTCGCTGTCCGAACCTTCGCAGCCCACCAGAGCCTGAGAAGCCCCCACACGGCTCTGTCAGCACACCAGAGCATGGATGGCCATCACGTGAACGCCATGGCCGGCGACGGAAGTGGCGCGCCCCACGACCACTTCGCCGACTACGACGAACTGCCCGACGGGCACTTCTACGACCCCGACGCCGAGTACGAGCCCGACCCCGAGTACGCGGCCACCCTCGCGCCCGACGCCGCTCGCCAGCGGCGCGAGCGCATCGGCCCGACCGGTCGCCCGCTGCCGTACTTCCCGATCCCGGGACCGCTCACGAACCACGGTCCCGCGACGATCATCGCGATGTGCAACCAGAAGGGCGGCGTGGGCAAGACGACGTCGACCATCAACCTGGGTGCCGCGCTCGCGGAGTACGGACGCCGGGTGTTGCTCGTGGACTTCGACCCGCAGGGCGCGCTGTCGGTCGGACTCGGCGTCAACCCGATGGAGCTCGACCTCACGGTCTACAACCTGCTCATGGAGCGGGGCATGTCGGCGGACGAGGTGCTCCTGAAGACGGCGGTCCCCAACATGGACCTGCTGCCCAGCAACATCGACCTGTCCGCCGCCGAGGTCCAGCTGGTCTCCGAGGTCGCCCGCGAGTCGACGCTCCAGCGCGCGCTCAAGCCGCTGATGGACGACTACGACTACATCGTCATCGACTGTCAGCCCTCGCTCGGTCTGCTCACGGTCAACGCGCTGACGGCCGCGCACAAGGTGATCGTCCCGCTGGAGTGCGAGTTCTTCGCCCTGCGCGGTGTGGCGCTGCTGACCGAGACCATCGAGAAGGTCCAGGAGCGCCTCAACCCGGAGCTGGAGCTCGACGGGATCCTCGCGACCATGTACGACTCGCGCACCGTGCACAGCCGCGAGGTGCTCGCGCGGGTCGTCGAGGCGTTCGACGATCACGTCTACCACACGGTCATCGGACGCACGGTGCGCTTCCCGGAGACCACGGTCGCCGGTGAGCCGATCACCACGTACGCCTCCAACTCCGTCGGCGCCGCCGCCTACCGTCAGCTCGCCAGGGAGGTGCTCGCCCGGTGTCACGCCGAGTGAGTCTGCCGGGGGCCGACGAACTCTTCCGCACGACAGGGGGAACGGCGCTCCAGCCGTCCGCACCCCGGCGCCCCGCAGGCGGCGAGGCCCGGGTGCCCGCGCCGGCGGGCGAGAGCGACGCGGTGGCGGCCGGTACGGCCGAGGACGCGCCGCAGGCCGTGCCCGCGCAGGGCGGTGACGGCGAGGGCGCCGAGCACGTGGCGGCCGACGCGGAGCAGGCCGACGCAGGGGAGTCCCGCAGCCGGGCCGCCGGCGCGGAGCGCGGCCCACGGCGTCAGGGCCCGCAGGAAGGTTCTGCCGCCCCCGCCCCCGCGGCCGGCGCCGCCGCCGCGCCCCGCAAGCGCGGGCGGTCGTCGGCGCGGCGGCCCAGCGGCCGGGAGCGGCACGACGAGAAGATCACGGTGTACGTGTCCGCCGAGGAACTGATGGACCTGGAGCATGCCCGTCTGGTGCTCCGCGGCGAGCACGGACTGGCCGTCGACCGGGGCCGTATCGTCCGTGAGGCGGTCGCGGTCGTCCTGGCCGACCTGGAGGCCCGCGGGGACGCCAGCATCCTGGTACGACGGCTGCGCGGGCGGTAGCGGTAGCCTGCGGGGGCCATGACCTCGAACGACGCTCCCGTCCCCGCCCGCGGCTCCGGCTCCGCAGCCGGTCGCCGGCGCGCGCTGGGGCGGGGCCCCGGAACGACGCGGCCCGGACCGGCCGAGACGGTCGCCGGGGTCGCGCCGGAGGCCGAGCCCGAGGGCGCGTCCGACGTCGCGTCGGCGACGGAACCAGAGGCCGAGTCCCGAGCGGCAGCCGCGGTCGCGGCGGCGGTGGAACCGGTGACCCTGCCCGAGGCGGAGCCCGAGGCCGCCCCCGAAGCCGCGTCGGGGGTCGCACGGACGGTGCGGACCGGCGTCGCGCCTCGGGGCCCCGCGGTGGAGCCTGAGCCCGTGCCCGAGGCCGCACCGGCGGCGCGGTCCGTCGCCGCGCCCGAGGCCGGACCGGAGGCGGAGCCGGTCGCCGCACGCACGGCCGCCTCCGCGGGCGGGCCCCCGTCCGCCTTCACGGCCGCCCCGGACACGCAGGCCGCACCCGAGGGCGCTCGTGCGGGGGAGCCGCCCGGTGCGGAGTCCCGGGATGTGCCCGACGGTGTCTTCACGGTGCGGCTCGCCAACTTCGAGGGGCCCTTCGACCTGCTGCTCCAGCTGATCTCCAGGCACAGGCTGGACGTCACCGAGGTCGCGCTGTCCAAGGTCACCGACGAGTTCATGGCGCACATCCGGGCCATGGGGCCGGACTGGGACCTGGACCAGACGACCGAGTTCCTCGTCGTGGCGGCGACGCTGCTCGACCTGAAGGCGGCCCGGCTGCTGCCCGCCGCCGAGGTCGAGGACGAGGCGGACCTGGCGCTGCTCGAGGCCCGCGACCTGCTCTTCGCGCGTCTGCTCCAGTACCGCGCGTACAAGCAGATCGCCGACATCTTCACCGGCAGGCTCGACGAGGAGGCCCGCCGCTACCCCCGTACCGTCGGTCTGGAGCCGCACCACGCCGAGCTGCTGCCCGAGGTCGTCATCAGCATCGGCGCCGAGGGGTTCGCCCGGCTCGCGGTCAAGGCGATGCAGCCGAAGCCCAAGCCGCAGGTGTACGTCGACCACATCCACGCGCCGCTCGTCTCCGTGCAGGAGCAGGCCGGGATCGTCGTCGCACGGCTGCGGGAGCTCGGGGAGGCCAGCTTCCGGGTGCTGGTGGAGGACACCGACGACACCCTCACCGTCGTGGCGCGGTTCCTGGCGCTGCTGGAGCTGTACCGGGAGAAGGCCGTCGCCCTGGACCAGGAGGCCGCCCTCGGGGAGCTGACGGTGCGCTGGACCGGAGGGGACGGGGACGAGACGCCGCGGGTGACCGACGAGTTCGACCGGCCGCCCGAGGAGCCGAAGGAGGAGAGGAAGCCGTGAGCGAGGACACGAGCGGGGACGCGGCCGGGCCGCGGGCCGTCGCCGACCTCGACCTCAAGCCGGCCCTGGAGGCCGTCCTGATGGTCGTGGACGAGCCCGCGACCGAGGAGCACCTCGCGAGGATCGTGGAGCGGCCGCGCCGGCACGTCGCCGACGCCCTGCGCGAACTGGCCGACGAGTACACCGTGCAGGGCCGCGGCTTCGAGCTGCGGTTCGTCGCGGGCGGCTGGCGGTTCTACACCCGGGGCGCCTTCGCCCCCGCCGTCGAACGCTTCGTGCTCGACGGCCAGCAGGCGCGGCTGACCCAGGCCGCGCTGGAGACGCTCGCCGTGGTCGCCTACCGCCAACCGGTCAGCCGCAGCCGGGTCTCCGCGGTGCGCGGAGTGAACTGCGACGGCGTGATGCGCACCCTCCTCCAGCGCGGTCTGGTCGAGGAGGCGGGCACGGAACCCGAAACAGGTGCGATCCTGTACAGGACGACGAACTACTTCCTGGAGCGGATGGGCCTGCGCGGTCTGGACGAGCTCCCGGAGCTCGCGCCCTTCCTGCCGGAGGCGGAGGCGATCGAGGCCGAGACCCAGGAAGGCGTACCGTCGTTCGATCCGGACGCCCCGGATCCGGACGACGGTCCCACGACGAACACGACGACGACGGAACTTTGATGCGAAGCAGCGGCAGCGGTAGCGGCAAGAGCGGCGGGCGCGGTAACCACCGCGGGGCCGGCAACAACAGGGACCAGAAGCAGGGCCAGGGTCGGCCCCGCAAGCCCCGCCCCGAGGAGCGCCGCTACGATGTGGGCCCCGGCGCCTCCCAGGAGGGCCCCAAGTCCGGCCGCGGCGGCACCGCCCGCGGCGGCGCCAAGGGCGGGCCGAAGCAGTCCCAGAAGCAGTCCCAGCCGGGCCGTGGAGGCGGCGGCCGTACGGCCCCGTCGCGCTCGCGCGAGTACGAGACGCGGGTCGAGGAGCGCAACCGCGAGCGGTACGCGGGGAAGAAGGAGATCAAGCTCCCCAAGACCTTCCCGGGCGCCGAGCAGGAGGGCGAGCGGCTGCAGAAGATCCTCGCGCGCGCGGGCTACGGCTCGCGGCGCGCCTGCGAGGAGCTGATCGAGCAGGCGCGGGTCGAGGTGAACGGCGAGATCGTCACCGAGCAGGGCAAGCGGGTCGACCCGAAGAAGGACGAGGTCCGGGTGGACGGCCTGACGGTCGCGACCCAGTCGTACCAGTTCTTCTCGCTGAACAAGCCCGCCGGTGTGGTGTCGACGATGGAGGACTCCGAGGGACGGCAGTGCCTCGGTGACTACGTCACCAACCGGGAGACGCGGCTCTTCCACGTCGGGCGGCTGGACACCGAGACCGAGGGCGTCATCCTGCTCACCAACCACGGCGAGCTGGCGCACCGGCTGACCCACCCCCGGTACGGCGTGAGGAAGACCTACCTCGCGCACATCGTCGGCCCGATCCCGCGTGACCTCGGCAAGCGGCTGAAGGACGGCATCCCGCTCGAGGACGGCTACGCGCGCGCGGACCACTTCCGGGTCGTCGAGCAGACCGGCAAGAACTACCTCGTCGAGGTCACCCTGCACGAGGGCCGCAAGCACATCGTGCGCCGCATGCTCGCCGAGGCCGGCTTCCCGGTCGACAAGCTGGTGCGCACCGGCTTCGGCCCGATCACCCTGGGCGACCAGAAGTCGGGCTGGCTGCGGCGGCTGTCGAACACCGAGGTCGGGATGCTCATGAAGGAAGTGGACCTCTAGAGGACCCGCCCCCGGCGCGCCCGGGACTTGTGACGCACCCGCACCCCCTTTTATAGTCACTGCGACTATAAAAGGGGGTGCGGGTCGTGCAGGGCTACGACAAGTACGCCTTCGAGCCCTTCGCGGTCACCGTCGACCTCGCCGTGTTCACCCTGCGCGCGGGCGCCCTGCACGTCCTGCTCGTCGAACGCGGCCAGGAGCCCCACGCCGGCCGGTGGGCGCTGCCCGGCGGTTTCCTGCTGCCCGACGAGTCCGCGGAGACCGCCGCCCGGCGTGAACTCGCCGAGGAGACCGGTCTCGAGGACGTCTCCGGGCTGCACCTGGAACAACTGCGCACCTACAGCGAACCCGACCGCGACCCCCGGATGCGGGTCGTGTCCGTCGCCTTCGCCGCGCTGCTGCCCGACGCACCCGAGCCGCGCGGCGGCGGTGACGCGGCCCGGGCCCGCTGGCTGCCGTACGACGACGTCCGGCTGCTCGCCTTCGACCACGACCGGATCCTGGCCGACGCCCACGAACGGGTCGGCGCCAAGCTCGAGTACACCTGCCTCGCCACGGCCTTCTGCCCGCCCGAGTTCACCCTCGGTGAGCTCCAGCACGTCTACGAGACGGTATGGGGCACCGGCCTGGACCGCCCCAACTTCCGCCGCAAGGTGCTCGCCACCCCGGGGTTCGTCGAGCCCGTCCCCGGCGGCGCGCGGCTGACCGGCGGCCGGGGCAAACCGGCCGCCCTCTACCGCGCGGGCACCGCCACCGCCCTCCATCCGCCCCTGCTGCGACCGCCCCGGGAAGGACGTCCCGCATGACCGCCCCCACCACCGTCAGGAAGCGCGCCGCCACCGGGGCCCTCGTGGGTCTCGCGCTGGGGGACGCGCTCGGTTACCCCACCGAGTTCAACGACGTCCCGTCGATCCTCGCCACGTACGGGCCCTGGCGGGAGATGCGGCTGCCGCAGCGGGCGCTCGTCTCCGACGACACCCAGATGACCCTGGCCGTGGGGCGCGCCCTGCGCACCGCCACGGACCGGGGGCCGCTCGTCCCGGCGGGGCTGGAGCAGCCGCTGCGCGAGGAGTTCGTCGCCTGGTACCGGTCGCCGGACAACAACCGGGCCCCCGGCCACACCTGCCTGACCGCCTGCGGACTGCTCACGGACGACGCGCGCCGCTGGCAGGAGGCGAGCCGGATCGAATCCAAGGGCTGCGGTGCCAACATGCGCGTCGCCCCCCTCGGGCTCGCACCCGGCCTCAGCGACGAACAGCGGGCCGGCGCCGCCCAGCTCCAGTCCGCCCTGACCCACGGACACCCCACGGCGCTCGCCGCCTCCGACCTCACCGCCCACGCCGTACGGCTGCTCGCGCAGGGCGCCGAACCGACGGGCCTGGTCGGGCTGCTGCGCTCGTACGCCCTGGACAACCGCGACCGGTACCACGAGCGCTGGCTCGGCGACCTGTGGACCCGCTCCCAGGACCCCACCCCGGAGCACTTCATCGCACGCGGCTGGGACGACTGCCTGGTGGCCCTGGAGCGGCTCGCCGCGGCCCTGCGCACCCCCTCGCCGGAGACCGACCCGTGCCTGGCCACGGGTGAGGGGTGGATCGCCGAGGAGGCGATGGCCTCCGGGCTGCTGTGCTTCCTGCTCTTCCCCGACGAGCCGGTGACCGCGCTGCGCCGGGCGGCCTGCTCCGCCGGCGACTCCGACTCCATCGCCTGTCTCGCCGGTGCCTTCGCGGGCGCGTACGCCGGCGCCGACGCGTGGCCGACGGACTGGGCGGACCGGATCGAGTACCGGGGCGAGCTGGTGACGCTCGGGGCGCTCTGGGACCAGTGACCGCTCCCGCCCGGGCCGCCCGGTCAGGCCAGCCTGATGGAGCCGCCCTCCACCGTGATCCGCTCCGCCGGCAGTGGTCTGGTCGCCGGGCCGCCCGTCACCGAGCCGTCGGCGATCCGGAAGCTGCTGCGGTGGCACGGGCAGTTGATGGTGCCGTCGGCGACGGCGGCCACCGTGCAGGACTGGTGGGTGCAGATCGCGGAGAAGGCCTTGAACTCGCCCGGGGTCGGCTGGGTGACCACGACCTTCTCGTCCGGGAAGATCCTGCCGCCGCCGACCGGGATGTCGGCCGTCTTCGCCAGTTCCCGGCCACCGGTGGCGTCCGTGGGGGAGGCGTCCGACGTACCGCCGCCGTCCGAGCCGCCGCAGCCCGTGACGAGCGCCGCGGCGCCCGCCGCGCCCGTGGCGAGGAGAACCGTACGGCGTGATGCGGAAAGGGTCATGCGCGTCATCCTGTCAGCGAAGGCGGCGAACGGGAAGCAACACGGAGAAGTGCCGCAAAAAGGGTGCCGTCTCAGCGGGCGGGCGACCGGCACCCGTCCCCGGCGGGCTGACTACGCTGGATGGGCCAGAGCCGTTTTCATCAGCACATCACCGAGGAGCAGCACCGTGGCGGTACGAGCGGTCCGGGGGGCCGTCCAGCTGGAGAGGGACGAGTCCGGGCACATGGACGAGCAGGTCGGGGCCCTGCTCACCGCCATCATGGAGCGGAACTCCCTCAGCGCCGACGACCTGATCAGCATCTGGTTCACGGCCACGCCCGACCTGCACAGCGACTTCCCGGCGGCCGCCGCCCGCAAGCTCGGCATCGTCGACGTGCCGCTGATCTGCGCCCAGGAGCTCGACATCAGGGGCGCCATGCCGCGGGTCGTGCGGGTCCTCGCGCACATCGAGTCCGACCGGGCCCGCGCCGACCTCCACCACGTCTACCTCGGCGCCGCCGCCGCCCTGCGCAAGGACATCGCCCAGTGAGGACCGCACTCGTCATCGGAACCGGGCTCATCGGCACCTCCGCCGCCCTGGCCCTCGCCCGGCGGGGCGTCGTCGTCCACCTGGCGGACCGCGACCCCGAGCAGGCCCGGACGGCGGCCGCGCTCGGCGCCGGCACTGACGAGGCCCCCGACGGGCCGGTCGACGTCGCGATCGTCGCCGCTCCGCCGGCCCACGTGGCCGCGGTCCTCGCCGACGCCATCCGCCGCGGCGTGGCCCGCGGCTACCTCGACGTCGCCAGCGTCAAGGGCGGCCCCCGCCGCGAGCTGGAGGCGCTCGGCCTCGACCTGTCGGCCTACCTCGGCACCCACCCCATGTCCGGCCGGGAGAAGTCCGGACCGCTGGCCGCGACCGGCGACCTCTTCGAGGGCCGCCCCTGGGTGCTGACACCGACCCGGGACACCGACACCGAGGTGCTCAACCTGGCGCTGGAGCTGGTCTCGCACTGCCGGGCCGTGCCGATCGTGATGGACGCCGACGCCCACGACCGGGCGGTGGCGCTGGTCTCCCACATGCCCCACCTGGTCTCCAGCATGGTCGCCGCCCGCCTCGAGCACGCCGAGGAGGCCGCCGTGCGGCTGTGCGGGCAGGGCATCCGGGACGTGACCCGGATCGCCGCCTCCGACCCCCGGATGTGGGTCGACATCCTCTCCGCGAACCCGGGGCCGGTCGCCGACCTGCTCACCGACGTCGCCGCCGACCTGGAGGAGGCCGTGCGAGCCCTGCGGGCCCTGCAGTCCTCCGACGAGGACAAGCGCCGCACGGGCACCGACGGCATCGAGGACGTCCTGCGCCGCGGCAACGCCGGCCAGGTCCGCGTCCCCGGCAAGCACGGATCCGCTCCGCGGGTGTACGAGGTCGTGGCGGTGCTCATCGACGACCAGCCGGGCCAGCTGGCCCGCATCTTCGCCGACGCCGGACGGGCCGGGGTCAACATCGAGGACGTCCGCATCGAGCACGCGACGGGGCAGCAGGCGGGTCTGGTCCAGCTCATGGTCGAGCCCAAGTCGGCGGCCGTGCTGGGCGCCGCGCTGCGGGAGCGGGGATGGGCGCTGCGGCAGTAGGACGCCCGGCGGCGGGCCGGCCGGGGCAGGCCGTCACCGCGGCCCGGAGCCCGCTCGGCCGCCGCGGCGGCGAGAGCACGGCCCGACAGCCCCGGCCGGACGAGTGACCCGTACCCAGTAACCTTGTCCAGGGCACACTCGCGCCCCGCACAGCCCACCACCTCGCACCAGGAAGGTGTCCCCCCGTGGAAAACGGCGCCGCCCAGCCCGTGATTGTCGCCATCGACGGCCCCTCCGGCACGGGCAAGTCGAGCACCTCCAAGGCCGTGGCGGCCCAGCTCGGCCTGAGCTACCTCGACACCGGCGCCCAGTACCGGGCGATCACCTGGTGGATGGTGACCAACGGGATCGACATCGAGGACCCCACCGCGATCGCGGCCGTCGCGGGCAAGCCGGAGATCGTCTCCGGCACCGACCCGCTGAACCCGACGATCACGGTCGACGGCACGGACGTGGCCGCTCCGATCCGCACTCAGGAGGTCACCTCCCAGGTCAGCGCGGTCAGCGCCGTACCGGAGGTGCGGACGCGGATCACCGAGCTGCAGCGCTCGCTCGCCTCCTCCGCCGAGCAGGGCATCGTCGTCGAGGGCCGCGACATCGGGACGACCGTGCTGCCCGGCGCCGACCTGAAGATCTTCCTGACCGCCTCGGCGGAGGCCCGGGCGGCCCGCCGCAGCGGTGAACTGAAGGGCGCGGACGTCGACGCCACCCGCGAGGCCCTGATCAGGCGGGACGCGGCCGACTCCTCCCGCAAGACCTCCCCGCTCGCCAAGGCGGACGACGCCGTCGAGGTGGACACCACCGAACTGACGCTGGCGCAGGTCATCGAGTGCGTCGTCACCCTCGTCGAGGAGAAGCGGGCCGGAAAGTGAGCGAGCAGTCTTCGGAGCGGGGCGCCGAGGTCGGGCGGCGCATCGGCGTCGGCCTGATGTACGGGCTGTGGAAGCCGCGCGTGCTGGGTGCCTGGAAGGTCCCGGCGAGCGGACCGGTGATCCTCGCGGTCAACCACTCCCACGTCCTCGACGGACCCATGGTCATGGGCGTGGCGCCCCGGCCGACGCACTTCCTGATCAAGAAGGAGGCGTTCGTCGGGCCGCTCGACCCCTTCCTCACCGGCATCGGCCAGCTCAAGGTCGACCGCGAGACAACCGACCGCACGGCGATCACCCGCGCGCTGGGCGTCCTGGACGACGGCGGCGTCCTCGGGATCTTCCCCGAGGGCACCCGCGGCGAGGGCGACTTCGCCTCCCTGCGCGCCGGGCTCGCCTACTTCGCGGTGCGCAGCGGGGCGCCGATCGTGCCCGTCGCCGTGCTGGGAAGTTCCGAGCGGCGCGGGCGGTTGATCAAGGGACTGCCCCCGCTGCGCTCGCGCGTCGACGTCGTCTTCGGCGACCCGTTCGAGGCGGGCGACGGCAGCGGACGACGCACCCGCAAGGCGCTCGACGAGGCGACCGAACGCATCCAGAAGCAGCTCTCCGCGCACCTGGGGCACGCCAGACGGCTCACCGGTCGGACGCCCGGCGCGCGGTAAAAACGCCGGGCGTCCGACCGGGCGCTGGGCGACACTGAGTAGTGGTTCAGCCGGCACACACCGGGTGTTCCACCGATCACCACGAATGAACGACGAGGTACGGACTTCATGAACGACCACATCCAGCCCGACGGCTCGGACGGGTTCGAGCACGATCACGGGGCGCTCGGCGACGCCGAGTACGCGGAGTTCATGGAGCTCGCCGCGGAAGAGGGCTTCGACCTCGAGGACGTCGAGGGCGCGATCGAGGAGGCGGGCCACGGTCCGCTGCCGGTGCTCGCCGTCGTCGGCCGCCCCAATGTCGGCAAGTCGACCCTGGTGAACCGGATCATCGGCCGTCGTGAGGCGGTCGTCGAGGACAAGCCGGGCGTCACCCGCGACCGCGTCACCTACGAGGCCGAGTGGGCGGGCCGTCGCTTCAAGGTCGTCGACACCGGCGGCTGGGAGCAGGACGTCCTCGGCATCGACGCCTCCGTGGCCGCGCAGGCCGAGTACGCGATCGAGGCCGCCGACGCCGTCGTGTTCGTCGTCGACGCCAAGGTCGGCGCCACCGACACCGACGAGGCCGTCGTCCGTCTGCTGCGCAAGGCCGGCAAGCCCGTGGTGCTGGCCGCCAACAAGGTCGACGGCCCCAGCGGCGAGGCCGACGCGGCCTACCTGTGGTCCCTCGGCCTGGGCGAGCCGCACCCGGTCTCCGCGCTGCACGGCCGCGGCACCGGCGACATGCTCGACGCCGTCCTGGAGGCGCTGCCGGAGGCGCCCGCGCAGTCCTTCGGCACGGTGGTCGGCGGCCCGCGCCGCATCGCCCTCATCGGCCGCCCGAACGTCGGCAAGTCCTCGCTGCTGAATAAGGTGGCGGGTGAGGAGCGCGTCGTCGTCAACGAACTCGCGGGCACCACCCGCGACCCGGTCGACGAGCTCATCGAACTCGGCGGCACCACCTGGAAGTTCGTCGACACGGCCGGCATCCGCAAGCGCGTCCACCTCCAGCAGGGCGCCGACTACTACGCCTCGCTGCGCACCGCGGCCGCCGTCGAGAAGGCCGAGGTGGCGGTCGTCCTGATCGACGCCTCCGAGACCATCTCGGTGCAGGACCAGCGCATCATCACCATGGCCGTCGAGGCGGGCCGCGCGCTCGTCCTCGCGTACAACAAGTGGGACACCCTCGACGAGGAGCGCCGCTACTACCTGGAGCGCGAGATCGAGACCGAGCTGCGCCAGGTGGCGTGGGCGCCGCGGGTGAACGTCTCGGCGCGCACCGGACGGCACATGGAGAAGCTGGTGCCCGCGATCGAGACGGCCCTGGCCGGCTGGGAGACGCGCGTGCCCACGGGCCGGCTGAACGCCTTCCTCGGCGAGCTGGTCTCGGCCCATCCGCACCCGATCCGGGGCGGCAAGCAGCCGCGCATCCTCTTCGGCACCCAGGCGGGCACCAAGCCGCCGCGGTTCGTGCTGTTCGCCTCCGGCTTCATCGAGGCGAGCTACCGGCGCTTCGTCGAACGGCGGCTGCGTGAGGAGTTCGGCTTCGAGGGAGCGCCGATCCACATCTCGGTGCGGGTGCGCGAGAAGCGCGGCGCGAAGAAGAAGTAGGCGACGGCCCGACGGCTGGAGGGCGGCCCCCTGTCACAGGGAGCCGCCCTCCAGCCGTCGTCGCGTGTTTCCGCGGCTCAGAAGCCCTTCCGGGGCGCCGGGGGAAGCGCCGCCGGGACGTGGTGCATCCCCGTGTGCGAGGACGTGTGCTGCTGGCCGGTCTGGCCGAGCGGCCCGACCCGCTGCCACTGCGACTGCTGTCCGAGGCCGTGCCGCGCGCTCTGCGCGCCCGCACTGTAGGCGCTGTAGGAGCTGCCGTACGAGCTGCTGAACGACCCCGTGCTGTGCGGGCTGCTGCCGAACGCGGTGAACCCCAGTCCCTCCTCGCCGCTGCGGTCTCCCGGCAGGGAGCGGAACGACCTGACGTACTCGGCGTAGAGCGTGTCGTAGATCGGCGTGGCCGATGGGCCGCCCTGCGGCTCCGGGGCCGGTCGCGCGGACGGGATCGGCGGGTAGGCCTGGCGGCGGGGAGCGTCGTAGGTGTGCACGTATGTCCAAACGACCCCGGGCGGGAAGGGATGCGGCCGCGCGGCGCGGGCCGGTGGCTCAGGTGCCCGCGAGCGGGAGCGCGGCGGCGACCAGCTTGCCGTTGGCCGCCGCCTTGTCCAGCGCGTCGCGCAACAGGTCCTCCCGCGGCTGACGGCCGATGGAACCGACCGGCGCCGCGAACATCAGCACCTGCTGGTGCTTGTTGGCGGCGGCCCGCCAGCCCTCGGTGACCTGGAGCGGCTGGTGCGCCTGCCACCAGGCGACCGGCTGGCCGCCGTTGGCCGACGGCTGGAGCACGGCGTGCAGCTGGCCCATGGCCAGCAGCACCGACCAGCCGTGCTGCACCGGCGGCACCTCGGAGAGTTCGGTCACCGGCATGAAGCCCTGCTCGATCAGCAGCGGCAGGAAGTCGTCGCCGGCGCCGATCGTGCCGGGGCGCACGATGGGGGCGGTCGGCTCGACGACGAGGGCCGGGTGCAACTCCCCGGCGATCAGGACGAGTCCGCTGGTCACACCGAGCACGGCCTGCTCGGGGACGACCTTCTCGGGGTCCAGGTCGACGGTGTCGCCGCTGATGGAGCGCACCGCGCCCTGGAGTTGCTCCTCGGTGACCTGGACGACCTGGGAGGGCAGGCAGGTGGCGTGGGCGAAGGCGAGGACGGCGGTCTCGTCCCCGATGAACAGGACGGTGCTGGTGCGCTCCTGCTCGGAGTCGCCCGGTGTGCGGCAGGACGTGCAGTCGTAACTGCCGGGGGCGTTGTCTCCGATGAGCAGCCGGTCGGCTTCTTCGTCGCCGATCTCGGCGCGTACCTCGTCGCTGACGTCGAGCATGCGCGGCACGGGTGACTCCCTCGGATGCGGTGCGGTGGCGGGACCGGGTGGCTCCCCGGCTCATGAAGATGACAACGGGCGTTCTGTGGCGGGAGTCACGCTGCACGGCGAAGGGAATCGAGACGCCGGACGCGGACGGTCACGATGTGTGCGGAATCGGACACTCTTTGTCAAGTAACGGGAAGGTCACGGAGGTTGGTCGCGTGAGGTCGGCCACAGGTCGGGGTGGAGTGTCGGTCGACATATGCGGAAATCAGGGCATGAAGGGTGCGGCAGAGGCTGGGTGTTACTTGAGGTAACAGTCAACTGACCTGCGCGGACGGCCAGTTGGTTGATGACGGGCCGTCAGCCTCCGTACATTCCTCCGCCGTGTGCAACGAGCACCGCTCGGGTACGTCCGCCGGCCGCGCAGAGCCAGACCTTCGCGCAGCACCACCGCCGACGGACGGGGCGGAGCGTGTCGACCGCGTACTCGCGCGGACGGCCCGCCCCGCTCAGGGGGAGCCCGGGTCCGTAGAGAGGGATCCACATGTCCGTTTGTGCCGATGACAACCGCTTCGACGCCCGCACCGGCGCCGGCAGGGCGCGCACCACGGCGGTCCTCGCCGGGGCGGCGCTCCTCGCCCCGCTCGGGCTGCTGGCCGCGACCGGCAACGCCGCCGCGGCGGACAGCGGGGTGTGGGACCGCATCGCCCAGTGCGAGAGCGGCGGCAACTGGCACATCAACACCGGCAACGGCTACTACGGCGGACTGCAGTTCTCCGCGTCCACGTGGCGTGCGTACGGCGGCACGGCCTACGCGCCCACCGCCGACCAGGCCACCAGGGCACAGCAGATCTCCGTCGCCACCAAGGTCCAGCGATCCCAGGGATGGGGCGCGTGGCCGACCTGCTCGGCACGCGCCGGGGCGTCCGGCAGCGCACCCGACGCCTCCGGAGGAGGCTCGGCGTCCACCGGGTCGGGTTCCGCGTCCGACTCGTCGGCGGGCTCCTCCGCGTCGAAGAAGTCGTCGAAGTCCACGAAGGCGAAGTCGGCGAAGCCCACGTCGTCGCCGGCCGCCGAGCGCTCGGCGCAGCACAACTCCCGCGGCACCTCCCGCGGCGACCACACGGTCCGCGAGGGCGACACGCTGAGCGAGATCGCCGCCCGCAACGGCACCACCTGGCAGCGGATCTACGCCGCCAACCAGGCCGTCATCGGCGGCGACCCCGACCTGATCAAGCCGGGCCTGCGGCTGTCCTTCTGAGCCGAGTCCTCCCACGGCCCCGCCCGGCGCACCGACCGGGCGGGGCCGTGGGACGTTCAGCGCCGGCCATGTGCCCGGGCCGTCCACTCGCCCGCCTCGCCGGCGAACGCGACGGTCCCGCGCCGCAACTCGTACACGAAGGCCGCCCGCTCGCGCAGCGCGGGCGGCAGCCGCTGCTCGGCGACGACCACGCACGCGTCGAGCGAGGCGAGCAGGTCGTAGGTGCGGCCCGCGATCGCCGGTGACATGCCCTGGGCCGGTTCGTCGACGAGCACGACGCGCGCGGGCGCGGACACCACGGCGGCCACGGCGAGCATGCGCTGCTCACCGCCCGAGAGGGATCCGGCGCGGCGTCCGAGCAGGGCCCGCAGCCGGGGGTGCGCGGCCAGGGCGGCCGACGGGTCCGCGGTGGTGAGCTCCAGGTTCTCCCGCACCGTCAGGGACGCGAACACCGCCTGCCGTTCGGGAACCAGACGCAGCCCCCGCCGCGCCCGTGCGAACGCGGGCATCGCGGTCACGTCCACGCCGTCCCACACCACGGCGCCCCCGGTCGGCGACACCGTCCCGGCGAGCGCCCGCAGTACCGTCGTCCGCCCGGAGCCGTTGCGGCCCACCAGCACCGTCAGGGCGCGCGACGGGGCGACGAGGGTGACGCCGTGCAGCGCCTCCAGGGGGCCGTAGCGCACGCGCGCGTGCCGCAGGGCGATCGTCATGGGTCGCTCTCCCCGGCGGTCGGGGCGTCGAGGACGCGGCCGGGCGGGCCGGAGGCGACGATCCGGCCGGCCGCCATGACGTGCACGACGTCGGCGAGGCCGGCGACCAGGTCGAGGTCGTGCTCGACGACGAGCAGCGCGGTACCTTCGGCGGCCAGGGCCCGCAGGATCCGGGCCAGCGCGCTCACCTCGGCCGTGTCGAGACCGGCGGCGGGCTCGTCGAGCAGCAGCACACGCGGGCCGCCCGCGACGGCACGGGCCAGCTCGACCCGGCGCAGGGTGCCGGTGGGCAGGTCGGCGGCGGGCCGCTCCCGGACCGGCCCGTCCAGCCCGAACAGCGCCAACGCCCGCTCGACGGCGTCCGGATCGGCGACACGCCCCTGCTCGGCGCCCACCCGGACGTTCTCCGCCACGGTCAGCGACGGGAAGACCGCCAGCCGCTGGAACGTGCGGGCGACGCCGAGCCGGGTACGGGCGTGCGCCGGGAGCCGGGTGACGTCCCGTCCGTCGAGCAGGACCTGTCCCCGCGCGGGGCGCAGGGTCCCGGCGAGACAGTGGAACAACGTGCTCTTCCCCGCCCCGTTGGGCCCCACGACGGCGCCGACCGCCCCGGCCGGCACCTCAAGCCCGACCCCGTCCAGCGCGGTGAAGCCGCCGTAGCGGGCGTGCAGGCCACGGGCGCGGAGAACGGGAGGGGCGGTGCCGGGCGGACGTCGGACCGCTCCGCCTCCTGGTACGGCGGGCAGGACGTCCCGTCGGCCGGGGGGCGGAGGGCGCCGGTCGGCGCGGGGCTCCCGGCGCGGAGTCGGCGACCGACCGCCGCGGCGGGGGTGGGCGTCGGATGGTGCAGGGCCCTCTTCGGCGGGGAGGCCCCCGCCGGCCGGTGCGGGCCGGTTCGACCGGCGGCCGTCACGCCCTTCGGGCAGGGGCGCTCGCAGTCTGTCCCGGGCCCGTTCGCCCATCGCCGTGAGCACCGGCCGGGGCCGGCCGCGCGGTGTCCGGGGCCACCGGCCCGCCGTCACCGCCAGCAGTCCGATCGCCGCCGCCGCCACTCCGCCCCGCGCGCCCGCGTCGAGGCCCACCAGCAGCGCGGCCGCGGCCAGGGCGGCCAGGGGACCGTCGGCGCCCAGGACGACCAGCGCCGCGAACCACAGCAGGCCGCGGACGGGGTCGAAGGCGCCCGCGTCGAAGGCGCGCAGCCCCATGGCGAGCATGCCGCCGCCGAGGGCGGCCAGGGCCGCCCCCGCGACGAAAACCCGCAGCTTCAGGGACGGGACGGGCACGCCCGCCGCCGACGCGCCCGCCTCGTGGTCCCGCATCGCCGCCAGTGCCCGGCCGGTGCGGCCCCGGCGCAGGGCGCGCGTCGCCAGCAGGGCGCCCGCCAGCAGGGCCAGCTCCAGGACGTAATACGCGCGGTCCCCGCCGAAGCCGGCGGGACGGGCCGGCGACAGCCCGGACGTGGCGTACGGCTGGACGAAGACGAAGCGGCTGACCCCGACGCCGACCGCGAACGTCGCGAGGGCGAGCGCCAGGCCGCGGCGGCCGATCGCGGGCCAGCCGGTCGCCAGGCCGAGCGGGGCGACGAGGAGGACCGCCACGGCCAGCGCCGCCAGCTCGGGGAGGCGGGGCAGGGCGGGGAAGCGTCCGGCCGCGAGGAGGGCCGTGAAGAGCGCGCCCAGCCCCGCGTAGGCCGCCTGCCCGAGGGAGATCTGGCCGCCGCGGCCGGTGACGACCACCAGGGACAGCAGGACCACGCCCAGCGCGGGCACCTGGATCGAGGTGTGCAGGTCCGCGCCGGCGAAGCCCAGCGGCAGCAGGAACAGCACCCCGGTGACGATCCGGGCGCCCACCGGGGCGGGGAGGCGCGCGGTGACCGGGCGCGGGAGCGCGTCACGGGTCCCCACACCCGGCAGGACGAGGGCGGTGACCAGCAGGGCGACCACGAAGAGGTTCGCGGCGAGGGCCTGGACCAGCGGCGCCGTCCAGCCCGACGGGTGCAGCCGCGTCAGCTGACTCTGCGCCACGCCGACGCCCAGCGCCACCACCACGGCCACCGTCAGGTTCCGCATCCGCGCGGCCACCGCCACCGCCATCACCTCCAGCACCAGCAGCGGCAGACCGTAGGGGTCCAGACGGACGTACGGCGCCAGCAGCACGCCCGTCAGGCCCGCGGTGAACGAGCCGAACGCCCAGCCCGTCGCGGCCACCCGGTCGGCGTCCACACCGCTGAGCACGGCCAGCCCGCGGTCGTCCACCACCGCCCGCAGCTCCCGCCCGAACCGCGTCCGGCGTATGACGACGGCGACTCCCGCAGCCAGCGCCGCCGCCACCGCCGTCTGCCCCCACGGTTCCGCCGGCACCAGTTCCGGCGCGCCCTCCCGCGCCCCCTGCCCCCACACCAGCGCCGCCCCGCCCACCAGCAGCACGAACACCCCGAGGGAGGCGACGAGGGTCTGCGCCGGATCACCGCCCAGCACCGCGAGCGGGCGGAAGACGAACCGTTCCAGCACCACCCCGATCCCCGGCGCCACCACCAGGAGCGTGAGCGCCGCCGCCGGCCACGGCGGCCAGCCCCACTCGACCACGCACTGACGCAGCAGATACGCGCACACCATGGCGATCGCCCCGTGCGCGAAGTTGAGCACCCCCGTCGCCCGGTAGGTGACGATCAGCCCGATCCCGGTGAGGGCGGCGGCGCTGCCGACCGCCAGGCCCGCCAGGGTGAGGTCGTAGGTGAGGGAGGACATCAGGAGTCCGCGGCGTCCGGCTCGCACACCGGGCACGGTCCGAGGCCGCCGCTCGCGAGCAGCGCGCCGTCCACCGGGACCGCCTCGGGCTTCCCGGCGACCAGCGGGCAGTCCGCGCGGTGCCACAGCGTGCCGCCCGGCACCGTCCGCAGCTCGCCGCTGACCGCCACCGGCGCGGCGGCGGGGTCGCCGCCGTCCGCCTCCGGCTCCCCGGCGGCGACCAGCAGCCCGTACAGCTCCTCCACGCGCGAGGCGGCGGCGTCCGCCCGGCCGTGGGCGAGGAGCACCGCCCCGGCGACGATCAGGGCGCCGCCGGGGACGGTGCAGGAGGCCAGGTACGGCAGTTGCCGTTCGGCGTACCGCTCGCCGGAGACGCCGTACCAGCCGACGACGCACAGCACCGCGCCGGCGGCCAGCGCGACCCAGCCGGCCCACAGGACGGGGTGCGCCGTCCGCACTCGCGCTGTCCGCATCGTTGGCTCCCACAGGTCGTGTTCCGTGCAGGCCGGCCGACGCGGCTTGCACTATGCCCTCTGCCAGCTGACCCTGAAAGCACCGGGCGCGCACGCCCGGTCCGACACCCGGTGGTGAGCCCTATGGTCCTCGGGAGCGACGTCAGAGGGGGTCACGCGCGCGGTCCACGGGCGGCGGGACGGGGCGCCGCGGCACTGACGGCCACCCTCGTCCTCGGGTTCGGCCCCGCCCTCGCGGCCTGCACCGACGACGGCGGCGGCGGTACGAGCACGCCCACCCCGGACCGCACGACGAGCGCCCCGGCGGCCACCGCGGCGACCGGGCCCGCCGACCCGGCGGCGGCCGAACAGCAGATCCGGCGCAACTGGGAGACGTTCTTCGACCCGGCCACCTCGGCCGAGGAACGGCAGGCCGTCCTGGAGAACGGCGAGCGGATGGGGCCGCTGCTCCAGGCCTTCGCCGGCGACCGGCGCGGCGGACAGGTGGCGGCGGAGGTCGGCGAGGTCGAGTTCACCGGTCCGGCCGAGGCGACCGTGACGTACACGCTCACCCTGGACGGCACCACCGCGCTGCCCGACGCCTCCGGTACGGCCGTCGAGCAGGACGGCACCTGGAAGGTGTCCGTACGGACACTGTGCGCGCTGGTCCGGCTGAGCGGCGATGCGGCCTCCCCGGCGCTTCCGGGCTGCTGAGACCGCCGCCGCGGCGCTGCTGCTCCTGTTGAGCGCCGCCTGCGGCAGCCGGCTCCCCGAGAGCGACTTCGAGCGGTCCCCGACAGCCTCCCCGGCCACCCGGGAGCCGATCCGCGTCGGCATCCTCACCAGCGCCACCAGCCCGGTCGGCAGCGCCTTCACCGGCCCGCGCGACGGCGCCAGGGCATGGTTCGACCGGCTCAACGCACGCGGGGGCATCGACGGCCGCCGCATCGAGGTGCGCGAGTGCGACGACGGCGGAAGCGGCGTCGGCAACAACACCTGTGTGCACCGCCTCCTCGACGAGGACGAGGTCGTCGCCCTGGTCGCCACCACAGCCCTCGACTACGCGGGCGCCTCCCGCGTCTCCCAGGCGCGCGTGCCCGACATCGGCGGCCAGCCCCTGGGGGCCGCCTACGACACCTGGCCCCACCTGTACGGCATCTACGGCAGCCTCGCACCCCGCGACGGCACCCCCGGCTGGAACGGCGAGCTGTACGGCGGCACCGAGGTCTACCGCTACTTCAAGCGCGCGCACGGCGCCCGCACGGCCGCCGTCGTCTCCTACAACCAGGCCGCCTCCGCCGCCTACGCCCGGCTCGTCGAGCGCGGCCTGAAGGCCGAGGGCTACGACGTCGTCGCCGAGCAGGTCGACTTCGCGCTGCCCGACTTCCGCGCCGCCGCCGCCGACCTGAAGGAACGGGGAGCCGACCTCGTCCTCGACGCCCTGGACACCCACGGCAACGCCCGGCTGTGCGCGGCGATGGACGCCGTCGGCGCGCGCGTCACCGCCAAGGTGACCAACGTGCAGAACTGGACGTCCACCGTCCCCGAGGACTACGCGGACTCCCCGGTCTGCCGCAACGCCCTGTGGGCGACCGGGGCGAGCCGCAACCTCCAGGACACCTCCCACCCCGCCGTCCGGGAGTTCCGGGAGGCGACCGGGCACCTGAAGACGCACACGCAGTGGCAGCTGGAGGGGTGGGCCGCCGCGATGTGGTTCACGCGGGCCGCCGCGTCGTGCGCGCGGAGCGGCATCACGCGCGCGTGCGTCGACGACTTCATGAACCGCAGCGACGGCTACACCGCCGACGGGCTGCTGCTCCCCGTCCGGTTCGAGCGGCTGCCGGAGCCGCCCGGGACACGACGCACCTGTCTGTCGGTGGCCCGCTGGCGGGACGGCGCGGGGTGGGTCTCCCAGGGCGAGATGACCGACACCTGCTTCGACGTGCCGCAGCTCGCCTACACCCCCTGAGGGGTCCTTGCACTGGGCCCGCCCGGGCCGCGCGGCCCGGTACCGCATCGCCGCGTTGCCGGAGAGCCCTGGTCGCTCCGCTTGTACTCGCCGGCGCCTTGCGATGCACGGCACCGGATCACGCGGCCTGATCAGGCGCTCACCGTGCAGGGCCCCCTGAGGGGCCGCCGAGCCGGGGGAGGCGTCAGGACGACTCGCCGCCCGCCTGGTGCTTCTTCGGCTCGGGCTGCGGGATCTCCGCCGCGTACTCCGGGTACCGCAGGTCGAACGCCGGGGACTCCGAGCGGATCCGGGGCAGGGTGGTGAAGTTGTGCCGGGGCGGCGGACAGGAGGTGGCCCACTCCAGGGAGCGGCCGAACCCCCACGGGTCGTCGACCTCGACCTTCACGCCGTACCGGGCGGTCTTCCAGACGTTGTAGAGGAACGGCAGCGTCGACAGGCCGAGCAGGAAGGAGCCGATCGTGGAGACGGTGTTCAGGGCGGTGAAGCCGTCCGCGTCCAGGTAGTCGGCGTAGCGGCGGGGCATCCCCTCGGCGCCCAGCCAGTGCTGGACCAGGAACGTGGTGTGGAAGCCGACGAACAGCGTCCAGAACTGGATCTTCCCGAGCCGCTCGTCGAGCATCCTGCCGGTGAACTTGGGCCACCAGAAGAAGAACCCGGCGAAGATCGCGAAGACCACCGTGCCGAAGACGACGTAGTGGAAGTGCGCCACCACGAAGTAGGTGTCGGTGACGTGGAAGTCCAGCGGCGGCGACGCCAGGATCACCCCCGTCAGACCGCCGAACAGGAACGTCACCAGGAAGCCCACCGCCCACAGCATCGGCGTCTCGAAGGACACCGAGCCCCTCAGCATCGTCCCGGTCCAGTTGAAGAACTTCACGCCCGTCGGCACCGCGATCAGGAACGACATGAGGGAGAAGAACGGCAGCAGCACCGCGCCCGTGGCGAACATGTGGTGCGCCCACACCACCATCGACAGCCCGGTGATCGCCATGGTCGCGCCGACCAGCGTCAGATAGCCGAAGATCGGCTTGCGGCTGAAGACCGGGATGATCTCCGTGATGATGCCGAAGAACGGCAGCGCGATGATGTACACCTCCGGGTGCCCGAAGAACCAGAACAGGTGCTGCCACAGCAGCGCCCCGCCGTTGGCCGCCTCGAAGACGTGCGAACCGAACCGCCGGTCCGCCTCCAGGACCAGCAGCGCGGCCGCCAGCACCGGGAACGCCATCAGGATCAGGATCGACGTGAACAGCGTGTTCCAGGTGAAGATCGGCATCCGGAACATCGTCATGCCGGGGGCGCGCATCCCGATGATCGTGGTGATGAAGTTGACCGCGCCGAGGATCGTGCCGAACCCGGCCAGCGCCAGGCCCATGATCCACAGGTCGGGTCCCAGACCCGGCGAGAACGCGGAGTCGTTGAGCGGCGCGTAGGCGAACCAGCCGAACGCCGCCGGCCCCTCCGGGATCAGCAGCGACCCCAGCACGATCAGCCCGCCGAACAGGAACAGCCAGTACGAGAACATGTTCAGCCGTGGAAAGGCGACGTCGGGCGCGCCGATCTGGAGCGGCATGATCTCGTTGGCGAACCCGGCGAAGGTGGGGGTCGCGAAGAGCAGCAGCATGATCGTGCCGTGCAGTGTGAAGAGCTGGTTGAACTGCTGGTTGTCCACGATCTGCAGCCCGGGCCGGGCGAGCTCGGCCCGCATGACCAGCGCCATGACCCCGCCGATCAGGAAGAACGCGAACGACGTGATCAGGTAGAGGTGCCCGATCTTCTTGTGGTCGGTGGTGGTCAGCCAGTCGACGACCACCCGGCCGTAGCGCCTGGTCGCCGCGGATCGCGCAGCAGCCGGTTCGGTCTGCGTCCCCATCGCTCGCTCGCCCCTTCGCTTCTCGCGCCCCGGGCCCGCCGTCGCCCGCGCGGCTCGGGTGTCCGCGAGCTGTCGTCATGATGCTCGCGCCGACGCACGCTCCGACAGGGGATGTGCGGAGGTGATGTGGGGGAGCCGTGTATTTCCCATGAGGATCCGGCTCCCGGACAGCCCCTGCGGAATCCAAATGCAAAGCGGGTTCGGGACGGTTCTCCGGGAACTTTCCGCCGCGCTTTTCGGTGAGTCGCGACGACACGCGGTAATTGGGTTCGAATACCTGCGGAAGGCGTACGAAACCGCTCGTACGTGTGACGGGGTTAGGCCGAAACGCGTGTCGTGATCCTGTGACAGAAGTGTGACCGGAGTGATCCACATCTCCGGTCCGGGGTTCCCGGAAGGCCGCCCTCGGCCTAGCGTGGCGGTATGGCACCGATTCCCACTCCGCCCGCGGAGCCCCAGGACAGTCCGGACGGTTATGTCGGCCTCGAGACCGAGCGGGCCGAGCGGCTCGCCCGCGAACGGGGGTGGTCGACGGTGCGCTCGCTGGCGCCCGGGACGATCATCACCATGGAGTACCGGGTGGGCCGGCTGAACTTCGAGGTGAGCGACGGGCGCGTGGCGAAAGCCTGGAAGGGCTGAGGACCCGGCGACGCCGCACGACCCCGGCCGACGACGAATGCCCCGGCTCCTGGACCAGGAGCCGGGGCATTCGTGCGCGGGGCCGGGCTGTGCGTACCGGCGGCCCCGCCGCTCAGCCGCCGCTCAGCCGCCGGTCAGGGGGCGGGCCGCCGGGGTGGCCGTACCGCGCGGGAGGCGGTCGGGGTGCGGCGGGCGACGGCTGCCGCCAGGGGCGACCGGGGTGCGCTCCGGGCGCAGGGCGTGCTCCGAGCGGATGGTGTGCGCGCCGGGCGCCAGGTACACCGGTGACCTGGGCGCACGGCTCGGCGTGGCCGCGTCGCAGGCCGAGCAGACCTCCTCGTCCTGGACCGGGGTGCGCGTCGTGAGCGCCACCGGCACGGGGACGGGGGCCGGCGCGGGCACCGTACCTGCGGCACGGGCACGCCGACGGTCGCGCAGGTCGAGGATCCTGACCTCGGCGCGGGCGATCAGCGGCTCGAACCACGGCAGCGCCAGCAGGATCAGCAGCCCCGCCGCCCAGCCCAGCAGCACGTCGCTCAGCCAGTGCGTACCGAGGTAGACGGTGGCCAGCCCGACCCCGAGCGAGGTCACGGCGGAGAGCGCGGACAGCCAGCGGCGGGCTCTCGGGGTGGAGGCCAGATAGGCCAGGATTCCCCAGGTCACGACGGCGTTGGCGGTGTGGCCGCTGGGAAATATATCGCCGCCCAGCCACATCTCGTTCGAGCCGATGGTGGTGGCGTAGTGCGGTCCGAGACGGCCCATGCCGATCTTCGCGGCGCCGACGGTGATGTTCAGCAGCAGCAGCGAGACGCCGAGGGCGAGCAGCGGACGCAGGGTGTGCTGACGCCACGATCTCCAGCCGAGCCAGGCCGCGACCATCACGGCCGTCGGGCCGCGCTGGCCGAGCACCACGTAGTAGTCGACGAACCAGTGGATCTCGGACCACTGCTGGTACGGCCGGAAGAACATGACCTGCCAGTCGAGGCGGACCAGCCACGACGTGATCACCACGAGCCAGATGATGGCCGCGTAGAACACCAGCGTCGAGGCCAGCAGCGCGACCCGGTGCCGGCTCATCTTCGGCTCGTCGAGGTGGGTCGGCCGTTCCGGCTCGCGGTCGAGTCTGGCGAACACCCGGTCCAGACGGGTGAGGTTTCGTTCGGTACGCACCCAATCGACGTTACAGCGAGTGAGCTCTGTTCCCCGCCGATTCCACGGCTTTGTGATGACGATGTGATGTGGGATTACTCTCAAGGCGGCCGTTATTCCTGGCCATTAGCCAATGGGCTCGCGCCGATCCCTTCAATTCCTTTGATCATTCTGGGGGGACAGTTTTAGGGAAAGTATGAATGTGTTCACCGTCAGTCGCTCAGGGCGGCCCGGACCCGTTCAGCCACCACGCCCCGTACACGGCCGAGGCCGTCGCCACGGCGGCCAGCACCGCGGCGGCCCCGGCCGTCCGCGGCCGCGCCAGCGTCAGGGCGAGCGGCAGCAGCAGCGGAAAGGCGGGCAGCAGCAGGCGCGGTTTCGAGCCGAAGTAGCTCGACGCGCACAGCGCGAGGACCAGGACCACACCCGTGTACACCAGCAGCGCGAGCGGCTGGCGCCCGCGGACACCGGCGAGGTACAGCCGGATCAGCAGGGCGACACCGACGACCAGGGCCAGCCCCGCGAGGGCCGACGGGAGCGACGTGAACTTGTCGAGGACGAACCGGGCGAAGGCGTGGCCGCCGTCGAAGCCGTTGCGCCAGCCCGCCTGCACGTCGAGGTAGCCGAGGGGTCCCCGGCCGGTGCGGTGGCCGACCCACAGGACGTAACCGGCGGTCCCCAGCGGCGCGAGCAGCATGCCGAGGGCGCGTACGGCCCCGGCGGTGCCCTCGGCCGGTGCGCCGCGGCGCTCGCGCACGAACGAGGCGATGCCCGCAGCCCACACCGCCGCCACCACGGCGACCCCCACCGGCCGGGTCAGACCCGCCAGCGACGCCAGCACCCCCGCCGTCACCCACCGGCCGCCCAGCACCGCGTACAGCGACCACGCGGCCAGCGCGGTGAACAGCGACTCGCTGTACGCCATCGACTGCACGACCCCGACCGGCAGCACCGCCCACAGCAGCACCGCGCACACCCCCGCGCGACGCCCGTACACCCGGTCGGCGACCGCGAAGATCCCCCAGGCCGCCGCGAGCGAGGCGAGCAGGGAGACGGTGAAGCCGGCGTCCGCGTACGACAGCGGGGTCACCGCGTGCAGCCACCGCTCCAGCCACGGCAGCAACGGGAAGAAGGCCAGGTTGGAGTGGACGTCGCCGTTCGGCAGCCGCACCTCGTAGCCGTAGCCCAGTTCGGCGACCCTCGTGTACCACAGGGAGTCCCAGCGGGCCGTCAAAAGGGTGTACGCGCTCTTGTCGCGCGCGGCGCTCCACACGGCGAGGACGAGCAGCCCCACGGCGCGGACGGCCGCGTACCCGAGCAGGGCCGGTGCCGCCCGGCGCAGGGCCGCCGAGCCGCGGTGCGCCACGCGCGTTTCAAGATCGGTCACGGACCCGATTATCGGCCGGGCGGGCCTGCGCAGGGTGTGCCGGGTTGTACGGACCGTGAGGGAAGTGGCGTACGCCACACGGTTGCTCCGGAAGGGTGAGAGGTCCGCCACGTGGCCGAGCCGGGAACTCGCGTACGCTGCGTGTCACTCGTCGTTCGTCTGCGCGGGCCGGAGACCACCGCTCCTCTCCGGCCGAGCCGCGGGAGCCCCCGTCCCGTGAGCCCGCCGAACCCGAGGAAACACCTGGGAGGTACGTACATGTCCGGGACGACCACGGCTGCCGTTCGGCTGCGCCGTCGGGCGGCCGGGGCCGGTGCCAACCGCTGGGTCGTGCTGGTGGTGCTGTGCGTCAGCCTGCTGCTGGTCGCCGTCGACGCGACCGTGCTGCACGTGGCGGCGCCCGCCGTCACCGAGGACCTCCGGCCCGGCGCCATCGAGCTGCTCTGGATCGTCGACACCTATCCACTGGTCTGCGCCTCGCTGCTGATCCTCTTCGGCACGCTCGGCGACAAGGTCGGCCGCAGAAGGGTCCTGCTCCTCGGGTACGCGCTGTTCGGCCTCGCCTCCGCGCTCGCGGCCTTCGCGGGCGACGCCCGGATGCTCATCGTCGCCCGGGCCCTGCTCGGCGTGGGCGGCGCGATGATCATGCCGGCGACGCTGTCGATCCTGCGGCAGGTCTTCCCCGACCGCCGCGAACGGGCACTCGCGATCGGTGTCTGGAGCGCGGTCGCCGCGGTCGGCGCGGCGGCGGGGCCGTTGCTCGGAGGCTTCCTGCTGGAGCACTTCTGGTGGGGCTCGGTGTTCCTCGTCAACATCCCGCTGATGCTGGTCAGCCTGCCGGTGGGGCGACTGCTGCTGCCGGAGTCCAAGGGCACGGGCGAGGGGCCGTGGGACGTCGTGGGTGCCCTGATGGCGGCGGCCGGGCTGTTCTGCGTGGTGCTGGGCGTGAAGCGGCTGGGCGGCGGCGAACTGGGCCCGTTCACCCTGGTGCCCCTGGTGGTGGGCGGTGCGCTGCTCGTGGCGTTCGTACGGCGCCAGCGGCGGCGTGAGCATCCGCTGGTGGACCTGCGCATGTTCGCCCGGCCGGCGTTCAGCACGTCGGTGGGGTGCATCGTGCTGGCGATGCTGGCGCTGGTGGGTCTGGAACTGATCGCGGCGCAGTACCTCCAGCTGGTGCTGGGACTCTCCCCCCTGGAGACGGGGTTGCGGCTGCTGCCGCTGACCTTCGCGGCGATGGCGGCGGGGCTGGCGGGGGCGCGGCTGCTGCGGCGGTTCGGGCCCCGGCGGATGGTGTGCGGGGGCTTCTGCCTCACGGCGGCGGCGGTGCTGACACTGACCGCGATGGGCCAGGAGGACGACGCGGGGCTGCTGGTGTTCGGGTTCGTGCTGCTGGGGTTCGGGCTGGAGACGACGCTGTTCGCGGCGTACGAGTCGATGCTGAGCGAGGCTCCGCCGGAGCAGGCGGGCGGGGCGGCGGCGATCGGGGAGACGTCGTACCAGCTGGGGGCGGGCATCGGGATCGCGCTGCTGGGCACCGTCATGAACGCGGCGTACGCTCCCGGGGTGTCGTCCGTTCCCGGGGTGCCGGCGTCGGCGTCGGCCTCGGCCGGGCGCTCGCTGGGGGAGGCCTACGACGTGGCCGGGCGTCTGGGGGGCTCGGCCGGTGAGGCGCTGCGGCGGGTGGCCCGGGACTGTTTCGTGCAGGGTCTGCACATCACGCTGCTGGTGAGTGCGGGGCTGCTGCTGCTCGGGGCGGTGATGGCGCTGCGGCTGCCGCGGGCGATGCAGTGCGAGGCGAGCGCGGTGGAGCTGCCCTCGCCGAGGGAGGTCGCGGAGTCCCGCGTCTCCGCCTGACCCACGCCGCCCGACCCGCCGTCGGCCCCCGAGGGGGCAGGGCCGGTGAGCGGCCCTGCCTCAGCTCTGGTTGAAGAAACCGTCCGCGCGGCGCGCGGCCGGGTCGCCGTTCACGATCTCGGTGTGCGCCGGGGTCAGCAGGAACACCCGCGTGGACACCCGCTCGATCGAACCGCGCAGTCCGAAGATCAGTCCGGCCGCGAAGTCCACGACGCGCTTGGCGTCGGCCGGCTCCATGGCCGTCAGGTTCATGATGACCGGGACGCCCTCACGGAACAGCTCGCCGATGGCTCTCGCGTCCCGGAAGCTGTCCGGGGTGACCGTGCCGATCCGGCGGCCCTTCTCCTCGGCCGTGTCGCTGGCGACCTTCACGCGCGGGTCGGTGACCCAGGCGTCGCCGGAGTCTGTCCCCTCGGAATAGTCGTCGTCGTAGTAACGCTCGTCATCGTTGTCGTCGACGAGGCCAAGCCAGGCACTCGCCTTGCGTACCGATCCCATGGACGCCTCCTCTCACAGCGGTCTTTCTTGCTTTCCGCATTCCCCATGGTCGTCCATGATGCGGATGTCGCGCCAAGTGGATAGACGCCGCGCGGGGGGTTTGTGACGGTACTGGTGCACAGCCGATCCGTCGAGAGTCCGTGTGCCCCAAGGGTCCGGCCCTACACGGCTGCTGACTGTGAGTGAAATATGATTTCTCGCGGCGTACGGGTGACGGGCGGTGCGTACGGGTGAACCGGGCGTGCCGCTGCGGTGTGACCTTCGGTCGATACGATGCGGCAGCTCAACCGTCGTACGGATCGCGGGGGATCGTCGTGTTCGGAATCGTCAGGCCGTGCAGGCACCGGCTCGGAGAAGGACTCAGGAGCCAGTGGATGGCGCACCTGTGCGGGCTGTGTCTCGCGCTGCGCGGTGACCACGGACAGTTCGCGCGGATCGTCACCAACTACGACGGGCTGCTGATCTCCGTCCTGACGGAGGCTCAGACCGCGCGTGACGGAGGCCGCGCAGGAGGCCGGCGCACGGCGGGCCCCTGCCCGCTGCGCGCCATGCGCACCGCCTCCGTCGCGCAGGGTGAGGGCGCCCGGCTCGCGGCCGCCGTGTCGCTGGTGCTCGCCGCCGCCAAGGTGCGCGACCACGTCGCCGACGGCGACGGGCTGCTGGCGCGCCGCCCGGTCGCCCTCGCGGCGCGCCGCGTCGCCACGAGCTGGGGGCGGGCCGGGGAGCGCACCGGCTCCGCCGTCGGCTTCGACACCGCGGTCCTGGTGGACGCCGTGGACCGGCAGCTCGGCATCGAGGCGCTCGCCGGGCCGGGTACGCCGCTGCTGACGGTCACCGAGCCGACCGAGACCGCCACCGCCGCGGCCTTCGCGCACACCGCGGTCCTCGCGGGCCGGCCGGGGAACGTCGCACCGCTCGCCGAGGCGGGACGTCTCTTCGGTCGCCTCGCCCACCTGCTGGACGCCGTCGAGGACCGGCACGCCGACGCCGCGGCGGGCGCCTGGAACCCGCTGACGGCGACCGGCACCTCGCTCCCCGAGGCCCGGCGCCTCGCGGACGACGCTCTGCACGGCATCCGGCTCGCCCTGCGCGACGTGGAGTTCACGGACGGCAGGCTCGCCCACGTACTCCTGGCGCACGAGCTGCGACGCTCGGTGGACCGGGCGTTCGGCACCGAGTCCTGCGGGCACGCGGCGGTGGCGGAGGGCGGGCACACGGCGGTGGCGGAGGGGTCCTTCGGGGCGCCGGTGCCGCCCGGGGGACCGCAGGCACCGCAGGGGCCGATCGACCCACGCCGTCCCGGCAACCCCTTCGGCACCCCCGGCAACCCCTTCGGCGGCGAACCGCCGAGGCAGGGCCGGGGCCTGCTGGCCGGTTGTGCGGCCGCCATCGGACTGTGCTGCACCTGCCAGGTGTGCTGCGCCGACGAGTTCGAGGGTCCGTGGTCGCGCAGGAGGCGGGAGGGCTGGTGCAGCGACTGCGGCAACTGCGACTGCTCCTGCTGCGAGGCGTGCCAGTGCTGCGAATGCTGTGAGTGCTGCTCCTGCGACTGCTCGTGCTGACGCGTCGTCACTGAGCACACGGCGGCCCCCGGCCGTATCTCACGGCGGGGAATCGCGGACCCGCCGCGCCGCTCCAGCCGCTCGAAGGGATCAGGGACCATGCCGGGGTGCTCTGACAGGGCCGTTCCGCTCGCCGTGAAGATCGTGGTGAGCGGCGGGCTGGGAGTGGGCAAGACGACGTTCATCTCGGCCGTCTCCGAGATCGAACCGTTCGACACCGAGGCCGCGATCACGCAGCTCTCGGTGGGGGTCGACTCGCTCGACGGCGTGGAGTCGAAGACGACGACCGTCGCGCTCGACTTCGGGCGGATCGCCCTCGGTCCGACCATCGCGCTGTACCTGTTCGGCACGCCCGGGCAGGGCCGGTTCTCGTTCCTGTGGGACGAACTGGTGGAGGGCGCGCTGGGCACGGTCGTCCTCGTGGACACCCGGCGGATCGAGGACTGCTTCCCGGCCGTCGACTACTTCGAGGCGCGCGGGGCACCCTTCGTCCTTGCCGTCAACCGCTTCGACGGCGCCGAGCGCTTCCCGCCCGAGGTGCTGCGGGAGGCGCTCGGCCTGGACGCCGTCGTGCCGGTGCTGGAGTGCGACGCGCGGGAGCGCGGTTCCGTGCGGGACGTGCTGGGTGCGTTGGTGGACCGGGTGTTGGACGGCCGGCCGGCCGAGCGGCGAAGGGCGGCGACGGTGCCCTGAGGCCTTGGGTGGACCAGGCCGCGGGGCGCCGACCGCGGAGTTCGGGTGCCGGTGAGCGGGGTGAGGGGGATGCGCGAGGGTGAAGGCGGGGCTCAGCGGGGGGAGAACGCGAAACGGCGCCCGGGAGTCAGGGCGCGCAGTGGGGTCGGCTCAACAGGAACAGGACCACACTCGACCGAAGTCGATGTGGGAGCGCGTGACCGGCCACTGCTGCGGATGCATGAGCCAAGTGGAACAGGCATTCGGTGGTGCGTCAACCGAGTCGAGACGTACGGCTCACAGTGTGGACGGCCTTGACAGTGACGGGAAACGCCGCCGTACCCTCGGTGGACGGCCCTGCTGAGGGGCTCGGCCGTACCGCGCCCGCGCGGCGCACCGGTGTGAAGGCACCCACCCGTGTTCCCTTCTGCCACGGAGCCTTCGCATGTCTTCCGACACCCCTCGCCGAAGCCCCCGCCGCACCGGCCGTACCGGCGCACGAACGGGCCGTCGCCCCGCTGCCGCAGCGGACCGCCGTCCACCGCCGTCCGCGGCGCGCCGTGCGGATCGACGGCTCCCGCGCAGGACACCGACGGCTGCGGCCGGAGGGCCGCCCCCGGTTCCTGCTCGCCGGCCTCGTGCTCCCCGCCCCCGGTCATTCGGACGCCGAAGGGGGCGCCGCGCGACGGGAGTCGACCACGTACCTACGCGAGCACGGACCACCTGAGCCGCCGTCACGTCCCCGCGCACGGTCCCGATGCGACCGTCTCCCTCGCACCGCTGAGCTCTTACCCGGCCGCGCACCGCGGCCGTGAGTGCGAAGGCGCTGCCGGTTCACCGGACGCCGTGAGTGCGAAGGCGCTGCCGGGCCCGTCCGGCGCCGTGAGCGTGCAAGGCGCCGGCGCACCCGGCACCGCTTGTTTCCGGGGCGCTGCCGGTCCACCGGACGCCGTGAGGCGGCGACGCCTCGACCGCCGGTGTGTTCCGCGGGACGACGGATCGTCGTGCCGCATCGACAGAAAGGGTTTCCTCCCCATGACCTCACCGCACGGCCGGGGCCTGCTGCACCTGGCCGCCGCCGTCGACCAGCCGGGGGCGCAGGATGTCGCCTCCTACGTCGAGCTGGCGAGGCTCGCCGAGCTCGGCGGGCTCGACTTCGTCACGCTGGACGACGGTCCCGACCGGCCCGGGCCGGACGCGCCGGCCGTGCTGTCCCGGGTGGCGTCCGCCACCCACCGCGTCGGCCTGGTGCCCACGGTCACCGCCGCGCACCCCGGGACCGTCCGCATCCGGGCCACCGCCGTCGACGCCCTCGACGCCCTCGACGAGGTGAGCCGGGGGCGGGCCGGCCGGTGGATCGACGTGCCCGTCACCGGCGTCCCCGGCGACGAGGGCGACCAGGGCCGCCCCGTGCGTCTGGTCGACGCCACCGAGGGGAACGCCCGCCGTGTCGCCGCCCGGTACGCCGACGTGGTGCTGGTGCGTGCGTCCGGCTCCGCGCAGGCCCGCGCCGTGCGGGACGAACTGCGCTCCGAGGCCGCCGGGTTCGGCCGGGACCCCGGCTGTCTGCGGGTCCTGGTGAGCCTGCTGGTCGACCTCGGCGACGGCGAGCGCGCCGCGGTACCTGGCCACGGCGGGGGCGGCCCCCGGCGGACCGCGCGCGGGCCGCTGTACCGCGGCGGCCCCGTCGACCTCGCCGAACTGATCGCGGCCTGGCACCAGGACGGCGCCGCCGACGGCTTCCACCTGACGCCCGTCGAACCCCGGCGCGATCTCGAACGGCTGGTCAACGGCACGGTGGCGCTGCTTCAGCACCGGGGACTGTTCCGCACGTTCTACCCGGGCAGCACGCTCAGGGAGCATCTGGGCCTCGCCCGTTCCGCCCACCGGTCCGTGACGGGCAGCACCTCGTGAGCGCGCGGACGGCCGGCGGAGACAGAGGAAGGGCCGACCCGCACGACGGACCGGGTTCGGGGACCGGAAGCGGGGGCGGGAGGGGCGGGAGTACCGCGCCGCGACCGTCGCGGCGCCCCACGGGACGCTCGCGCTCCTCGGGACGCAACTGGCCGGCGGACCATCCGGACGGTCGACTTCCGGACATCCCCGGCGTTCGGCGGTCGAAGAGGAGGGGGTCGTGCTCACCGCGCGCGCGGCCGAAGGGGTGACCGTCGGCGGCGACGTGCTCGACGGGAGGCGGCGGCTCGGCGCCGACCGGGGGCGGTGACCGCGGGCCGGGCCGCACGGCGTGCGGAGGCCGGTGGCGCTGGTCGGTGAGGGGACGCGGGGGGATCAGCGACGTCGGTCCGGACGCCGAGGCCGGACGCCCGTTCCGGGACGTCGGGGCCACGCCGTACGACGCCCGCTGGCCGGCGCCGGGGCGGTCCTTGCCCTACGACGGGGAACCGCACGGTGAGGGAGACCCCTGAGTCTCGGTCAGCGCCGACGTGGCCCACGGAAGGCCCAACGGAGGCCAAAAAGGGTTCAATCTCGCACAGTTTCGTTCATGGGCCGTCGGCCGAAAGGTGCTCTTGTGCCGACCGGCCGTTCGGCCGAATACTCCCCCTCAGCGCTTGTCAGGGTCACGACGTGTTCGGATTCCGGACGCGCTGTGGTTCTCGACTGCGCCTCACGGGCCCCGACCCCACGCGGGCCCCCAACTTCCCCTGGGAGGGAACGAAACGTGAGGATCAAGCGCACCACCCCCACCAGCGGCATCACGAGACGGACCCGGCTCACCGCCGTCGCCACCGGCCTCGTCGCCGCGGCCGCCATCGCCATCCCCCACGCGAGCGCGGCGGAGCCCACCCCCTTCAGCACGGCCGAACTGCAGAGCGCCAGCAGCTCGGTGCTGAAGGCCGACGTGCCGGGCACCGCCTGGGTCGTCGACAGCAAGACCAACCGTGTCGTCGTCACGGCCGACAGCACGGTGTCCGAGGCCGAGATCGCGCAGATCAAGCAGCAGGCCGGCGCCAACGCCGACGCGCTGACGATCAAGCGCACCGAAGGCCGGTTCCAGAAGTACATCCAGGGCGGCGACGCCATCTATGCGAGTAGCTGGCGCTGCTCCCTCGGCTTCAACGTCCGCGACAGCGCGGGCAACCACTACTTCCTGACGGCCGGTCACTGCACGGACGGCGCGGGCACCTGGTACGCCAACTCGGGTCGCACCACGGTGCTCGGCCCGACGACCGGGTCCAGCTTCCCGAACAACGACTACGGCATCGTCCGGTACAGCAACACCTCGATCGCCAAGGCGGGCACCGCGGGCGGGGTGGACATCACCCGCGCGGCCAACCCGACCGTGGGCACCACCGTCTACCGTGACGGCTCGACCACCGGCACCCACAGCGGACGGGTCACCGGACTCAACGCGACCGTCAACTACGGCGGCGGCGACATCGTCTACGGCATGATCCAGACCAACGTCTGCGCCGAGCCGGGCGACTCCGGCGGCTCGCTCTACGGCAGCAACGGCGTGGCCTACGGTCTGACCTCCGGCGGCAGCGGCAACTGCACCACCGGCGGCACCACCTTCTTCCAGCCCGTCGTGGAGGCCCTGAACGCCTACGGCGTGAGCGTCTTCTGACGGACCGGCCCGGTCCGGGGCACCAGCGGCACCCGAGCCCCCGCACGCCTCCGGCGCGCGGGGGCTCGTCCCGTTCGCACACGTGCGATGTTCGCAGTGCTGTGCGCCACGGCGCGTACGGGGAGGTGAAGGCGCGGAGGGTGCGCGGTGCTCACCGTGTGCGCGTCCCGAGGGCGACCTTGTGTGCTCCCTGTGCGGTTCGGAAGAGTGGGCGCCCGTCAACCAGCCTTCCGGCCCGGACGGTCCCCACCACCGTCCGGATCGACCCCCCACAGGAGGACGTGAGTTGAAGCACCGACGCATACCCCGACGACGGGCCGTCATGGCAGGAGCGGGCATCGCCGCGCTCGTCGCCGCGGGCGTCACCTTACAGACCGCGAACGCCGGCGAACCCCCGAAGACCCCCGAGCCCCGGCTGCTGACGGCCCTGTCCGCCGGGAAGCTCGCCTCCACCCTCGGGGCGGACCTGGGCGCCGACGCGGTGGGCACGTACTACGACGCCACGAGCAGGAGCCTCGTGGTGAACGTGCTCGACGAGAGCGCCGCGAAGACCGTCGAGGCGGCCGGCGCCAAGGCCAGACTCGTGGAGAACTCCCTGGCCGAGCTGGCCGGCGCCCGCACGACGCTGAAGAACGACGCGGCCATCCCCGGCACCGCCTGGGTGACCGACCCGCGCACGAACAAGATCGTCGTCACCGCCGACCGCACGGTCTCCGACGCCGGGTGGGCGAAGCTCACCGAGGTCGTCGAGGGCCTCGACGGCACCGCGCGGCTCCAGCGGACGAAGGGGGAGTTCAAGCCCTTCATCGCCGGCGGCGACGCCATCACCGGCGGCGACGGACGCTGCTCGCTCGGCTTCAACGTGGTCAAGGGCGGCGAGCCGTACTTCCTGACCGCCGGCCACTGCACCGAGTCCGTCTCCACCTGGTCGGACTCCTCCGGCGCGAGGATCGGCACCAACGAGGCCTCCAGCTTCCCCGGTGACGACTACGGCCTGGTCAAGTACACCGCCGAGGTGGACCACCCGAGCGAGGTGAACCTCTACAACGGCTCCACGCAGGCCATCACGGACGCCGCCGAGGCCACCGTCGGCATGCAGGTCACCCGCAGCGGCTCGACGACGCAGGTGCACTCCGGCACGGTCACCGGCCTGGACGCCACGGTCAACTACGGCAACGGCGACGTCGTGAGCGGACTCATCCAGACCGACGTCTGCGCCGAGCCCGGCGACAGCGGCGGCTCCCTCTTCTCGGGCAGCAGCGCGATCGGTCTCACCTCCGGCGGCAGCGGCGACTGCACCTCGGGCGGGGAGACGTTCTTCCAGCCGGTGACGGAGGCGCTGTCGGCCACCGGTACGCAGATCGGCTGACGGCGGACCGCTCAGCCCGCGGCCGGGCCGGATCCCACGGGAGCCGGCCCGGCCGCGTCCGGGCCGCGCGCCCCGGGCCCGCCCCTGCCGCGCAGCACGGCGGCCAGCAGCGTGACCCCGATGCCGGCGACCGCCCACGCCACCAGGACGAGCAGCGCGGTCGTCATGTCGTGGCCGTCGAAGTACGCGACCGAGCGCGCCGACCAGGTCCCTGCGCCCGGCGGCAGCGCCGGGCCGACCGCCTGCCAGAACGGCGGGAGCAGGGGCGGCGGGAGGGCGCCGCCCGCGCTGGGGTTGCCCAGGATCACCACGATCAGGATGACCAGCCCGATGCCGGCGAGCCCGAAGAGGCCCTGGAAGGCGAGCGTGGCCGCGCCGACCGCGAAGACGATCAGGGCGCCCAGCCCCCAGTAGGCCACGACCGGGCCCGGCAGGGCGCCCAGGACCGGCCCGACGATCAGGGCGCCGCCGAGTCCGCCGGCGACCGCGACGAGAGCCATGGCGAGGAGCCGGATGACCGCGCGCCTCGGTGTGGAGCGGGCGGCGCCCGCGCTGATCGTCATGATCGACGCGCACAGGTAGCCGCCCACGCACCAGCCGACGGTCACGTAGAAGGACGACAGCCCGTTGGCGTCGCGGGTGTCGGCCGGAGCCACGTCGACCGTCCGCACGGTGCGGCCCTCGGACCTCTCCAGGGTGGTGGTGAGGGCCTCCAGGGTGGTGGTGAGGGCCTCCAGGGTGGCGGCGAGCGCCCGGCCGCCGCCGCCGGCCACCAGGAGGGTGTCGGTGGTGCCGGCCGGGTCGACGATCAGTGCGCCGTCGATGTCCCGGCTGCGGATCTGCTGCCGGGCCGTCGCCGCGTCGGCCACCGCGCGCGGGTCCAGCGGTTCGCCGGGGAGCCGCTCCAGCCGGGTCACCGCCTGCGCGACCGCGGCCCGCGGGGCAACGACCCCGAAGGGCACGTCCTTGGGCTTGGGGTCGTGCAGCGCCCCCACGTAGGAGGCGATGAAGAGCAGGTGGAGGGCGACCACGCCGATGACGAGCAGGGTGGCGCGCGGGGTGACGGCGTCCTTCACCTCGTCGAGGAAGGACGCGGTGCCGGCGGTCGGTGTCATGTCCCCACGGTCCGGGGCGACGGATGTTTGCGCAGGTGGGGGGCGCCCGAACGGCTGTCGTACAGATGTTCGGGATTTGGTCTATGGTGGGAGTGGGGATCGGAACTGATGTTCGAAAGCAGGAGGTGTGGATGCCGGGGTTCACCCACCTGCACACCGCCTCCGGGTTCTCCCTGCGCTACGGCGCCTCGCATCCGGAGCGGCTGGCCGAGCGCGCCTCCGAGCGGGGCATGGACGCCCTCGCCCTCACCGACCGCGACACCCTCGCCGGAGCGGTCCGCTTCGCCAAGGCCTGCGCGCGGGCGGGCGTCCGCCCCCTGTTCGGCGCGAACCTGGCGGTGACGCCCCCCGAACAGGTACGGCAGGCCGCCGTACGCGGGGAGAGGCGCCGCACCCCCGTGCGCGGCGGGGTCTTCGTCGACGAGTCGGCCCCCCGTGTCACCTTCCTCGCCCGCGACGGCGCCCGGGGCTGGGCGGACCTGTGCCGTCTCGTCACCGCCGCCCACACGGCCGAGGACACCCCGGTGCTGCCCCGGGGCGACAACCACGGCGACGGTCTGACCGTCCTGCTCGGCCCCGCCTCCGACGTCGGCCGCGCCCTCGCCGCGGGGCGCCCGGACCGCGCGGCCGGGCTGCTGGCCTCCTGGCGGGAGACCTACGGCGACGCCCTGCGCCTGGAGGCGGTCTGGCACGGCCGCGGCGGCACCGGCCCCGGTTCGCTGCGGCTGGCCGCCCGCACCCTCGGCTTCGCGGCCGAGCAGCGCGTCCTGCCGGTGCTCAGCAACGCCGTCCGCTACGCCGACCCCGGCCAGGGCCCGGTCGCCGACGTCCTGGACGCCGCCCGCCGGCTGGTGCCGATCGATCCGACCGGGGAACTGGACTCGGGCGAGGCCTGGCTGAAGGACGCGGACGCCATGCTCGGGGCGGCCGAGCGGATCGTGGAGGCGGCGGGCTTCCGGCGGGACACCGCCCACCGGCTGTTGGACCAGACCCGCGCGACGGCCGCCGCGTGCCTGGTCGACCCCGAGGACGACCTCGGCATCGGCACCGTCCACTTCCCCGAGCCGCACCTCGTCGGCGCCGGTGGCCGCACCGCCCAGCGGGCGCTGGCCTCGCGCGCCGCCGCGGGGATGGTGCTGCGCGGCCACGCGGGCCGCCGGGAGTACTGGGAGCGGATGCACCGCGAGCTGGACATCATCGCCCACCACGGCTTCGCCTCCTACTTCCTGACGGTCGCCCAGGTCGTCGACGACGTACGGAGGATGGGCATCCGGGTCGCCGCGCGCGGATCCGGCGCGGGCTCCCTCGTCAACCACCTCCTCGGCATCGCGCACGCCGACCCGATCGAGCACGGACTGCTCATGGAGCGCTTCCTGTCCAAGGAGCGGGTGGTGCTGCCCGACATCGACGTCGACGTGGAGTCCGCACGCCGGCTGGAGGTCTACCGCGCGATCATCGACCGGTTCGGCGCCGAGCGGGTCGCGACGGTCGCGATGCCGGAGACGTACCGGGTGCGCCACGCCATCCGGGACGTCGGTGCGGCCCTGTCCATGGACCCCGCCGACATCGACCGTCTCGCCAAGTCCTTCCCGCACATCCGGGCGCGGGACGCCCGGGCGGCCCTGGCGGAACTGCCCGAACTCAGTGCGCTCGCGGAGGAGAAGGAGAGGTACGGGCGGCTCTGGGAGCTGGTCGAGGCGCTCGACGCCCTTCCGCGCGGTGTCGCCATGCACCCCTGCGGGGTCCTGCTCTCCGACGCCTCCCTGCTGACCCGTACGCCGGTCATGCCGACCAGCGGCGAGGGCTTCCCCATGGCGCAGTTCGACAAGGACGACGTGGAGGACCTCGGGCTGCTCAAGCTGGACGTGCTGGGGGTGCGGATGCAGTCGGCGATGGCGCACGCGGTCGCGGAGGTGGAACGGGCGACGGGCGACAGGATCGACCTGGACGCCCTGCCGGCCGGCGACCCGGCGACCTACCGGCTCATCCGGTCCACCGAGACGCTCGGCTGCTTCCAGATCGAGTCGCCGGGACAGCGGGACCTGGTCGGGCGGCTCCAGCCGGCGACCTTCCACGACCTCGTCGTCGACATCTCCCTCTTCCGGCCCGGGCCGGTCGCCGCCGACATGGTGCGGCCGTTCATCGAGGCGCGGCACGGGCGGGCGCCGGTCACGTACCCGCACCCGGATCTGGAGGAGCCGCTGAGGGAGACGTACGGGGTCGTCGTCTTCCACGAGCAGGTCATCGACATCGTCGCCGTCATGACCGGCTGCGGGCGGGGCGAGGCGGACCGGGTGCGGCGCGGGCTGTCCGAACCGGAGTCACAGGGGCGTATCAAGGTGTGGTTCGCGCAGCACGCGGCGGCGCGAGGGTACGACGCGGAAACGATTCAGCGGACCTGGGAGATCGTCGAGGCCTTCGGGTCCTACGGCTTCTGCAAGGCGCACGCGGTCGCCTTCGCCGTCCCGACCTACCAGTCGGCGTGGCTGAAGGCCCATCATCCGGCCGCCTTCTACGCCGGGCTGCTCACGCACGACCCCGGGATGTACCCCAAGCGGCTGCTGCTGGCGGACGCGCGGCGGAGGGGGGTGCCGATCCTGCCGTTGGACGTGAACCGGTCGGGAGTCGCCCACCGTATCGAACTGGTGTCTGATGGCCCTGGTTTCTCCGCTTCCGCTGCCTCCCCCGCCCCTCCGGGGCGCTGGGGCCTGCGGCTCGCCCTTTGTGACGTGCACGGCATCAGCGAGGCCGAGGCCCGGCGGATCGCGGACGGGCAGCCCTACGCCTCCCTGCTGGACTTCTGGGAGCGGGCGCGCCCGAGCCGTCCGATCGCCGGACGGCTCGCCCAGGTCGGCGCACTGGACGACTTCGGCGCCAACCGGCGCGACCTGCAACTGCACCTGACCGAGCTGCACCGGGGTTCCCGGGGGGCCGGCGGGGGGCAGCTCCCCCTGGCGGGCGGACGGAGGACGGCCCCCGCCGGGCTGCCCGACCTCACCTCGGCGGAACGGCTCAGCGCCGAGCTGGGCGTGCTGTCCATGGACGCCTCGCGCAACCTGATGGACGACCACCGGGAGTTCCTGCGCGAGCTGGGCGTGGTCTCGGCGCGCCGGCTGCGCGAGACGCGGCACGGGGAGACGGTGCTGGTGGCGGGCGCCAAGGCGGCGACCCAGACCCCGCCGATCCGCTCCGGCAAGCGGGTCATCTTCACCACGCTGGACGACGGCAGCGGTCTGGTCGACCTCGCCTTCTTCGACGACTCCCACGACGCCTGCGCCCACACCGTCTTCCACTCCTGGCTGCTGCTGGTGCGCGGGGTGGTGCAGCGGCGCGGCCCGCGCAGCCTCAGCGTGGTGGGCGCCGCCGCGTGGAACCTCGCCGAACTGCTGGAGGTGCGGCGGGAGGAGGGGCTCGACGGGGTCGCGGCCCGGCTGGCCGAACCGCCCGGGGCGGACGCCGCGCCGGCCGACGGTGACGGGTCCTCGCCCGCGGACGGCGACGGGCCGGCGCGCAGGCGGCTCGCCGGGTCGGACGGGCGGCCCGCGCCGGCCGGCTCCGCCGCCCAGGACGCGATGGGACAGCGGCGCATCCGCATGCCCACGGGGTACGAGATGCACCCCTGGGCCGATCTGCGCCCCGCGGGCGAAGGGCCCGCGGTGGGAAGGAAGTTGTGGCACCAGAGTCCGGGGAGTGCGGGATGACCATCCTCTGCGTACGTTTCCAGCTGCCTCCGACGCGCGAGGCCGCCCTGCCGGGGCTGCTCGGACTCCTGGAGGAGTTCACACCGGTCGTCGAGGCCCTGCCGCCGGACGGGGCCCTGGCCGATCTGCGCGGCGCCGAACGGTACTTCGGGCGCAGCGCCGTCGAACTGGCCTCCGTGATCCGGGTGCGCTCGCTCGCGCTGCACGGCGTCGACTGCGTGATCGGCGCCGGGCCGGGCACGATGCTCGCCCGCATGGCGCTGCGGGACGCCCGGCCCGGTGTGACCTTCGCGGTCCCCGAGGACGCGGTGGCGGAGTTCCTCGCCGAGAAGCCCGTGGCCGCCCTGCCCGGCGTCGGCCCCGCCACCGCCCGCACCCTGTGCGAGTACGGCCTCGACACCCTCGGCCGGGTCGCCGCCGCGCCCCTGTCCACACTCCAGCGGCTGGTCGGCGCTCGGATGGGCCGGGACCTGCACGAGAAGGCGAACGGCGTCGACCGCGGCCGGGTCGTCCCCCATGCCGTCTCCCGCTCGCTCGCCACCGAACGGCCCTTCGACCGCGACGAGTTGGACCCCGACCGCCATCGCAGGGCCCTGCTGTCGGCCGCCGAGGAACTCGGCGCCCGGCTGCGCGCCCTGGAGAAGGTCTGCCGCACCCTGACGCTCACCGTCCGCTACGCCGACCGCTCTGCCACCGCCCGCAGCCGCACCCTCGGCGAACCCACCGCACACTCGGCGGATCTGACGCGGGCGGCGTACGGCCTGTACGAGGCCCTCGGTCTCCAGCGTGCCCGCGTCCGTGCGCTCGCCCTGCGCGCCGAGGGCCTCGACCCCGCCGACCAGGCCTCCCACCAGCTCACCTTCGACCCCGCCGACGAGAAGGCCCGCCGCATCGAGGAGGTCGCCGACCGCGCGCGGGCGAGGTTCGGACCGCGGGCGGTGATGCCGGGGGCGCTGGCGGCGTGAGAGGGCCGGCCGGGTCAGTTGGCCCACGGCGGGGTGATCCGCGTCCCGTCGGCCAGCTCCGCCTCCAGGCCGAGGGAGGTGGTGACCCAGGTGAGCGCGGTGTGGTCGGTCGGGTTCTCGACGGCCAGGGTCGTGCCGGCGTTGACGATCGCCGTGTCGCCCGCCCTGATCCGCTCGGTGCGGCCGTCGAGGGTGAGGAGCAGTTCGCCTACGAGCAGATGGAAGATCTCCTCCCGGTTGACGGTGTGCGCCGGGGCCTTCGTCCCCGGCGGGATCTCGCCGCGCCAGGCGGCCAGATCCCGGCTCCCGGTGCGCGGATGGGCGTAGGAGACGAAACGGGCGCCGTGGATCTCGTGAGCGACGGCTTCGGACGCACGGACGACGGGCATGACGGCCTCCAAATGGTCAATTGACTTGACTATATAGTCAAGCTGCTTGACTGCTTCGTCAAGGGTGTTTCAATGCCCCCGTGCAGAACTCCGACGCCCTGGCCCTGTCCGCCGCCCTCCTCGCCGTCGCCGGTGAGCTCACCCAGCGCATCAACGAGGGTGTCGTCGCCCGCGGCTTCGAGGGGGTGCGCCCCGCGCACGGTTTCGCGTTCGCGCGGCTCGCGCCGGACGGGGCGACGGTCACCGACCTCGCCGCCCACCTCGGAGTGACCAAGCAGGCCGCCAGCCAGTTCGTCGACGATATGGTCCGCCGGGGGTACGTCGAGCGTCGGCCGCACCCCCGGGACGCGCGGGCCCGGCTGATCGTGCTCACCGAGCGGGGGTGGGAGTGCAGCCGGGCGGCCGAGGAGGCGGCGGCCGAGGTCGTGCGGGGGTGGGGCGAGGTGCTGGGGGAGGGTGAGGTGCGCGCGTTGCGCGACCGTTTGGCCCGCATCGCCCCCTACGGTCCCCTCAGGCCCGCCTGGTGACGGAATGTCGGGGGATGTTGCGCCCTCGGCTGCCCCGAGAAGTTTTTACCGACGCGTAACTTCACACTTCACCTACTCGCCCGTAACTTGACGCATGAACAGCATCCTCGTGATCCGGATCACCAGGCGTAAGGCCGTCGACCCTCCCTTGAGTCGCAAGGAGATCACGCGATGCTGCCCTGGAAGCGCCTGGTCAGACCCCTGGCCGCCCTACTGCTGGCCGCCGCGGCCGCCACCGCCACCGCCTCCTCCGCCCACGCCGCCGCACCCTCCGGCGGGGGAGGCTGGAACGACTACGACTGCGAGCCCTCCGCCGCCCACCCCCGCCCCGTCGTCCTCGTCCACGGCACCCTCGCCAACTCCGTCGACAACTGGCTGTCCCTCGCGCCCTACCTGAAGCACCGCGGCTACTGCGTGTTCTCCCTCGACTACGGGCAACTGCCGGGCGTCCCCTTCTTCCACGGCCTCGGCCCCATCGACAGGTCCGCCGAACAGCTCTCCGCCCACGTCGACGAGGTGCTCGCCGCGACCGGCGCCGCCGAGGCCGACCTCGTCGGGCACTCGCAGGGCGGCATGATGCCCCGCTACTACCTCAGGTTCCTCGGCGGAGCCGCCAAGGTGAACGCCCTCGTCGGCATCGCGCCCAACAACCACGGCACCACCCTCGGCGGACTCACCCGCCTGCTGCCGTACTTCCCCGGCGCCGAGGACCTGCTCACCGCCGCCACCCCCGCACTGGCCCAGCAGATCGCCGGATCCGACTTCATGAACAGGCTCAACGCCGGCGGCGACACCGTGCCGGGCGTCCACTACACCGTCATCGCCACCCGGTACGACGAGGTGGTCACGCCCTACCGGAGCCAGTTCCTCAACGGCCCCGGCGTCAGGAACGTCCTCGTCCAGGACCTCTGCCCGCTCGACCTCTCCGAGCACGCCCTGCTCGGACTGACCGACCGGATCGCCTTCCACGAGGTGGCGAACGCCCTGGACCCGGCGCACGCCACCCCCACGACCTGCGCGTCCGCGGTCGGCTGACGCGCCAGGTCGTCCGCCGGGGCCCGACCGGCCTGAGCCGCCGGTCAGGCCCCGGGACCGAGGACGGTCAGCGGCCGTGCCGGCCGCCGCCCGCCGGTGCACCGACGCGGACAGCACCGCGGCGCCCAGCGCCGGCACGGTCGCGCCGCCCGTCGCGAGGTACCCGCGCCGCCGTCACCGCCGGTCTCGGCGAGACCGGGGTCCCCGCCCGCCCGCAGGACTCCTCGGAACCGGGCGGTGATGTGTGCCGGAACCAGGAAACCCTGAAATCGCCTGCCGGGGACGGTCCGGGACGATCTTTAGGGCCCCCTTGAGGAAGGGCTCAGACGGGGATCAGGCAGGGAGCGTGCGGGCCATGACCCACGAGGAGATCCGGTCCGCCACGGCGGCCGACGTACCGGCCGTGCGGGCGGTGACCGACGCCGCGTACCGCCCCTACCTCGAGCGCATTCGCGTCGTACCGCAGCCCATGGAGACGGACCACGCGGCGAACGTCGCCGCGGGCAGGGTGACGGACCACGCGGCGAACGTCGCCGCGGGCAGGGTGTTCGTGACCGGCGACCCCGTCGTCGGCCTGGTGGTCGTCGAGGCGTTCGCCGACCACCTGTTCCTCGACGGCATCGCCGTCCGCCCCGACGCCCGGGGCACGGGCGTCGGGGCGGCGGTTGCTGCACTTCGTGGACGCACACGCGCGCGCCCTCGGCCTGCCCGAGGTGAGGCTCTGCACGAACGCCTTGATGTGGGAGAACCAGAGGATCTGTCCGAAGTACGGCTACGAACGCGTGGAGAGACGCGTCGACGGTCCGTACGACCGCGTCCACTACCGCAAGCGGCTCGCCTGACGGCAGCCGGGGTCAGCCGTCGGGCCACCAGGTGCGCGCGATGTCCTTGCGCACCTCGGGCCGCCCGGCGGGCCGTTCGTCCGCCTCTTCCCGGAGCCGGCGGGAGTCCGTCTTCTTCAGGGGCTTCTGCACGGTCGTACGGCGCATGGCTGCCTCCTTCAGGGACTACCGGGTTCCGCGTTCTCACGGAGGTAGACCCGTTCCGGGAGAGTTCCTCATCGGCGCCTGTTCTGTCAGTGGCGGTTGTCACGATTCGAGTGTCAGTGGCAGGTGTCACTCTGGGGGGCATGGCACACACGAGTGACGGGACGACCGCGGGCGGTGTCGACTGGGACGCACAGGCCCCCGCCTTCGACGAGGAGCCGGACCACGGACTGCGCGACCCCGAGGTGCGCGCGGCCTGGGCGCGGCGGCTGCGCACCTGGCTGCCCGGCCGCGCCGGCGATCTGCTCGACCTCGGCTGCGGTACCGGCAGCCTGTCGCTCCTCGCCGCCGAACAGGGACACCGCGTCACCGGAGTCGACCTCTCCCCGGCCATGATCGGCCTGGCCCGCGCCAAGCTCGCGGGACGCGACGCGAGGTTCCTGCTCGGGGACGCGTCGGCGCCCCCGGTCGGCGAGCGGCGCTTCGATACCGTCCTCGCACGGCACGTCCTGTGGGCCCTGCCCGACCCCGGGCGCGCCCTGCGGCAGTGGTGCGGCCTGCTGCGGCCCGGAGGCCGGCTCGTGCTGGTCGAGGGCGTGTGGGGCACGACGAGCCCGGTCGGCGTCCCCGCGGACCGCCTCACCGCCCTGCTCTCCCCGCTCGCCGGCCCGGCGCGCGTGGAGCGGCTGTCGCAGGACGCGCGGCTGTGGGGGAGAACCGTGACGGACGAGCGGTACGCGGTGGTGGCGGCGATGCCCACCGTTGTGCCCGCCGACTGACCAGCGGCTCGGAACGGCCCTGCCCCGCTGCGGGACACGAGCGGGCGAGGCCGGCCCGCCCGCACGGGCGGGACCGCGCGCCGTCGCGTCGGCGCGGGCCGGTGCTTCGGTGGTGTGCCGGCTACCCCAACAGCCCCTCGAAGCCGCCCTCCCGGGCCAGTGACTCCAGGTGGTCCAGGGCCGAGACGGCGGCCGCCGCGGCCTGCGGGTCACGGTCCGCGAGGCCGCTCGCCGCGAACTCGTCCTCGTCCAGGCGGCGTACGTCCGTGCCGTCGGCGGAGCGCCACAGATCCAGGTCGAGGTCCTCGACGACCAGTTCGGCGCCGGTGCGCACGGCCGGGCGGGTGATGTCGCAGTACCAGCCCTTCAGGGCGCCCGTGGCGTCCCGGACCTCCTTCACGGAGTACCAGCGGTCGCGCCAGTAGTACTCCGTGAAGACGTCTCCCGCCTCGAACCGCACGAAGCCGAAGTCGCGCACCGCGTCGCCGGCCCACGGGGCGCGGACGGCAAGGCGGGTGCCGTCGTCGGACAGCAGGTCCGCCGGATAGCGGATCTTCGTCCGGCCGGCCTTGACCAGGACGACGTCCACCCGGCTCGAGGCGTCAGATGTCACGGACATGGCGTACCTCCGTCGCGCGGATCTCGTACCCGAACCACTTGTTGACGGCGAGCATGGGGCCGTTCTCCGCGTCGTTGCCCGTCAGGGCCACCGAGTACCCCGCCGCGCGGGCGCGGTGCAGGGAGTGGTTCTTGGCGAGCTTGGCCAGGCCCCGGCCGCGGAAGGCGCGGACGGTGCCGGTCATGGCCGTGTGGTAGCGGCCGGAGCCGTCGGTGTGGGCCGCGCTGAAGGCGACCGGACGGCCGTCCACCAGGACGACCGAGGTCAGGTCCAGGTCGAGGAGGGGATGCTTCCAGGTTTCCTCGATCCAGGCCTCGTAGTCGGTGAACTCCGTCTCGATGTCGCTCGGTTCGTCGGCGACCACCGCGGCGTCCAGGGCGAACATCGGGCGCGGGTCGGCCGCGAAGTCGGCGGCGGTGCGCAGCTCGACGCCCGGCGGTGGGTCCTGCAGCGGCGGCAGCGGGGCGCCCGCCAGGTCCAGCACCAGGAAGTGCGCCGAGCGGCTCGGACGGTAGCCGTGCCGCTCGGCCCACGCGCGGTGGCGGGGCTCGTCCAGAACCCAGCTGAACAGCCGGGTCGCGCCGCGGGCGGTCAGGTGCTCCTCGGCGGCCCGCACCAGCAGCGTGCCCGCGCCCCGGCCGGTGTGCGCGGGGTCCACGTACACGTTGAGCGAGCCCTGGCCGGGCTGCGGACTGTCGTGGGCGAGGCCGATCTGCGCCGTCCCGACGATCTCGCCGTCCACTTCGGCGACGAGCTTGCGGGCGTGCGCCTCGGGTCGGGTGCGGGCCAGGTCGTGGGCCACGGACTCCGGGGTGGACAGCAGGTACGGCAGAGCGAGGTTCCGGACCCGGATGAAACCCTCGGTGTCGGCCGGTACGTCGGGGCGCAGATCGCGCACGATGACCGTCATGTGAGGGCACGGTACGGGGGAGCGGCCGACGGGCGCCTCCCGTTTTCCGGCGGGTGCGGGACAATCGGGCCGTGACGCTGAAGATCCACATCCATGAGGGCGGCGCGCCGTACGAGCAGGTGCGGGCGCAGATCGCCGAGCAGGCCCGGTCCGGGCGGCTGCCCGCGGGCTACCGACTGCCGACCGTGCGCGGCCTGGCCGAGTCGCTGGGCCTGGCGGCGAACACCGTCGCCAAGGCGTACCGGGCGCTGGAGGCCGACGGGGTGATCGAGACCCGGGGCCGCAACGGCACGTTCGTCGCCGCCGCCGGCTCGGCGGCCCAGCGCGAGGCCGCGACCGCCGGCCAGGCCTACGCCGAGCGGGTGCGCCGGCTCGGGCTGACGGAGGACGAGGCCCTGGCCGCCGTGCGCGACGCCCTGCGAGCGGCCTACGGCGGCTGATCCCGACGGCCGGGGCCCGCCGCCCGCGGGCGCCGCCCGTCGCCGCGTCTCACGCCGGCAGCACGGCGCGGGTCGTGCGCAGACCCGCCCGCTGGGCCGCCGTCGCGAACAGGGCCGCGTTCCTGACCGCCGCGCCGCCGGGGTCGTTGTTGAAGTAGGCGTGGACGTCGGCGTCGGCCGGCCAGGTGGTGGCGATGCGGTCGAGCCAGCTCTCCAGGGCGCGCCGCCCGTAGTGCGGCCAGGGGTGGGCACGGCCCTGGTGGAAGCGCACGTACCCCCAGTCGGCGGTCCTCCACAGCGGGGTGACCGGGCGGGAGAGGACGTCGGCCCAGCACAGGGCCGCACCCCGCGCCGTCAGGACCTCGCGGACCGCCGGGGTCCACCAGGAGGCGTGCCGGGGCTCGACCGCGACCCGGGTGCCGGCCGGGAAGCAGGCGAGGCAGGCGTCCAGCAGCGCGGTGTCGGCGCGCAGGGTCGGCGGGAGTTGCAGCAGGACCGGGCCGAGGCGCGCACCGAGACCGGCCGCGTGGCTCATCAGGCGGTGCACGGGCTCCTCGGGGTCGCGCAGCCGCTTGATGTGGGTGAGGTAGCGGCTCGCCTTGACGGCCACCACGAAGTCGGACGGGACGCGCTCGCCCCAGGAGGCGAAGGTCTCCCGGGACGGCAGCCGGTAGAACGCGTTGTTGATCTCGACGGTGGCGAAGTGCTCCGCGTACTCCTCCAGCCACCGCCGCACGGGGACGTCGGCCGGGTACAGGACACCCTTCCAGTCCTTGTACTGCCACCCCGACGTGCCGACGAACAGGGTCATCACCCCATCAAAGCACTTGGAGCTCCGGGGAGCCCGGCTCGCGACGCCCGGCACGCTCGCTCGCTCGCCGCGTTGCCGGAAAGACCTGGTCGATCCGCCACAAGGACTCTCCGGCGCCTTGCGATGCCCGGCACCGGACCACTCGGCCGGATCAGGCGCTCATCGTGCAGGGCCCCTTACAGGTACAACCCCGCGTCCGCCCCGCCCCGCGGCTCCGGCAGGGCCGTCGGGGAGGTCCCTCGCCGCAGCGCGTACAGCTCCGCGAGGGACGCCCCCTCCCGGCCGACACCCTCCTCGGTGCCGAGCCACCGCACCGCCTCCGGGCGGGTCAGCGGGCCCACCTCGATGCGGGCCAGACAGCGGCCGGGGCGGACGACGGCCGGGTGGAGGCGCTCCAGGTCCTCGTTGGTCGTCACGCCCACGAGCACGTTGCGGCCCTGCCCGAGCAGTCCGTCGGTCAGGTTCAGCAGCCGGGACAGCGCTTGGCCCGCCGTGTGCTTGGCCTCGCCGCGGATCAGTTCGTCGCAGTCCTCCAGGAGCAGCAGCCGCCAGCGGCTCTTGCCGGTGCCGTCCTCCTCGCCGATCGCGATGTCCATGAGATAGCCGACGTCGGAGAACAGCCGCTCGGGGTCCAGGACGCAGTCCACCTGGCACCACTCGCGCCAGGACCGGGCGAGGGTGCGCAGCGCCGACGTCTTGCCCGTGCCGGGCGGGCCGTGCAGGAGCAGCAGCCGGCCGGCGATGTCCTGCGGGGTGGTCCCCATCAGCCGGTCCATCGCCTCGGCCACGGGCGCCGTGTAGTTGGGGCGGATCTCCTCCCAGGTGCCCGCGGAGATCTGACGGGTGGTGCGGTGCGGGCCGCGTCGCGGGGAGACGTACCAGAAGCCCATGGTGACGTTCTCCGGCTGCGGTTCGGGTTCGTCCGCGGCGCCGTCCGTGGCCTCGTTGAGCACCTCGGCCGCGAGTTCGGCGCTGGTCGCCGTGACCGTGACGTCGGCGCCGCGGTTCCAGCGGGAGATCAGCAGCGTCCAGCCGTCGCCCTCGGCGAGCGTCGCGCTGCGGTCCTCGTCGCGGGCGACGCGCAGCACGCGGGCCCGCTCCGGCAGCAGGTTCGCGCCGGAGCGCACGCGGTCGATGTTCGCCGCGTGCGAGTACGGCTGCTCGCCCGTCGCGAAACGGCCGAGGAACAGCGCGTCGACGACGTCGGACGGGGAGTCGGAGTCGTCGACGGTGAGCCGGATCGGCAGGGCTTCGTGTGGGTGCGCGGACATGCCGCCATGATCCGGCACACGGGGCCCGCGTGCACCCGGTTTCCGCACCGGGCGTCGGTGTGTCGGAGGTGTCCGGCACGTGCCGTACGGAGGCGGGGGACGGAGGAGGGCGCCGGGGCGGCACTCGCCCCGGTCGCCCCCGTCGGCTCACAGGAGCGTGCCGACGGCCCTGCGGTGGAACTGCCGGGTCCTGCGGACCATCGCGTACCCCTTGGTCAGGGCCCGGTCGCGGGCGAAGGCGCGGGCGACCGCCCGGCCGTCGAGGAGCCGCGCGAACTCCTCGGCGTCCGTCCCGCGCCGCACGGTCACCCGCCGCAGGGCGTACGGCCCCTGCGCGCGCCGGGCCAGCGCGTTGCCCACGGCGAGCGCCTGGGCGAACCCGTTCTCCCGCACCGCCGTGCGCACCCGACGGCTGGAGTAGCCGTACGGGTAGGCGAACGACACGGGCAGGGCGCCCAGTTCGTCGGCGACGATGTCCCGGCAGCGGGTCAGCTCGGCGCGCAGAGCGGCGTCGCCGAGCTGGTCGAGCTGCGGATGGGTGTGGCTGTGGCCGCCGATCTCGACGTCCGCGGCCGCCAGGTCGCGCACCTGCCCCCAGTCCAGCATGGTGTCGAGGCCGCCGCCGGTGTCGTACGCGCCCCGCAGCCAGCCGGTGGAGACGAACAGCGTGGCCGTGAAGCCGTGCGCGGCCAGCACCGGGAGGGCGTGGCGGTGCACGCCCTCGTAGCCGTCGTCGAAGGTGATCAGGACGGGCCGGGCCGGCAGCGGCCGGCCGGAGCGCCAACGGGCCGCGAGGCCGGCGGTGGTGAGCGGGGTCAGACCCCGGTCCGCGACCAGCGTCATCTGCTCGGCGAACGCCTCCGGCGTGACCGACAGGGCGTGGGTGGCGTCGTTCGGGTCCGCCGCGACCGCGTGGTACATGAGGATCGGAACCCGCCCGTCCGTCATGCGGCCCCCCGTTCGTCCCCGTGCCCCGCCGAGTCGATCCGTACGACCGAGAAGGTCGTGCCGGCCCGCCGTGCCCGCACGCTGCCGACCAGGTAGCCGCCGGCCGCGGCGAGCACCCCGGCGACGATGGCGCCCGCGCGGCGGGCTCCGCCGGGGCGGGCCAGCGCCCCGTCGCGCAGCCCGCGGGCCACCCCGGCCGGCAGCACCCGGGTGGTGTACCGCCGTTCGGACTCCAGGCCCTTGCCGGCGCCGACGCTGCGGGCGACGAGCGCCTTGGACAGGCCCTCGGCGTAGGTGCGGGTGCGGAAGTACGCGAAGTGCTCGCGCGTCTCGGGCACCTTGTGGTGGATCACCGCGCGGTCGTCGAGGAGCAGCACGGCGTCGGGGCGGGCCCGGCCGAGCCGGATGCACAGCTCCGTCTCCTCCCCGCCCAGCGGCCGCCTGTCGCCGTCGCGCCCGATGCCGGTGGCGAAGCCGCCCGCGAGGTCGAACGCCGTGCGCCGGAAGGAGGCGTTGCCGCCGAGGACGTTGCGCACCCGGGCCCGGCCGGGCGGCAGACCCCGGTAGGAGCAGCCCACCACCCAGTCGAACTCCTCGGGGAACCACACGGGCCGTCGCCCGGACGCCCAGACCGGCACCGTGCGGCCGCCGACGGCCAGCACCCGGGGGTCGTCGTAGCCGCGGGCGAACCAGCGCAGCCAGTCCCGTTCGGCGACGGCGTCGTCGTCGAGGAAGGCGACGACCTCGCCGCGCGAGGCCGCCACACCGGTGTTGCGGCCGGCGGACAGGCCGCGCGGGCCCGCGTTGGCCAGCACCCGGACCGTGTCGTCGTCCTCGTACTCCCGGGCCAGCCGGTCCCGCAGCGCCGGGTTGTGGTCGACGACCAGCAGGGTCTCCAGGGCCGGACGGGACTGCGCCCGCACCGAGGCGACGGCGGCGAGGACGTCCTGCCAGCGGTCCTCGGTGTAGGCACAGATGACGACGGAGATGCGCGGCGGGTGGGGAGCCGGGGTGCCGTGCGGGCTCAAGACACCTCTCCCGGGACCGTGTCGAGCATCCGCGTGTGGCGGGCCTGCCGGCGCAGCGCCCGCCGGTTGGACCGCTCGTTGAGGATCACCCGCAGCACGCGCAGCCCGTCGCGCACGGCGCGCAGGTTGCTGACGCCGTGGATGCGCAGGTACTCGTGGCTGGGGATCTCCTGCACCTTGAGGCCCGCCTTGACGACGCGGATGTTCATCAGGGTCTCGACCTCGAAGCCGGTGCAGTCGAGGTCGATCTTGTCCAGGCAGTGCCTCCAGAAGGCGTTGTAGCCGTAGCACAGGTCGGTGTAGCGGGCGCCGAACTTGCGGTTGACCACGGCGCACAGGACCCGGTTGCCCAGCCGGCGGACGAAGGTCATGTCGTCGGTGCCGCCGCCGTTGGCGAAGCGGGAGCCCTTGGCGAAGTCCGCGCCGGAGACCAGGGCGGAGACGTAGGAGACAATCTCGTTGCCGTCGGCCGAGCCGTCGGCGTCGACCATCACGATGATGTCGCCGCTGCACGCCTCGAAGCCGGTGATCAGGGCGTCGCCCTTGCCCCGGCCCCGCTGCCCGACGACCTTGACGCCGGGCCACAGTCCGCGCGCGACCTCGACGGTGTCGTCGGTGGAGTTGCCGTCGACCAGGACCACCTCGTGGATCCAGTCCGGCAGGGTCTTGAAGACGTACGGAAGGTTCTCGGCCTCGTTCATCGCGGGGATGACCACGCTCACCGGCGGCGCGATGGCCAGGTGAGAGGAGATCGGCCGGTACGTGCCGACCGTCGAGGGCGCCGAGGGATCCGGCAGGTCCTCGCTCGATGTGGCCGGCTGCAGAACGGAACTCATGAGTCTGGTCCCTCTCGTCCGGTGGACCGCCCGCCCCTGGGCGGCCCGGATCCACGTCCGGTTCGAAAGGGGGGTTTCCCACCCACGGCCGCACGGCAGGACGGAACACCTCTCCGCCGACCGGCGACACGGCACGGCGGAGGAACCCTCCGCGCACGCCGGGTGAGCTGGCAAAGCTGGACGGCCCGGAAAACGGCAGCCGACCGCGCGGCACGGCCCGGTCACCCAGGTGCGGTCACCGAGCACGGCACCCCCCTACCGCGCTCCCGCGCCGGACCCCCTCGCGGTCCTTGAGCCCTCCCCTAGAGCCGCTTGCCGACGGTCCGATGCGGGTGAGATGTATGACGGTATTGATGATTGCGCCCGTATGGCAAGGCCTGGAAAGAGACCTCACCTTTTTGTTCGTTTGACCGTTACGCAACGGGTCGTCCGGTCCGCAGGATGGCTGATGGTGTTCGCCGAGCTGACACACACGTTCCCCGGAGGCGGTCTCGGCCTCCGGGGAACGTGTGTGTCAGCTCACCGCCGGACCGACGGTGTTCGGATCACATGGCGTGCGCGGACCCTCAAGGGACGATCTTCAGCAGACGGTTCGGCGAGCCCGTTCCCGCACCGGTGACCTTGCCCGTGGTGGCGCCGTTCACCAGTGCCGTGGCGACCTGGGCAGGGGTGGCCGAGGTGTGGTTCGCCAGGTAGACCGCGGCCGCGCCCGCGACGTGCGGCGTCGCCATCGACGTACCGGAGATGGTGTTGGTGGCGGTGTCGCTGGTGTACCAGCCGGCCGTGATGGACGAGCCGGGGGCGAAGATGTCCAGGACCGAACCGTAGTTGGAGTAACCGGCCTTGGCGTCGGTGCTGGTGGTGGCGCCGACGGTGATGGCCTCGGTCACGCGGGCCGGGGAGGACGAGGAGGCGGTGGTGCTGCTGTTGCCCGCCGCGACGGCGTAGGTGACGCCGCTGGCTATGGAGCGGCGCACGGCCGCGTCCAGGGTGGTGGAGACGCCGCCGCCGAGGGACATGTTGGCGACCGAGGGGCCGGAGTGGTTCGCCGTCACCCAGTCGATGCCCGCGATGACGCCGGCCGTGGTGCCGGAGCCGGCGTTGTTCAGCACCCGCACCGCCACGATCTTCGCCTTCTTGGCGACGCCGTACGTGCTGCCCGCGATCGTCGTGGCGACGTGCGTGCCGTGGCCGTTGCCGTCCTGCGCGACGGTGTCGCCGTCGACGGCGTCGTAGCCGTTGACGGCCCGTCCGCTGATCTGGGAGTGGGTGATGCGGACGCCGGTGTCGATGACGTACGCCGTGACGCCGCTGCCGGCGGAGTCCGGGTAGGTGTACGTGCCGGACAGCGGGAGCGAGGTCTGGTCGACGCGGTCCAGGCCCCACGGGGCGCTCGACTGCGTGGTGTCGCTGATGCGGACGGTCTGGTCCTGCTCGACGGCGGCGACCGCCGGGTCCGCGGCGAGTCTCCTCGCCTCGGCGGCGGAGAGCGTGGCCGTGTAGCCGTTCAGCGCGGCGCCGAACGTCTTCCGGACCGTGCCGCCGTACTCCTCGATCAGATCCCTGCCGGTCACCGACGACGCCTTGAAGCCTGCATCCTGCTTCAGCGTGACGATGTAGCTGTCCTTGACGGCCGTGGGGGAGCCGGCCGCGAGCACCCGGCCCTCGGCCGGGGCGGCCTGGGCGGGAAGCGCGGTGAGCCCGCCGACCAGGGCGGCGGCCGCCACGGTGACGGCGGCGGTGACGCGGGCCTTGTTGCTGCGAAGTGGTGCCATACGAGGGAGTCCTCCTGCTGGCTGCGCCCGTTCGGGTGGAACGCGCGTCTGTGGGGGATGCGCGCGGAGTCGCGCACACGGCGTCGAGCGTCGCGGCGTGCCGCTCTTCGGTGCGACACAGCCTGTTTCAACTACCCGGCCTGCACAAGGGAGTTGACGTCTTGTCAACAAGCTTGACATGGCCACGTAATAAACGGGACCTGATCAATCGTGATACGACACCAAAAGACTTGGCATGAACACTTCCCGTCAACCCGCGTAGTTGCTACGACGGTTGGGGCAGAGATCCTGCTAAAGGGAGGTTCCATGAGACGTTCCCGCATTGCCGTCTTCGTCAGCTCGGTCCTCCTCGCCGCCGCCAGCGCCCTCACCGGGGCGGCCTCGGCGCACGGCGCCGTACCCGCCGCAACCGGCGGGTACGTGGCGCTCGGCGACTCCTACTCCTCCGGTGTCGGCGCGGGGGGCTATATCAGCTCCAGCGGCGACTGCAAGCGCAGCGCGAAGGCGTACCCCTACTTGTGGAACGCCGCCCACGCCCCCTCGTCGTTCGCGTTCACCGCCTGCTCGGGTGCCCGGACCGGTGACGTCCTCTCAGGCCAGCTCGCCCCCCTCAACTCCTCCACCGGACTCGTCACGATCACCGTCGGCGGCAACGACGCGGGCTTCGCCGATGTCATGACCACCTGTGTGACCGGCTCCGACAGCACCTGCGTCAGCCGCATCGACACCGCCCGCGCGTACGTCGACTCCACGCTCCCCGGCAAGCTCGACGGCGTCTACTCGGCGATCCGCTCCAAGGCGCCGAACGCCCACGTCGTCGTCATCGGCTACCCCCGCTTCTACCGGACCGGCACCGCCTGTCTCGGTATGTCCGAGACCAAGCGCACCGCCATCAACAACGCCTCCGACCACCTCAACACCGCCATCGCCAAGCGCGTCGCCGCGCACGGCTTCACCTTCGGCGACGTCCGCTCCACCTTCACCGGCCACGAGATCTGCTCCGGCAGCTCCTGGCTGCACAGCGTCAACTGGCTGAACATCGGCGAGTCCTACCACCCGACCGCCAACGGCCAGTCGGGCGGCTACCTGCCGGTGCTGAACAGCGCGGCCTGAACCGCCGTCACTCCGAGGGTGACACCGAGGGGGAGGCCCCGTCCGACGGGGCCTCCGTCTCGCACGTGACCGAGAACGGCACCGCGTCCGACGTCACCCGCCGCGGCTCACGCACCTCCATCGCGATGGCGTTGCGGTACGTCCCGCTCTCGGCGTACGTCGTGACCGTCACCCGGGTCTGCCGGGACGTCCCGCCGTCCGCCGGGAAGTCGAGAGTCTTCCAGCCCGAGTCCGCGAGCTCCCCCTCCTGCGCCACCCAGCGGTAGGACACCTGCGCGGGCAGCCGGCCGACCGTCACGGTCGCCGTGAAGGTGGGCGCCGCGTCCCGCGGCGGCGGACAGGCGCCGGAGTAGTCCGTGCGCGACCCGGACACGGTGACCGAGACGGACTGCGCCGGAGCCTCGCTCGTGACGCTCCCGCTGTCCTCGACGCTCGGGCTCGGTGAGGACTGCGCGCTCGGCGTCCCGCTCTCCCGGACCGACGCCGACGGCGTCACGCCCTGCGACTGGCCGGTGGTGGTCCCGCCGGAACCCCCGCCACCCCCGTCGCCCCCGTCGTCCCGGGTCAGCAGCGCGTACGTCAGCCCGGCGACCGCCAGCGCCAGGGCCGTGACACCGGCGACCAGCACACCGGCGGCCCGCCGGTCGCGCCCCGGCCCGGTCCGGGCCGTGGTCGACCCGCCACCCGTCCCGGGAGGGGGCGGCTGCTGCGGGAAGGGGGCGGTGCCCGACGGCCGCGGAGTCCGGTGCAGATCCGCGCCCGGCGGCGGATACGGTGCCGGCACCGCCGTCCGCGACGAGGTGACGGTGCCGCCCGCGGCGACGATCCGCAGCTCCCGCTCCGCCACCTCGGCCGGCAGACGGTCGGCCGGGTCCTTGCGCAGCAGCCCCTCGATGACCGGGGTGAGCGGCCCCGCCCGGTACGGCGGCGGCAGCTCCTCGTCGACGATCGCGCGCAGGGTGCTCAGCGGGGTGTCGTGCCGGAACGGGGAGTGCCCCTCCACCGAGGCGTACAGCAGCACCCCCAGCGACCACAGGTCCGACTCGGGGCCCGGCGTACGCCCCAGCGCGCGCTCCGGCGCGAGGAACTCCGGCGACCCGATCACCTCGCCGGTCATGGTCAGCGCCGAGGTGCCCTCGACGGTGGCGATGCCGAAGTCGGTGAGCACCACCCGGTCGTCGTTCGACAGCAGCACGTTGGCCGGCTTCACGTCGCGGTGCAGCACCCCGGCCCCGTGCGCCGCCCGCAGCGCGGACAGCACCTCCGCCCCGACGTGCGCGGCCCGCGCCGGGTCCAGCGGACCCTCGGCGTCCAGCTGGTCGGCGAGCGAGATCCCGCGCACCAGCTCCATGACGATCCACGGCCGTCCGTCCTGCGTGGCCACGTCGTACACGGTCACCACGTTGCGGTTCGCGACCCGGGCCGCCGCCCAGGCCTCGCGTTCCAGCCGGGCGTACAGCCGCTCGACGTCGCCGGCCGGCAGCCCGGCCGGGGCACGCACCTCCTTCACGGCGACCTCGCGGTGCAGCACCTCGTCCCGGGCCCGCCACACCGTGCCCATGCCGCCCTCGCCGAGCGGGGACAGCAGGCGGTAGCGGCCCGCGATCAGACGTTCACTGCCCGGTTCCTCGGACACCGCGCCCCCTTCGCATCCCGGCGAATACCTCCACAAACGTAGCTCAGGCGAGGACGGATGCGGCCCCCTTGAGCACCAGTCCGACCCCGAGCGCCACCACGAGGAGCGCGGACCACAGGGGCACGTTCCGGCGGACCAGGACGGCGACCGGATGCGTCGTCCAGCGCGGGCCGCGCTCCAGGAACCGGGTCGCGCCCGTCCCCAGCCGGACGACGGCGAACGCGGCGGCGGTCAGGGTCAGCGCGAGTCCGACCCCGTAGGCGACGACCAGCAGCAGCCCGAACCAGGCGTGCCCGAGCGCCGCCGCGCCGACCAGTACGACGACGGCGGAGGGGCTGGGGACGAGCCCTCCGGCGAAGCCGAGGAGGATCGTGCCCCGGAGCGTGGGGGAGGTGGAGTGGGTGTGGGTGTGGCCGCCGTGGGTGTGGGTGAGGGCGTGGCCGTGCTCGTGGGCGTGGCCGTGCTCGTGGGCGTGAGTGTGGCCGTGGCCGTGGCCGTGATCGTGGTGGTCGTGATCGTGGTGGTCGTGATCACGGGCATGGCCGTGGGGGTCGTGACGGTGGGCGTCGTGTGTGTGTTCGCCGGGGGCGCCGACGAGGGCGAGTTGACGGGCGGGGGCCTGGGTGTGGGCGTGCCCGTGACCGTCCCCCGGCCCGTGCGCGTGCCCGCCCCCGGGACCGTGCTCGTGCCCGCGCTGGTGCCAGGCACGGCGGACGAGGGTCGCGCCCGCGAAGAGAACCAGGGCGCCGCTCGCCAGTCCCAGCCAGGCGATCACCGAGGGGGCCGCGGCCGAACCGGCGGTGACCAGGAGGCCGAGGGCGACGACGCCGAGCGTGTGGGTGACCGTGACCGACGCGGCCAGCGGCATGACGTCCCGGAGGCGGGCCCGGCCGCCCCGGGCGGCGGCCGTCGCCGCCATGAGCGTCTTGCCGTGACCGGGCGCGACCGCGTGCATCGCGCCGAGGACGACGGCGACGACCAGGGCGAGGGCGGCGAAGCCGAGGGTGAGGTCCTGCCGGGCGACGAGGCTGTCCAGGGCCCGCGTCCAGCGGTCGACGCCGCGGGGCAGGACGGACGCGGCGGGCGCGTCCCCGTCCCGCTCGGCGAGGGCCGGGCCGCCGGGCCGCACCCGCAGGGAGGCGGTCGCGGTGTCGGCGGGGGAGGAGAGCAACTCCGCCGGATAGTCGGCGAGTTCGTCCGAGATCGACGCGGCCGGCACATCGGAGTCGGTGAGCGTCATGCGGTCGCCGCGCGCGGTGATCTCGCGCCAGCCGGGACCGGAGGAGGCACCCGCGCCGCGGAAGGTGAGGGTGACGCTCTCGCCCTCGGGCAGCGGAGCCGTCAGCCGGCACTGCACGCGCAGGGTGTCGAGCCCCGCCTGGCCGGGCCTCACGACCGCCTCGGCGCCGGCGGCCGTGAGGGCGACCGTACGGCCGTTCACGGTGAGTGCGCTGTCCGCGGCGGCCGTCGCGCACCGCCGGCGGGCCCACTCGGTCATGCCGAGCCGTTCGACGTCCGGCTTCACCTGGGTCGCCGGGATCTCGGCGAGGTCCTCGACGTGGTCGACGCGCAACTGCCCGGGTGCGGCGACCAGGCCGTCGTAGCGGTTGACGGTGAAGTTGCCGAGGGGGTGCGCGCTCGCGCTGGTGGAAGGGAGCAGCGCGAGCGCGCAGCCGGCCGTCAGAACGGCCGCGCAGGAGGCGGACACACGACGGAGTCTCACTTGGCCGCCTCCAGCGTCTTCAGTGCGGTACGGGCCGCGCGCGCGCCCGGCGCGGAGAAGCCGGGGTTCAGCTTCAGGGCCGCCGTGAGATGGCTGCGGGCCTCCTGCGCGTGACCGGTGGCGGCCTCGATCACCCCACGGTGGTACAGGAAGGCCGCGTTGCGGTATCCGGTCGCCGTGGCCTGCCGGGCGTAGGGGAGGGCCTCCGCGTCCCTGCCGTTGACGTGCAGGGCCCAGGCGAGGGCGTCGGCCGTGTGCACGGTGTGCCGGCGGGCCCACTCGGCGCGGGCCGCGCGCAGGGCCGCCGCCCTGTCGCCGTGGTCGGCGGCGGCGAGGGCGGTGTCGAGGTCGACGTTGACGCCGCCCGCGCGGGCGAGGGCGGTCCAGGCGTCGACGAGGGTGTACTGCTCCTCGGCCTTCGCCTCGTCGCCCGCGCCGCCGCGGGTCTCGTACAGCTCACCCAGTTCGACGAGCGGACCGGGCAGCGGGAAGCGGGCGACGACACCCTCCAACCCCGCGATCGCGTCGGCGAGTTGTCCGCTCGCGGCCTGGGCGCGGGCCCGCCCTTCGAGCGCCGGGAGGTAGGTGTCGTCGGCGGCGAGGGCGCGGGCGTAGTGGGTGAGGGCGTCCGCGTAGCGGCCCTGGCTCCAGGCGAGCTGCCCGAGCTGGGTGGCGACGTAGGCGACGTCACCGGGGGAGACGGACGCCGCGAGCGCCTTCTCCAGCACGCGGCGGGCGGTGGTGACGTCGCCGCGCAGCTCGTGGACGTACGCGTACCGCGTGAACACCGGTACCCCCGGCCGCCGTCGGTCGGCGACGCGGGCGGCCTTCTCCGCGTCCACGTAGCGGCCGAGCTCGACGAGGGCGTCGACGCGGGAGCAGAGGGCGCGTTCGTTGTAGGGGTTGGCCGCGAGGGCGCGGTCGGCGTGCTCGAGGGCGCCGGGGAAGTCGTGGCGGGCGGCGGCGAGGGCGGCCCGGCCGGACAGGGCCTGGTCGTTGTCGGGGCGCAGCTCGAGCGAGCGCCGCAGTGCCTCGTCGGCCTGCGGGTAGCGGGAGGGGTCGCCCTGGGTGCGCGCCTGCTCGACGTAGGCCAGCCCGAGGGTGGCCCAGCCGCCGAAGTCCTTGGGCTGGGCGCGCAGATGGGCCTGGAGCGCGGTGATGCCGGCGTTCAGGTCGCCTCCGGTGAGCGCCCCCGGCGGCAGCGCGGCGGCCGCCGTCACGGACCTGCCCCCGCTGTCCCCGGCGGCCCCGAACGCGATCGCCCCGGCGGTGAGCCCCACGGCCAGCATCGCCGCGCAGGCCGCCGTCCCGACCGCCCGCCGGCGCCGCCCGAGGGCCGCGACCCGTCGCACCGCGGCGACCCGGACGTCGACCTCGGCCGTGGCTTCGGCCGCGTCCGAGGACTCCGACTCCGCCACGCCGGAGGCCGGCCCTTCGGTGCCGGGCGTGTCCTCGGGGGTCGGTCCCGGGGCCGGTGACCCGGGGTCCGGTTCGGCGTGGGTGGTGCGCGGGGACATGCCCTCTCCTTGGTCGCCTGGGGTGGATCTGCCTGCGGGTGGGGGGGCGCGGCCCGCGCCGTGGGGGAATGGACACGCGGGCCGCGCCCGTCGGTGGGGCCGGGGAGCGCAGGATTCTCCCCGGCCCGGCTCAGGTGTCGGCGGGTGGCCTTGGGGGTGTCAACACCCCTAGGGGGTGTTTCGAAAGTCCTGTGCGGTGCTCGCGGTGTCCGGTGCGTGCTCTCGGCGTGCCGGACGGAAGCGCTCGTACTGGGTGTACTCGGGCTTTCGGCCGGTGCGGCGAGAGGGCGTGCCGGGCGCCGTGGGTGCTGTGCGGGACTTTCTAAACACCCCCTAGTAGGCCCGGCCCCGCATCCGACGCCACCACATCAGGCCACCGCCGATGAGGAGGATTCCGGCCGCGCCGGCGCCGGCGGAGGCGGCGATCAGCGTGGTGTTGCCGTCGCCCCAGGCGGACGCCGGCTGAAGGGCGTCACCGAGCTGGTTGCGGACGTCGTTGCCGCCGGTGCCCTTGGCGAGCGGGCCGCGGGAACCCTCGGTCGGCAGCGCGACGTACGGGAAGGCCTTCTCGAACTCCTTGTCGTTCTTGTCGACGGCGTCGCCCAGGTCGTTCTTCGCGCCGAGCAGTTCACCCTCGACGACCTGGAGCGAGGCGTCGATCACGTCGTCGGTGAGCCGGCGGCCGTTCGGGAAGCCCGCGGTGTCGCCGTCCAGGACGCCCAGCCGCTTGGGCTCGGCGGCCGGCTTGACGGAGGTGTTCAGGCGCAGCTGCTCCGAAGGCGTCACGTGCGGAGGCTGGTTGAGGCCCTTGACGCCCTTGAGGAACACGTCCACCAGGTCGTTGCGCGGCTCGGCGGGCGCCTTGATCTTGTAGATCGCCTCGATGAGCTTCGGCAGCTCGGGGTTGGTGACGTTCTTCAGGAACCGGGCGTCGTCCTTGGGCTCGGACGCGTTGAACCGGTCCTTGTCCTTGATGGGGTTGACGACCTCGTTGACCAGGGGGCTGCCCAGCCGCGAGACCTGCGTGTAGTAGCCCTCGGCGTTCTCGCGCTGGGTCGTCGACCAGATGCCCACGATCGGCTGGTGGGACGACTCGGCGATCAGGTCGTTCGGGACCTGCAGGGCGATGGAGTTGACGTTGTAGCCCTTGAGCGTGTCGTTGCCGACCTCGGAGAGGTTCCCGCCGTACAGCAGGTCGAAGACGCGCAGGTCGAGGAAGAACGGGTCGTCGGCCTGGCCGGCGAAGGTCTGGGCGCCGTTGGAGAGCTTGTAGACCGCCTGGCCGCGCAGCTTGGCGTAGTCCGGCATCGACGCCTTGCCGACGTTCGACGGTGCCACCGGCACGTTGTCCGCCAGCTTGGTCCGGTGGGCGACCTTCCCCCTCTTCAGCTTGAGCAGCTCCAGGTCGTACGTCTGCGTCACGTTCAGGTCGGGGTCGTCCAGGCTCTCGACGGCACCGGTGTTGTAGAGGAACGTCTTCTTGTTCTTGACGTGCGTCCGGAACGTGTACCGGAACGTCAGGTCCTGCCGCGCGTCGCCGTCCCGGTCGACGTGGAGGTCGTACTGGGCGTCCTCGGCGAAGGGGAAGAAGTTGGGGCCGCCGGCCGGCTCCTCGAAGGGGGTCCAGTTCGCGATGATCGTCGTCGAGTCCGGCTTGTCCGGGCTGACGAAGGCGTACACGTCGGTGTTGTCGTACTGCGGGGTCCCCGAGATCAGCGGCGCCTCCCGGTGGCTGGAGGCCGACGCCGTCCGTGGTTCCAGCGCGGCCGCACCGGCGGCCGCGAGACCTCCGGCGGCCAGCGCACCGCATATGAGAGTCGCGACGCCCCTGCGTCCCGCGCCGCTGCTGGAGATTGCTTCCATGCCGTCCGTCCTCCGTGCCAACTTGCCTGACGGACAGGAATACGGAGCGGAGGGGCGGTTCGGATTGGTCGGAGACGAAAAACTTTTTTCCGGTCTCCGACCCGCGTTTCCAGCCCGGCGATCCGTATTACCTCCCTCGGAGGTGTGTGCGTTGCCAATGCCCGGTAGGACGGGACGGCCCGGGTGCGGCCGTCGGGAGGGGGACCGTATGGAGGCGGACGAACTGCTGGTCCTGGTGGCGGGCGGTGACCAGAGGGCCTTCGAGCAGCTCTACGCGTTGGTGTCCGGCCCGGTGTTCGGTCTCGTGCGTCGCGTGGTGCGCGACCCCGCGCAGTCGGAGGAGGTGGCGCAGGAGGTGCTGTTGGAGGCCTGGCGCTCGGCCGCCCGCTTCGATCCCGGACGCGGCAGCGCCCTGTCGTGGATCCTCACCCTTGCCCACCGCCGCGCCGTCGACCGGGTGCGCAGCGCCCGCGCGGCCGGTGAGCGCGAGCAGCGCGAGGCCCAGCGCGCCCACCACCCCGCCTTCGACCAGGTGTCCGAGGAGGTCGAGGCCGGGCTGGAGCGCCAGTTGGTCCGCCGCTGCCTGGACCGGCTGACGAGCCTGCAACGCCAGTCCGTCACCCTCGCCTACTACGACGGCTACACCTACCGTGAGGTGGCCGAGCGGCTGTCCCTGCCGCTGGGCACCGTCAAGACCCGGATGCGCGACGGACTCACGCGGCTGCGCGACTGCCTGGGAGGAGCCGCATGATCCTGTTCCGCCGCGAGGACCTGCACTCGCTCGCCGCGCCCTACGCGCTCGACGCCCTCGACGCCGGTGAGCGCCACCGCTTCGAGAAGCACCTGAAGAGCTGCGACCGCTGCGCCGCGCAGGTGCGGGAGCTGTCCGAGGACGCCGTCCGGCTCGCCTGGTCGACGGCCGCCCCGCCGCCGCCCGCGATGCGCGACCGGGTGCTGGCCGCCGTGCGGTCGACGCCGCAGGACCCGCGGCCCGCGCCGGTACGCGAGCGCGCGCCCCGACTGCCGCCGCACGTCTGGGGCATACAGCCGCTGCCCGGGCGCACCCGTGCGCCCCGTGCGCGCCGCCCGCTGTTCGTGCCGTTCGCCACAGCGACGGCCGCCGCCGCCCTCGTCGTCGCCTCCCTCTTCGCCGTCCAGGCCGACCGCACCCAGGACCGACTGGACGCCGAGCGCGCCCAGGCACGTGAGATCGCCCACGTTCTCGCAGCTCCGGACGCCCGGGCGAGCACCGGTCAGGACGCTCGGGGCCGAAGTATCGGAGTAATCGCTTCCGCTTCGGAGGGGGAGGCGATCGTCACACTCAACGGCTACGACGGACTGGCCGCCGGGCAGGTGCACCAGCTGTGGCTCATGCGCCCCGGCGCGCAACCGCGCTCCCTCGGCCTCTTCGACGGCGACACGCCCCTGGTCGCGACCGGCCTGGAAGCCTCCGCCACGTCACTGGCTGTGACCGTCGAGCCCGACGGCGGGTCGCCTCAGCCCACCACGCAGCCGGTTGTACAACTCACCCTGAAAACGGTCGGATTCGGAGAGTGACCGAAGAGGCATTGTCAACCCCCTTACGGGGAAGGTGAATCCTGTGACCGCGATACACGTGTGCCTCGACGGGGCGATAGGGTTACCCTGCCCGGGCCGGGTGGACTCGTACGGGTGGGGAGTGACATGGAACAGATAACGATGCGCAGCAGGGCGAGGGTCCCTGCGATCACCTGCGGCAGCAGCGCGAGCAGTTCGCGTCTCGACCGCCATCTCTCGGTGCTGGCGGGTCCCGCCATCCCGCAGCGGGAGACCGTCGAGGCGACCTCGCTGATGCGGGAACTGACCGCACGTGAGCCCGCCCACCGCAGCTCCAGGGGCGCCCGGGTGAGCCGTGTCTCGCTCTTCGCGCCACTGCGTCGACTGCGCCGTTCGCTGTTCGGCGGCAGCAACAAGCACTGAAGCCCGCGCTCAGGCGGCCACACCGTCCCGGCGAAGCGCTGCGATCTCGTCGTCCGTCATCCCCACGGCACGCAGCACCGCCCCGGTGTGCTCCCCGAGCGCGGGCACAGCCCCCATCCGCGCCTCCGCCCCGCCCGGCAGTGTGATCGGGGGCAGCAGCGCCCGCAACGGCCCGACCGGCGAGTCCACCTCCCGCCACCGCTCACGGGCCGCCAGCTGCGGATGCTCGGCCAGCTCGTGCAGGTCCCTCAGGCGCGCGCAGGCGATGCCGGCGCCCTCCAGTCGCGCCAGCGCCTCGTCGGTGTCCAGTCGCGCCAGCGCCGCGCCGACCAGCTCGTCCGTGCGGTCCCGGTGCGCCACCCGCGCCGCGTTCGTCGCGAACTCCGGTTCGGTCCCCCGCTCCGGCTGCCCGAGGACCCGTTCGGCCAGGCGCCGCCACTCGCGGTCGTTCTGCACCGACAGCAGCACCCGCCCGCCGTCGGCGGTGGGGTAGGCGTCGTAGGGCGCGATCACGGCGTGCGCCAGGCCGGTGCGGGCCGGGGCGGTCCCCCCGTGCAGCACGTGGTGCAGGGGGTGTCCCATCCACTCCGCGAGCGCCTCCAGCATCGACACCTCCACCGGCCCGCCCCGCCCGGTCGCGCCGCGCCGCACCAGCGCCGCCAGCACCCCCGAGAAGGCGTACATGGCCGCCGCGATGTCCGCCGCCGGGACGCCCGCCTTCACCGGCCGGTCGGGCGTCCCGGTCACCGACACCAGCCCGGCCTCGCACTGCACGAGCATGTCGTACGCCCGTTTGCCGGCGTAGGGTCCCGACGCCCCGTACCCGGAGATGTCGACGGCGATCAGCCGGGGGTGCGCCGCGCACAGGGTGGCCGCGTCCAGGCCGAGCCGGGCCGCCGCTCCCTGGGCGAGGTTCTGCACGAAGACGTCCGCGTCCGCGACCAGCCGTCGTACGACGTCCAGGCCGCGCGGGTCCTTCAGGTCCAGGGCGATCGACTCCTTGCCGCGGTTGCACCACACGAAGTGCGAGGCGAGGCCGCGGGCGGCGGTGTCGTAGCCGCGGGCGAAGTCGCCGCCGTCGATCCGCTCGACCTTGATCACCCGGGCGCCCAGGTCGGCGAGCTGCCGGGTGGCGAACGGGGCCGCGACGGCCTGCTCGACGGCGACGACGGTGACGCCCGCAAGGGGCGGGGGGAGCTGGTCCATGGGGTGGATCATGGCTCCCGGCTCACGGGTTTGTCATGCCCGGGGGCGGGCGTGGGCGCGCACGGCCAGCGGCGCGAACACCGCGATCAGCACCAGGCACCAGGCCAGCGAACCGGCGACCGGGTGCGCCACCGGCCAGGCGGCACCCTGGGGCACCGGCGCGTTGTCGAACAGGTCCCGCAGGGCGGTGGTGAGCGCGCTGATCGGGTTCCACTCGGCGAGCGTGCGCAACCAGCCCGGCAGGTGGTCGGTGGGGATGTAGGCGTTGGACAGCAGCGGCAGCATGAACGTCGCACTGCCCAGCTGGCCGGCCGCCTCCTCGCTGCGGGAGAGGATCCCGAGGAAGATCCCCGCCCAGGTGCACGCGAACCGGAAGAGCAGCAGCAGGGCGAGGGCGCCGGCCGCCGCGGGGACGGAGCCCTCCACCCGCCAGCCCACCGCGAGCGCCACCAGCAGGAACGGCACGGTGCCCGCGGCCGTGACGACGAGGTCGGCGACCGCCTGCCCGAGCGGCACCGCCGCCCGGCTCACCGGAAGGGTCCGCAGCCGGTCGGTGACGCCCCGGTGCACGTCCTGAGCCGCCTGGAACATGCCCGTCATGATCCCGTTGGCGGCGGTCGCCACCAGCAGGCCCGGCACGAGGAAGGAGCGGTACTCCGCGCCCGGCATGGCCAGCGCGCTGCCGAAGACGTAGCCGAAGAAGAGCAGCATCGTGACCGGCATGGTCTGGGTGAGGACGACCAGGGCCGGGTTGTTGCGGATCCGCAGCAACTGCCGTCCCAGCATGACGGTTCCGTCGTGGGCGAGGCCGTTCACGCGGCGGCCTCCCCGGCGGCCGTCAGGCGCAGGAACACGTCGTCGAGGGTGGGGGGTCTCAGGCTCGCGTCGAGCAGCGGCACGCCCGCGGTGTCGAGCGCGCGCACCAGCCGGGGCAGGGTGAGCGTGGTGTCGCGGGTGACCGCGCCGACGGCACCGCGGGCGCGGTCGATCGACGGCCGCCCGCCGGTGAGCTGGTCCAGGACGCCCGCCGCCTGCGTCAGCGCGTCCGGGTCGGTGACGACCACCTCCGCGTAGGAGCCGACGAGCGCCTTGAGGTGGCCCGGCGAACCGGTGTGGGCGACACGCCCGCGGTCCACCAGGGCGATGTCGTCGGCGAGCCGGTCCGCCTCCTCCAGGTACTGGGTGGTCAGCAGCACGGTCGTCCCCTCGCGCCGCAGGTCCCGCACGGCGTCCCAGATCCGGTTGCGGCCGGCCGGGTCCAGTCCGGTCGTCGGCTCGTCGAGGAAGAGCACCTCCGGGCGGCGGACCAGGCCGGCCGCGATGTCGAGACGGCGGCGCATGCCGCCCGACCAGGTCGACGCGGGGCGGTCGGCGGCCTCGCCGAGCCCGAAGCGCTCCAGCAGCTCGTCGGCGCGCCGCGCCGGGCCGCGCACCCGGTGCAGCCGGGCGAACAGGCGCAGGTTCTGCCGGCCGGTGAGGTCGCCGTCCACCGAGGCGTACTGGCCCGTGACGCCGATGGCACGCCGTACGGCGGCGGCCTCCCGGACCAGGTCGTGGCCCGCGACCCGGGCCGAGCCGGCGTCCGGCCGCAGCAGCGTCGTCAGGAGACGCACCGCGGTGGTCTTGCCCGCCCCGTTCGGCCCGAGGAGCCCGCAGACCGTGCCCCGCTCGACGGCCAGGTCCAGCCCCCGCAGGGCGACCACCTCGCCGAACCGCTTCCCCAGACCTTCACTAAGTACAGCGTACGTAGTCGTCATGGGGTGACCATAGCGCACTACGTACGTCGTACGTAACTACGATGGTGGCCGAGGTGATGAGCGATGGCGGGCCGAGCGGCCGTACCCGAAGTGATCTGGTCCCGTCCCGAGCGGACGGGACGGGGGCCCAGACCGGCGTACTCGCGTGCGGACATCGCGGCGGCGGCCGTCCGGATCGCCGACGCCGACGGACTCGACGCCGTGACCATGCGTCACGTGGCGGCCGAGCTGGGCTGCGGCACGATGTCGCTGTACAACTACGTCCCCCGCAAGGAGGACCTGTACGAGCTGATGGTGGACGCGGCCGGCGGTGAGCACGAGCTGTGGGAGCCGAGCGGGGACTGGCGCGCCGACATGCTCAGGGTGGGCCGCCAGACCCGGGCGCTGATGCAACGCCACCCCTGGCTGCCCCGGCTGATGTCCCCCGTCCACGGCTTCAGCCCGAACGCGCTGCGCTACCTGGAGCACTGTCTGGCCTGCCTGGACCCGCTGGACATGACCTACGGCACGAAGATGCAGCTCGTCGGGATGCTGAACGGTGTGGTGACCATGTACGTGGCCAACGAGCTGGCGACCGCCGAGCGGGCACGGTCGCTGCCGTGGTCGGTGGAGGAGGAGAACGCGGCGCGGATCGCGTATCTCGGGAGCCAGGTGGCCGGCGGTGCCTATCCCCGGATGGCGGCGGCCTTCGCGGAGGACCCGGGCCCCATCGACCTGGAGGCGGTGTTCGACCTGGCGCTGCACCGGGTCCTGGACGCCTTCGCGCCCCGGCCCGAGCAATGATCCGGGCGCCCCGGATCACCCGGTGGGGCCGGCCGCGCGGCCCGGTACCCGCACCTCGCCGCGTTGCCGGAAGGCCCTGGTAGCTCCGCTCCAGGGACTCTCCCTCTCCGGCGCCTTGCGATGCACGGCACCGGACCACGCGGCCTGATCGGGCGCTCACCGTGCAAGGACCCCCTCAGAGCAGGGTGAACTGGCCCTCCGGGCCCTCCTCGGGGAGGTCCAGCACCGACGCCGGACGGCGGGTCGGGGCTGCGGGCGGCAGGACACCCGCCGCGCACAGCTCCGCCGCCGTCACCGGCGCGGTGATCTCCGCCCGCAACGCCTCGCGCCGCGGCAGCAGCTCCGCCAGCAGGGCCAGGACCGTGATCAGCTCCAGCAGCTCGGAGGTCCAGCTCTGCGGCCAGGTCGCCGGGCGGATCGCGCCGAGGGTGCCGGGCTCGCCCTCGCTCGTGCGGTGCGCGAACCACTGCCCCAGCACCCGGGCGCCGCCCGCCTCGAAGTCCCAGGCCTGCGGCGGCACCGGCGAGATGCGGCCCTCGTCGAGGTGGAGGGTCTCCTCCTCGCGGTCGTAGTGGAGGGTGAGGGGGAAGGCGGGGAGCGGGGCGCGCACGTAGGGGCGCCGGCCGCCGGGCAGCTTGGGGCGTTCGCCGTCGCGGCGCTGGAGCCACAGCAGCCGGCGGCCCAGCTCCACGCCCCGCGACCACAGGCCGGGGTCGCGGGTGAGGGGGACGGTGAGGTCGTCGCCGACGGCGGCCACGATCCAGGCCAGGAGGTCCAGCGGCTCGGGGGAGTGGCCCAGGTGGCCGTACAGGCCCGGGGCCACATTGGGTTCCTCGGCGCCGGGGCGCCGGTAGAGGGGGCGGATCCGGCCGGGGCGCGCGAGCGGGAACCGGGACGTGACGACGACGGGCGGGCCGGGCGCGTACGCCGTCTCCACGACGAAGACCTGCCGGTCGTCCGCCACCCGCCACAGCTCGGGGCGGGCCGCGTCGATCAGGCGGTGGTCGGGGATGAGCCACTGCTCGTCGAGGGGGCCGAAGAGGACCCGGACCGGTTCCGGGCAGGGGCCGACGGCGCGGACCAGCCTCTCGGTGCCGCCGGAGCTCCCCGGGAGCTGGCCGACCGCGGAGTGCAGGGTGCGCGCCCGCGTCGGCTCGAAGAGGGCCTCGCGCTCCGGGCCCTCGGCCTTCACCAGGGCGTCCCAACGGGCCTTCAGGGACGCCGGGTCGGGGGCCGTCGGCCAGCCCCGGCCGAGCCGCGGCGGTGCGACGGACCACGGCATGAGGTCCGCCAGCGGCGGAGCGTCGTCGTGCGTCACGCTGGGCATCGTACGACGGCCTGCGGACGGGCGGGTCAGGTGGCGTCGAGCGTCACCGTGAAGGAGAAGCGGTCGCCGCGGTAGTGGATGACGGCCACGTCCAGCGGGCGGCCGTCGGCGTCGTAGGTGACGCCCGTGTAGTGCAGGATCGGGCTCAGCAGCGGCACCCGCAGCAGCCGCGCCGTCTCCGGGTCCGCCAGGCGGGCCTCCACGGTGTCCGTGATGCGGCTGATGTCCGCGCCCGCGACGTCCCGCAGCACCCGGGTCATCGGCCAGCGGACCAGGTCCTGCGGGTCGAAGAGGGCGGCGACCTCGGGACGGACGTAGTTGCGGGCGTGGTTGGTCGGCTCGCCCGTCGCCTCGTCGGCCCGCAGCCGGTGGTACGTCGCCACCTGCGTCAGGTCCGGGAAGTGCTCGGCCAGTTCGGCGGGGACCTCGTCCCTGCCGTGCTCGAGCAGCTCCGTCACCATGCCGGACTGCTGGGCCACGATCGCGTCGACCGAGCCCAGCAGCCGGACCGGGGCGCCCCGTCGCGCGCTCGGTTCGATGAAGGTGCCGCGCCGGCGGTGGCGGGTGATCAGCCCCTCGTCCTCCAGCTCCTTCAGCGCCTGCCGCATGGTCAGCACGCTCACCCCGTAGTGTCCGGCCAACTGCTCCTCGGTGGGCAGCCGCAGCGGATCGCGGGGCGAGCGGCCGAGTATCGAGGCGCGCAGCGACTGCGACACCTGGTACCAGAGCGGCAGCTTGCGGGTGAGGACGATCGAGTCCGGGGCGAAGGAGGTCACGGGCTATCCGTACCTTTCGCGGTCGGTCAGTGCAACGGGCGGAAGTGCCGCTCGAGGCCCGACCACACGTCGTCGTACCGCTGTTGCAGGTGCTCGGCGCCGGCCGCCCCGGGGGTGAGCGTCAGCGGCCAGCGCGTCTCGAACATGAACGCCAGCCCGTCGTCGACCTTCTGCGGCCCCAGTTCGGCGGCGCTCGCCCGGTCGAAGGTCTCCCGGTCCGGACCGTGCGCCGACATCATGTTGTGCAGCGACCCGCCGCCCGGCACGAACCCCCCCTTCCCGGCCGTCTTCGCGTCGTAGGCGCCCTCGATCAGCCCCATGTACTCGCTCATGACGTTGCGGTGGAAGTACGGCGGCCGGAAGGTGTCCTCGCCCACCAGCCAGCGCGGGGCGAACACCACGAAGTCCACGCCGGCCAGGCCCGGGGTGTCCGACGGCGAGGTCAGCACCGTGAAGATCGACGGGTCGGGGTGGTCGTAGGAGACGGTGCCGATGACGTTGAAGCGACGCAGGTCGTAGACGTACGGGACGTGGTTGCCGTGCCAGGCGACGACGTCCAGCGGGGAGTGGTCGTACGTGGCCGTCCACAGGTTGCCGCAGAACTTGTTGACCACCTCCACCGGGCCCTCGACGTCCTCGTACGCGGCGACCGGGGCGCGGAAGTCGCGCGGGTTGGCCAGACCGTTGGCGCCGATCGGGCCGAGGTCGGGCAGGCGGAAGGGAGCGCCGTAGTTCTCGCAGACGTATCCGCGGGCGGAGGCGTCCAGCAGTTCGACGCGGAAGCGGATGCCGCGCGGAATCAACGCCACATGGCCCGGCTCGGCGTGCAGCAGGCCGAACTCCGTGCGCAGCAGCAGCCCGCCCCGCTCGGGGACGAGCAGCAGCTCGCCGTCGGCGTCGCCGAACACCCGGTCCATCGAGGCGTTGGCGTGGTAGAGGTGCACGGCCATGCCGGTGCGCTGGGCGGCGTCGCCGTTGCCGCCGAGGGTCCACAGGCCCGCCAGGAAGTCCGTCCCGGCCGGAGGCTCGGGCAGCGGGTCCCAGCGCAGCCGGTTGGGGTCGGGCACCGTCTCCGTGAAGGGGGCCGTGCGCAGCGCGCCGTTCGCCGTGCGGGTGAACGCCGGATGCGCCGCCGAGGGGCGGATCCGGTACAGCCACGAGCGGCGGTTGTGGGAGCGGGGCTCGGTGAAGGCCGAGCCGCTCAGCTGTTCCGCGTACAGGCCGAGGGGGGCGCGCTGCGGCGAGTTGCGGCCCTCGGGCAGGGCTCCCGGCACGGCCTCCGAGGCGTGCTCGTTGCCGAACCCCGACAGGTGGGCCAGGCCCTCGGCCGTCTTGCGTACGTCCCCGCTGTTCATGCGTGCTCCCTCGCCGCTGATTCCTATGCAACACCGTAGGATTGCGGTTTCCCGGGCGCAAGAGGTCCGGGTGTCCTCCTGCGGGAGGACGATCATGTCGGCCGAGAACCAGACTCCAGGGGGATCCAGGTGTCGTACCGGTGTTCTAGGCTCCCCGGCATGTCGTGGACGCGTCGAAGGAGCGCCGCGCTCGCGGTCGGTGTGCTGCTGCTGGCCGGATCCGCGGGCTGCGGCTCCAGTGACACACCCGGGTCCGGGGGCGGGCGGAGCCCGGCTGCCTCCCTCTCGCCCGTCGGCACGGTCATGGACCACACGGACGCCGAGGGGCGGCACTACCGGGAGGTGGACGAGAAGGGGGCGCCCCAGGTCGGCCTCGAGGTCGAGCCCGACGCCGACGGCGGCTGGGACGTGCGGCTGAAGGTGCGCGACTTCCGGTTCTCGCCGGCCGGGACGGCACCGGGCGCGGTCACCGGCCGCGGCATCGCCCGGCTCTTCGTCGACGACCGTCCCGTCGCCGACCTGCGCGGTCCCTCCCACCGCATCCCCGCCGGCTACCTCCCGCACGGCACCCACCAGGTCACCGCCCGGCTGTACGCCGACGACGGCACGGTCTGGGCGGTCGACGGCAAGCCGGTCGAGAGCACGGCGGACATCACGGCGTCGGAGCCGGACGCCTCGTCGGGAGTCCCCTCGCGGTCGCCGGCCGACCGGTCGCCCTCCCCGCCGTCCCCCTCCGCCCGGTCGTCCTCCGCGCAGTCCCCCTCCGCACTGAGTGCACCGGGCATCTTTCTGCGTACCCAGGGGAGAGGTTCACCGGACGGCGGCGGAAAGGCATCATGAAGCCCGTGCCCCACGCGACATCGCTACGCCGTGCGCCCGTGCAGCGGCGCAGTGCCGAACGCCTGACCAGAATTCTGGACGCCTGCGCCGACCTCCTCGACGAGGTCGGCTACGACGCTCTGAGCACCCGTGCCGTCGCCCAGCGCGCCGGCGTCCCGATCGGATCCGTCTACCGCTTCTTCGGCAACAAGCGGCAGATGGCCGACGCGCTCGCCCAGCGCAACCTGGAGCGCTACTCGGAGCGGGTCACCGAGCGCCTGAAGGAGGCCGACCGGGGCGACTGGCGGGCCGCCATGGACGCCGTGCTCGACGAGTACCTGGCCATGAAGCGCACCGCGCCCGGCTTCTCGCTCGTCGACTTCGGCAACCAGATCCCGGTCGGGGCGCGCGGCGAACCCAACCACCGCGTCGCCGACCGTCTCGGCCTGCTCCTCGCCGACTACCTCGACCGTGAGGCCGACGAGGACCTGAACCGCACCTTCCTGATCGCCGTCGAGACCGCGGACACCCTCGTCCACCTGGCCTTCCGGATGGATCCGGAGGGCGACGCCAAGGTGATCGAGGAGACGCGGGAGCTGCTGCGGGCCTACCTCGCACGGGTACTGGACTGACGGACGGCGGCCACCCCTCCCCGGATGGCATACCGGTCGGTATGCTCACTCGGGACAGGCACCGCTGCCCCCGGGAGGACCCGTGCCCCGCACCGCCCTGCGAATCTGCCCCCTGTGCGAGGCCACCTGCGGGCTGACGCTCACCATCGAGGGGACACGGGTCACCGGCGCCCGGGGTGACCGCGACGACGTGTTCAGCAAGGGGTTCATCTGCCCCAAGGGCGCCTCCTTCGGGGCCGTCGACGGCGACCCCGACCGGCTGCGCGCCCCGCTGGTGCGCCGCGACGGCGAGCTGCGCGAGGCCACCTGGGAGGAGGCCTTCGACGCGGTCGCCGCCGGACTCCGCCCGGTTCTCGAGCGGTACGGGCCGCACGCCGTCGGTGTCGTCCTCGGCAACCCCAACGTGCACACCATGGCCGGCGCGCTCTACCCGCCGGTGCTCATCGCCGGGCTCGGCACCCGCAGCCTGTTCACCGCCTCCACGGTCGACCAGATGCCCAAGCACGTCTCCAGCGGACTGCTCTTCGGCGACGCCAACGCCATCCCCGTGCCCGACCTCGACCGCACCGACCACCTGCTGCTCATCGGCGCCAACCCGCTGGAGTCCAACGGCAGTCTGTGCACCGCCCCCGACTTCCCCGGCCGGCTCAAGGCGCTCAAAGCCCGCGGCGGCACCCTCACCGTCGTCGACCCGCGCCGCACCCGCACCGCGCGGCTCGCCGACCGGCACCTCGCGATCCGCCCCGGCACCGACGCCCTGCTGCTCGCGGCGATGGCCCGGGTGCTGTTCGAGGAGGACCTCGTCGCGCTCGGCGAGCTGACCGGGCACGTCCAGGGGATCGAGGAGCTCGCCGCCGCCGTGCGGGACTTCACCCCGGAAGCCGTGGCCGACGCCTGTGACGTCGACGCCGGGACGATCCGCGCGCTCGCCCGCGAACTCGCCGCCGCCCCCACCGCCGCCGTCTACGCCCGCATCGGCAGCTGCACCGTCCCGCACGGCACCCTCGCCAGCTGGCTCGTCGACGTCCTCAACATCCTCACCGGCAACCTGGACCGGCCCGGCGGTGCCCTCTTCCCGCAGGCCGCCACCGACAGGACGCCCCGGCCCGCCGGCCCCGGCCACGGCTTCGCCCTCGGCCGCTGGCACTCCCGGGTGAGCCGCCACCCGGAGGCCAAGGGCGAGCTGCCGCTGTCCTCGCTCGCCGAGGAGATCGACACCGTCACCGCGGAGGGCGAGCCGATCCGGGCGGTGATCGCGATAGCCGCCAACCCCGTCCTCTCCGCGCCCGACGGCGACCGGCTCGACAAGGCGCTCGACTCGCTGGACTTCATGGTCAGCGTCGACCCCTACCTGAACGAGACCGCGCGTCACGCCGATGTCGTCCTGCCCCCGCCGCCGCCCTCCCAGAGCCCCCACCACGACTTCGCCTTCAACACCCTCGCGGTGCGCCACCAGGTCCGCTACACCCGCCCCGCGGTGCCCCTCGAACCCGGCCGGATGGCCGAGACCGAGATCCTCGCCCGGCTGGTCCTCGCCGCGACCGGCATGCACGGCGCCGACCCGTCCGCCGTGGACGACCTGGTCGTCGGGCAGACCCTCGGCAAGGCCGTGCGCGAAAACCACTCGCCCGTGCACGGCCGTGACCCGGAGGAGCTGGCCGCGCTGCTCACCGGCGAGAGCGGCCCGGAACGCCGCCTCGACATGATGCTGCGCCTCGGCCCCTACGGCGAGGGCTTCGGCGCGCGGCCCGACGGACTGAGCCTGGACAGGCTGCTCGCCCACCCGCACGGCATCGACCTCGGGCCGCTGCGCCCGCGTCTGCCGCAGCCCCTGAAGACCCGCAGCGGGCGCATCGAGCTGCTGCCCCGGCCGATCGTCGACGACCTCCCCCGGCTGCGGGAGGCGCTGCGGCGACAACCCGAGGGGCTCGTCCTGGTCGGGCGCCGCCATCTGCGCTCCAACAACAGCTGGATGCACAACGTCCCCGCCCTCACCGGCGGCAGCAACCGCTGCACCCTGCACCTGCACCCCGAGGACGCCGAGCGGCTCGGTGTGCGCGACGGCGAGCCGGTGCGGGTGAAGGGCGCCGGAGGAGAGGTGACCGCGCCGGCCGAGGTCACCGACGCCGTCCGCCCGGGAGTGGTGAGCCTGCCGCACGGCTGGGGCCATGACCGGCCCGGCACCCGCCTCGGCCACGCCGTGCTCGACCCCGGAGTCAACGTCAACCAGCTCCTCGACGGCAGCCTGCTCGACCCCCTCTCGGGCAACGCGGTCCTCAACGGAGTGCCCGTGGAGGTCGCCCCGCTGACCGAAAAGCTCACCCCGCTGACCTGAGCAAAGCCGTGACCAGGAGTTTTGCGCTTATTGCTCGCACGTCAACGTCTTGTTAACACCGTTTGAACGGTCCTAACGTCAACGCACCGCCGACCCCCAGGTGGGATGTTCAAGGGCGAACGTTAGGTATCCACTCATGCTGACCATCCTCGGCTTCGCCATGATCGCGACCTTCCTGGTCCTGATCATGCTGAAGAAGATGTCGCCGATCGCGGCGCTCGTACTGATCCCCGCACTCTTCTGTGTCTTCGTCGGAAAGGGCGCCAAGCTCGGCGACTACGTCATCGAGGGAGTGGGCAACCTCGCGCCCACCGCCGCGATGCTGATGTTCGCCATCGTCTACTTCGGCGTCATGATCGACGTCGGCCTGTTCGACCCGATCGTCCGGGGCATCCTGAAGTTCTGCAAGGCCGACCCGCTGCGCATCGTCGTCGGTACGGCTCTGCTCGCCGCGATCGTGTCGCTGGACGGCGACGGCTCCACCACCTTCATGATCACCGTCTCGGCGATGTACCCGCTGTACAAGCGCCTGAAGATGAGCCTGGTCGTGATGACCGGTGTCGCCGCCACCGCCAACGGCGTGATGAACACGCTGCCCTGGGGCGGTCCGACCGCCCGCGCCGCCACCGCGCTCAAGCTCGACGCCGGCGACATCTTCGTCCCGATGATCCCGGCGCTCGCCGTCGGTCTGCTCTTCGTGATCGTCCTCTCGTACTTCCTCGGCCTGCGCGAGCGCAAGCGGCTCGGAGTGCTCAGCCTGGACGACGTCCTGCAGCAGGAGAAGCTCGTCAAGGACGAGGAGGAGCAGCAGGAGACCGAGGCCGTCCTGGTCGGCGCCGGCGCCTCCGGCGGCTCGGGCAAGGTCCGCCTGACGAAGGCCACCGGCGGGGCCGGCTCGGGCACCGACGCGGACGACGCCGAGGACGACACCGACGACCCCCGCCTCCAGGGCCTCGACCCCGACCGGCCGACGCTGCGCCCCAAGCTGTACTGGTTCAACGCGCTGCTCACCGCGACCCTGCTCACCGCGATGATCATGGAGTGGCTGCCGATCCCGGTGCTGTTCCTGCTCGGTGCCGCGCTCGCGCTGACCGTCAACTTCCCCCACATCCCCGACCAGAGGGCCCGGCTCGCCGCCCACGCCGACAACGTCCTCAACGTCTCCGGCATGGTCTTCGCCGCCGCCGTCTTCACCGGCGTCCTGCAGGGCACCGGCATGGTCGACTCCATGGCCAAGTGGATCGTCGACAGCATCCCCGGCGGCATGGGCCCGCACATGGCGCTCGTCACCGGCTTCCTGAGCCTGCCGCTGACGTACTTCATGTCCAACGACGGCTTCTACTTCGGCGTCCTGCCGGTGCTCGCCGAGGCGGGTGCCGCGCACGGCGTGTCGCCGCTGGAGATCGCCCGCGCCTCGCTCGTCGGCCAGCCGCTGCACATGTCGAGCCCGCTGGTCCCGGCCGTGTACGTCCTCGTCGGCATGGCGAAGGTCGAATTCGGCGACCACACCAGGTTCGTGGTGAAGTGGGCCGCCCTCACCTCCCTGGTGATCCTGGGCTCCGGCATCCTGTTCGGCATCATCTGACCCCCTCGGAGGACCCGACCATGAGGCCCGGTGGGAACCGGGGCTGGCTGCTCCGCCTCGTCATCGCCTTCGGCTTCGCGCAGGGGGCGGTGTCGATGGCCCGGCCCGCCGTCTCCTACCGGGCCCTCGCGCTGGGCGCCGACGAACGGGCCATCGGCGTCATCGCGGGCGTGTACGCGCTGCTGCCCCTGTTCGCCGCCGTCCCGCTGGGCCGCCGCACCGACCACGGCCGCTGTGCGCCGCTGCTGCCGGCCGGGGTGGTCCTGATATCCGGCGGCTGCGCGCTCAGCGGGGGCGCCGGGTCCCTCTGGACGATGGCCCTGTGGAGCGGGGTGATGGGCCTCGGGCACCTGTGCTTCGTCATCGGCTCGCAGTCGCTCGTCGCCCGCCGGTCCGCGCCGCACGAACAGGACCGCAACTTCGGGCACTTCACCATCGGCGCCTCCCTCGGCCAACTCGTCGGTCCGGTCGCGGCGGGTGCCCTGATCGGCGCTCACGACATGGCCGGCAGCAGCGCGCTGGCGCTGCTCGTCGCGGGGGCGGGCGCCGCGGTCGCGTTCACCTCCCTGTGGCGCATCGAGCACCGGGACACCGCGCCCGCGTCCCGTACCGGGCGGGGCGAGCGGGTGCCCGTCGGCCGCATCCTGCGCACCCGCGGCGTGCCGGCCGGCATTCTCGTGAGCCTCTCCGTGTTGTCGGCGACCGACATCCTCACCGCCTACCTGCCGGTGGTCGGCGAGGACCGGGGCATCGCGCCGTCCGTCGTCGGCGTCCTGCTCAGCCTGCGCGCGGCGGCCAGCATCGCCTGCCGGCTGGTGCTCACCCCGCTGCTGCGGCTCCTCGGCCGGGCCGCGCTGCTGACCGTGACCTGCCTGCTCGCCGCCCTGCTGTGCGCCGGGATCGCACTGCCGGTGCCGCTGTGGGGGCTCGCCGCGATCCTGGTCGTCCTCGGCTTCTGCCTGGGCGTCGGCCAGCCGCTGTCCATGACGACGGTCGTCCAGGCCGCCCCCGACGGCGCCCGCTCCACGGCCCTCGCCCTGCGCCTGACCGGCAACCGCCTCGGCCAGGTCGCCGCGCCCGCCGGAGCCGGCCTGGTCGCCGGGGTGGCGGGGGTGGCCGCGCCCTTCCTGCTGCTCGGCGTGCTGCTGTTCCTGTCGGCGGGGGTCGCCCTGCGCGCGCCGGCCGTCCCGTAGGGCGCCGGGGAGCCGCGAACCGCCCGCCGGGGCAGACGGACCGAGCCGGGCGCACGGCGGCCGCGGAGGACCTGAGGGCCCGTCACGAGTGCGGGACGGCGGGGGCGGGCGAGCCTGAGGCGTCCTCAGGGTGCGGGGGAGTGCAGGGGTCGTGGGGTCGGGGCAGGTCTGAGGTGTGTCCTCAAGGGTGAGGTGCGGGAGGGCGTCGGCGCGCGGGGCGGTCCGAGAAGACCCGAGGCACTCTCAGGGGCGTGGAGGGCAGGGATCCGCGGCGGTCGGGGAGCCCGAGACCGCCTTCGGGGTTCGGGGGGGGGCGCCGGGTTCGCGGCGGCCGGAGTAGATCTGAAGTGCCCTCAGGTGCGCGCGTCCGGCCCGGTCTTGCGCCGGTCGGGGGATATCCGACGGCGCGTCGGAGCGTGCTCCCGCACCGGTGACGCGGATGTGAAAGAGAGTCAAGTGAAAGCGCGATTTGTATGAAAATCGTCTGACTCGGAGGAACATCCATGCCCACCTCGATGCTCCCGTCCGCCGTCGGCAGCCGCCTCGGCGTCGCGGCCCTCACGGCCCTCACCGCGGCCGGGGCCACCTGGCTCGCGGCGCCGACCGCCACGGCCGCTCCCGGAGACGGCGCCGACATCAGGATCCACCATGAGCGCGTGCCGTTCGGGGTGTCGAAGGACGACCCCGTGGTCTGCCGCTTCTACCTCGACGCCGCGAACTTCGGCGAGCTGACGAGCGTCGCGTACACCATCCAGGCCCAGCCCCCGCTGCCCACCGCCGCCATCGTGACCGGCACCATCACCCTCGCCGGGGGCGCCGGACACACCGACACGCTGGGGCTGGCCGACGGGCAGTACAAGCTCGTGTGGACCGTCGTGGGCGGCACCGGGCCGCGGGAGAAGATCTTCCGCGTCGACTGCGACGACGAGCGGCGCCAGGGCGACGGCCAGGGATTCAACGGCCCCGGTTCCAACGGTCCGGGCTCCAACGGCCCCGGTTCCAACGGTCCGGGCTCGAACGGTCCGGGCTTCGACGGTCGGGGCCGGGACGGGTCGTCGAGCAGCCGGGGCGAGGACCCCAGCCGCCCGATCCAGGACGGTGGCCAGAGCTCGGGCAGCCGCTCCGGTGAGGGCCCGAAGGGCGGCGTCCACGCCGGCGGCGGCGGTCTCATCGACCCGACGAAGGCCTTCACGCCGCTCAGCGCGGCCGCCGCCGTGGGCCTGGTGGTCGTCGGGGGCGCCGCGTACATGCGGATGGTCCGCCGACGCTCGCACGGTGCCGCGTAGGCGCGGACGCAGGCCCTGGTACCGGACCCGGGCCTACCGGCTCGGGGGGGGAGGGGGGGGGGGGGGGGGGGTGGGGGGGGAGGGGGGGGGCGGGGGGGGGGGGGGGGGGGGGGTGGGGGGGGGGGGGGTGGGTGGGGGGTGGGCCGGGTCCCCCCCCCCCCCCCCCCCCCCCCCACCGCCGCTGTACCGGGCGCGGGGCGTCCCGGCACAGGTGCGGGGCGGGACCCG
>NZ_JBVIAY010000024.1:0-102883 GCF_055573695.1 Streptomyces sp. NPDC030143
CAGCCCCTTCCCCCCCCCCCCCCACCCCCTCCCCCCCCCCCCCCCTCCCCCACCCCCCCCCCCCCCCCCCCCCCCCCCCCCCCCCCGCTTTCCGTCCCCGCCCCCGGCCGCCCTCGCCCCCGGCCGCCCCGCCCTCGCCCCCGGCCGCCCGCGCTCCCGCCACCGCCCGCGGCCGCCCGCGCTCCCACCCTCGCCCCCGGCCGCCCGCGCTCCTGCCACCGCCCCCGGCCGCCCGTGCTCCCCCCCCCTCGCCGCTCGGCGCCGACGCGCACGCTGCCCGCCGCCCGAGCCCGACGCCGACACCCACGCCGCTCGCTGCCCGAGCAGACGCGCGCGCGGAGAACCCCACAGACGCGCGCGCGGAGAACCCCACAGACGCGCGCGGAGGACCGCACAGACGACCGTGCCGTGAGGAGCGGTGCTCCTCACGGCACGGTGCGGGAACGGTCGGTGGCGCGTCAGTACCCCGCCTCCACCGCGAACAGGGCGAACGGGCTGGTCCGGGCGGCGTCCTGATAGGGCCGCAGCGGTGAGGTCGTCCCGCGGTGGCCGGCGCCGGCCTCCCAGTCGCGGAAGGCGGCCATGCTCTCCCACTCGCTGAGCACCGCGTACGCGCCGTCGTCGGTGATGTCGCGCAGCAGCTCGTTGCCCAGCAGGCCGGGTGTGCCCGCCAGGTCCTTGCTGATCCGGTGGTACGCCTCCTCCACGGCGGGCACCTGCTCCTGCGTGGCCCGCAGGTACAGCAGGATCCGCACCCGGCCCGGCACTCCGGTCATCCGGCGACCTCCACCAGGTGCATCATCGCCAGCGAGCCGCCGGTGCGGTACGGGTGCAGCTTCTCGCGGTGCCGGACGTGTTCGGCGCTGCTCTCGAAGGCCAGGAAGGAGTCCCGGTCGGTCCAGTCGCTCACCACGTAGTAGACGGACGCCTCCTGGGCGCTGCGCGCCAGGGTGTGGCCCAGGTTGGCGCGCTGGGCGGTGACCTCCTTGCTGCCCTCGGCCCACACCTTCTCGAAGTCGGCCTCGAGGCCCGGCCTGACCTGGACGGTCAGCAGCACCCGGAAGGCCCCGGCCTGTGCCGCCACCTCAGACACCCCCGTCGACGTGCAGCGTCTCGCCGGTGACGTACGTGGACAGGTCGCTCGCCAGGAACAGCACGGCGCCCGCGATCTCCTCCGGGCGTCCGAACCGGCCGAGGGCCATCATCCGCAGGTAGCGCTCGTCGTAGGCGGCGCGCTGCTCGTCGGTCAGCTCGTCGGGGTCGGTGGTGTCGATGACGCCCGGGGCCACGACGTTGAACCGGATGCCCTTGCCGCCGAGTTCCTTGCACAGCGTACGGGTCAGACCGACCAGGCCCGCCTTGGAGGCGGTGTAGTGGCCGCGCAGCGGAATGCCGGCCATGGCCCCGCGCGAGCCGACGTTGATGACCGACGAGCCCTCGCGCAGCAGCGGGAGCGCCTTGCTGATCACCATGAACGGGCCGGTGAGGTTGGTGCTGATCACCCGCTCCCACTCCTCGAACGGCAGCTGGGCGAAGGGCACCTGGCTGATCACACCGGCGTTGTTGACCAGGATGTCCAGCGTCTCGAAGCGCTCGCGGACCTCCGTGAGGAGGGTCTCGACGCCCTCGGCCGTGCCGACGTCGGCGCGCACCAGGGCGTGCTCGCCGCCGATCTCCTTCAGCTCACGGGCCAGGCTCTCCGCGGCCTCGCCCTCCTGCCGGTAGCAGGTCACCACCGAGGCGCCCGCCTTGGCGAGCGCCAGCACGACGGCCCGCCCGATGCCCCGGCTGCCGCCGGTGACCAGTGCGTTCTTGCCCACCAGTCGAAGTTCCATTGTCGTCCTCCGTTCCCTCGCGACCGTGGCCGCGGTCGAGTCGTACGGGTCCGTACGGTTCGTCGGTCCGTGTGTGCTGTTCACCGGGCGGGCGGGACGGGACGGCACTCCAGGACCGCCCAACGTCCGGGAACCGGCTCGTTCACCCACTCGAAGCCCGCCTCGGCCAGCAGCGCCCGCCACTGGGCCTCGCCGCGCTCCCGCCCGCCGAACCGGATGAGCATGTCCAGGTCAAGGAGCTTGCCGCGGTCCCACTCGTTGGCCGGGCCGACCAGGAACTCGCAGATCAGCAGCCGGCCGTCGGGGTTTCCGGCGAGGGCTTCGCGGATCCGGCCGAGGATCGCGACGGCCCGCTCGTCGTCCCAGTCGTGCAGGACGGCCTTGAGCACGTAGGCGTCATGGCCGGTGGGGAGTTCCGCGAAGAAGTCGCCGGGGACCACCTCGGCGCGGTCCGCGACACCGGCCTCGTCGAGCAGTTTGTGCGCCTCGGCGACCACGGTCGGGCGGTCGACGAGCGTGCCGCGCACCTCGGGGTGGCGCCGCAGCAGCTCGGAGAGGAAGTAGCCGCGCCCGCCCCCGACGTCGGCGATCCGGGCGAAGCGGCCGAAGTCGTGGCTGTCGAGCAGCATCCGGGTGGTGGCCCGGCTCATCCCGGTCATCGCCCGGTCGAACAGCGCGCCCGCCTGCGGGTCCTGCTCCAGGTGCTCGAAGAAGCCGTGCCCGTAGGCGGCCTCGAAGGCGGGCTGCCCGGTGCGCACGGTGTGCATCAGCGCCCCGTAGGAACGCCACAGCATCTCGTCGCCGTTGTAGAGCACCATGTCGCGCTGGCTGCCGGGCACGTCGGCGCGCAGCACCTCGCCCATGTCGGTGAGCGCGTAGCGCCCGTCGGGCTGTTCGGCGAAGACGCCGAAGGCCGCGGCGACGCGCAGTACGCGCCCCAGCGAGTCGGCGTGGGTGCCGGTCCGCTCGGCGAGCTGCGCCACGGCGAGCGGGCCGCCGGCCAGTTCGTCGGCGATCCCGAGCTCGGCGACGACGTGCAGCACCCGGGATATCCGTTTGCCGTCGGTCAGCAGCAGGAGCCGTACGTGAGGCGGCAGCGCGGCGGTCATCGCCGGGCCGACCACTGCGGTCATGGTGTCCACACCTTCTCCTAGGGCGGTCGTGACGTGAGGACGTTCGGTTGCGGGGCGGGCGGCCGGGCGGGGTCGACGGGGCGTCAGATGAGCACGGCCGCGGCGCTGACGTTCGCCAGCAGCGCCGCGACGGCGAACGCGCCCCGCACCCGGTTCCAGCGGATCCAGCGATCCCGCGGGTCGCGGCGGTCGAAGTCTGCGGGCAGGTGGAGCGGGTCGAGCGTCGACAGCCAGCGGTTGATCGGCACGTTCTTGGTGAGCGAGACGGTCATGGCCGAGGCCAGCAGCAGCGCCCCGAGGGCCGCGAGCAGCCGTACGGCGGTGCCGGGGGCCGTGGCCACCAGGGCGATGTCGCACAGCAGGCAACTCACCAACGACACCGGCATGAACGGGTCGAAGCGGGTGACGAGGCCCTTGTGCACCGGGACGTACATCCCGGTCGGCAGCGTGGTGAACAGCGGGGCCGCGAGCACGGAGATCGCGAGACCGCCGGCCGCGAGACCGCCGGCGAGCAGCGCCGCGGGCATCAGTACCTGCACGGGATCCACCACAGTCACCCTCCCGACCTGGCCGCCGCCCGATACGGCGGACCGCTGCCCCGACTCTCGGAGGGCCAGGTCGAAGGGGACTCGAAGACGGCTCGACGGGCCGGAACGGGGCGCGCGGCCGGGGCCGTCGAGCACCCCTCCACAGTGAATCGAGCAGGTGGGGCCAGGGTGACCGGTACATCCACCACGGACCGGGAGTCGTGATGCTCAAGGAAGTACTGACCGGGGTCGTGCTGATCGGAACGGGAACCGTGACGGGCATCTTCGTGGCGGTTCTGGTCAGTGTGGCGCCCGCCATGTCGGCCATGGGCCGCGCCGAATACCTCCGCGCGCACGCCCTGCTGGGCAAGGGCTACCACCCGATGATGCCGATCCTGGTCAATGTCGTGACCCTCAGCGGGTTCGCCCTCGCCGTGCTCGCCGAAGGGCCCGGCCGGGCGCTGTTCCCGACGGCGTCGGTGCTGCTCATCGGCGTGCAGGCGGTCTCGCACCTCGGCAACGTGCCGATCAACCGCTCGCTGGCCGGGCTCGCCGCCGAGGGTCCGTGGCAGGACCCTCGGCCGCTGTGGCGCGCCTGGCACCGGCTGCGCACGGCACTCGCCGCGCTGGCCCTGGTCACGGTGACCGTGGCCGCGCTCGCCGCTTCCTGACCCCACCCGGGCTAGCGGTGTTCCGCTACCCGTTCCACGAAGGCCGTCGACGCGTCCGCAGGGAGCGTCGACGAGGAGGAGAGATCCCATGCCCCTGAACGCCATCACCTACCGGGTCCGCCCCGGCCACGAGGACGAGCTCACGGAGGTCTTCGCCCCGCGCAACTTCACCCGGGTCGACTCGCCCGTCATCAAGGACGCCTCCGGCGAGACCGTCGGGATGCTGCTCGGCACCGGCCTCTTCGTCCAGGGCGACACCCTGGTCAGGGTGATCCACCACGACGGCGTCTCGGCCGACCGGATCGCCCGGCACATGTCGGTGCAGAAAGGGGTGCACGAGGCCGAGCGGGCGATCCTGCCCTACCTCGCCGAGTCTCGGGACACCGAGACGCCGGAGGGGTTCCGGCGGCACTTCCACCGCAGCTTCATGACCGTGCTGGAGCAGCACAGCCCCGACGAGCGGCCCGCCGTCGGCACGGTCGCCCTGCGCTATCCGCTGCGCCGGGGCGCCGGCGCCGAACTGGCCGCGACGCGCGCCACCGCCAACCGCCGGGCGACGCTGCTGCTGTCGCCGGAGCACCCGACGATCGTGCGCACGGCGCTCTTCCTGCACGACGACTCCCTGGTGCGGGTCGTCCAGTACGACGGCCACCCGTACGACGTCGTCGGCTATCTGACCGACCGCTGCTTCAGCGCGGAGGCCGAGACCTGGCTGGAGCCCTACCTGCTGGACACCTCCCGGCCCGCGCACCCGGACGCGTATCTGGCCCTCGTGCACGAGCAGGCCATGCTGTCCATCGCGCACATGTCCGTCCTGGGAGTCGACTGACGTCCACCGCGCAGCGCGAAGCCGCCGCCGGGCCAGTGGCCCGGCGGCGGTTCTGGTGTCGAGCGCGGGCGGCGGTGCCGCGTCAGACCTCGGGGTGGTCGAACCACTCGCCGAGCTTGGTGCCCATCAGGGGGCTGCCGCGCAGCTTCAGCTTGCCCGTCAGGAAGGCCTTCGCGCCGGGGAGCTTGCCGACGCCCATGGCCAGCATGTCGGGGAACTTGATCCCGATGGTGATGTCGGGGCTGTCGTGCCGGCCCTTGTCGGTCCGGCAGGTGCCGTCCTCGACCTGCACGTAGTGGAGCTTCGGCCCCTCGCCGGAGGCGATGTCGAACTGGAAGACGCCTCCCTGCCCCTTGGCCTTCTCGGGGTTGAACTCCGACACCAGCAGCTCGAAGATCAGCGTCAGGGCGCCGTCGAGGCCGCCCTCGCGCACGGCCACCGCCGCCTCCAGCTCCTTGGCCGGCACGGACTCCACCAGCTCGATCAGTTCGGTCACCTGTTCCTGCTGCACACTCATCCGTTCCTCCCGGAACCTAGGCTTCGGCCGTCGCGGCCGGTGACAGTGCGTGGAGCGGTTCGAGCAGCCGCATGTCGCCGCTCTCGCGCAGCGGCCAGAGCGCCTTGAGGTACGCCTGCTGCTCGTCGCTGCGCTCGAAGGCCCGGAAGGACGGCTCGTCCGTCCAGTCCGTCAGGACGGTGTAGCCGCCGGGCTCGGCGGTGTCGCGCAGCAGCTGCTGGCCGTGGTTGTCCGGGAACCGGCGCACGGTCTGGGCGTGTCGGCGCCACAGCTCCTCGAACGCGGCCTCGTGCCCCGGGGCGATGCGGATCCGCAGCAGGACCCGCAGCCCGGCCGGCGCCGCCGTCACGGCCGGACCGCCGTCCGGCGCGCCGCGGCGGCCTCCTCCACCAGTTTCTTGATCCTGGCCATCTCCCGGCGGGTGTTGGTGTTCAGCCGCTCGGTCATCTCCGGGTCGCCGAACGGCAGTCCGGCGCGGACCGCGAACTCCTGGCGCCAGCGCATCTCCACGCCGGCGTCGGTCTGGGTGTAGGTCCAGAAGATGTCCATGTGCTCGAAGGGGCCGGTCTCGATCCGCCGCGCCCGCACGGTCCGGGTCACGGGGTCGGGCGTGCGCTCGGAGACCCAGCTCCAGACCGCCCCGTTCTCGTCCGGGTGCAGCGTGAGCCGGAAGCGCACGGTGGCACCGTCGCGGCCGAGGATCTCGGCCGCGGAGTACTCGGAGAACAGGCGGGGCCAGGACTCGACGTCGTTCGTCATCTCCCACACCAGCTCCATGGGCGCGTCGATGACGACGGTGTTGTCGGTGAGCGCCATGTCAGACCGCCGAGAGGCTGGTGTTGACGTAGTCGATGACGTCCTGGGGCGAGTTCATGTTCTCGATGGCCTCGTCCGGTATCTGCAGGTTGTACTCGCGCTGGACCTGGCTGGCTATCTCCAGGACGGCGAGCGAGTCGTAGCCGATGTCGGTGAAGGCGGTACCGAGGTTGTCCGGGGTGAGCTCCTCGGCGTCGCCGGTGCACCGGCTCATGACCGCCTTGAGGTCGTCGAAGGTCATGGTGGCAGGCATGGGTTCCTCCTGGTTACGGGTGATGGGTGACGTCGTGCGGAGAGTGGAGCGGGGCGTCAGGCGGTCCGCAGCACCACGGCCGCGTTGAAGCCGCCGTAGCCGCGGCTGAGCACCAGCGCGGTGCGCAGCCGGGCCTCGCGGGGCCGGTCGACGACCAGGTCGAGCCGGTGCTCGGGGTCGGGACGGACGTTGACCGACGGCGGGATCACCTGGTCGCGCAGCGCGAGCACCGCGGCGGCCACGTCGAGCGCCGCGCCGCCCGCGTAGAGCCGGCCGGTCATGGTCTTGGGGACGGTCACCGGGACCGCCCGCGGGCCGAACACCTCGGTGAGGGCCTCGGCCTCCTGCCGGTCCAGCTCGGGGACGCCGTAACCGTCGGCGAACACCACGTCGATCTCCCGGGGCGTCGACGAGGCGTCGGCGAGGGCGAGTTCGACGGCCCTGCGCAGTCCGGGGGGACGGCCGGAGCCGGGGCGCGGATCGAAGGTGGCGGCGTAGCCGGCGACCTCGGCGTAGATCCGGACGCCCTCCCGGGCGCGGGCCTCCTCGCGGCTCTCCACCACGAAGATCGCGCCGCCCTCGCCGGGTACGTAGCCGCGCGCCTCGGGGTCGAAGGGCACGTATGCCCGCTCGGGCCGGTGCTCCTCGCTGAGCCGTCCGTTGGAGAGCTGGCAGACCAGCCCGTAGGGGGACAGCGAGGCGTCGGTGCCGCCCGACAGCACCAGCCGGGTGCCCTTGTCGAGCACCCGCCGGGCCTGGGCCAGCGCGTCCAGCCCGCCGGCCTGCTCCGAGCAGAGCACCCCGCAAGGGCCGCGCATCCCGTGCCGGATGGACAACTGCCCGGTCGTCGCCGCGTAGAACCACGCGATGGACATGTACGCGCCCACGGCCTGCGGGCCCTCGCGGTACAGCTTCTGCAGCTCGCGCTGGCCGAACTCGACGCCGCCCGAGGAGTTGGCGGTGATGACCGCCATGTCCAGGTCGGCGAAGTCCTCGGGCACCACGGCGGCGTCGGCCAGCGCCTCGTTGGTCGCGGCGAAGGCGTACTGCGTCATGGCGTCGGTCTCGCTGACCAGGCGCTGCGGCGCGTGCTCGGCCGGGTCGAAGCCGACGGCCTCGCCCGCGACCCGCACCGGGTAGCGGTCCGGGTCGAAGCGGCTGATGCGGCCGAGGCCGGACCTGCCGTCGAGGGTGGCCCGCCACCAGGTCTCGCGGTCCTGTCCGTTGGGCGCGACCACGCCCAGTCCGGTGATGACGGGAGCGCTCACCCGATCCTCCTCGGGGAGGTGAGGACCACGGCGCTCTGGAACCCGCCGAAGCCGCTGCCGACGCTGAGGACGACGTCGAGCTCCGCCTCCCGCGCGATGCCCGGCACGTAGTCCAGGTCGCACTCGGGGTCGCGCTCCTCGTAGTTGGCGGTGGGCGGTACCGCGCCCCGGTCGATGGCCAGGGCGCTGGCCGCGATCTCGATCGAGCCGATCGAGCCCAGCGAGTGCCCGACCATCGACTTGATCGAGCTGACGGGGATGCGGTAGGCGTGCTCGCCCAGGCTGCGCTTGTAGGCGGCGGTCTCGTGCCGGTCGTTCTGCTTGGTGCCGCTGCCGTGGGCGTTGGCGTAGTCGATCTCGTCGGGATTGATCCGGGCCTCGTCGAGCGCCGCGGTGATCGCCTCGCCCATCTCGCGCCCGTCGGGACGCAGACCGGTCATGTGGTAGCCGTTGGCACGCGCCGCGTAGCCCGCCACCTCGCAGTAGATCCGGGCGCCCCGGCGCCGGGCGTGCTCCAGCTCCTCGATCACGAAGACCGCGGACCCCTCCCCCAGCACCAGCCCGTTGCGCCGCCTGTCGAACGGACGGCAGGCGTGCTCCGGATCGTCGTTGCTGGTGGAGGAGGCGCGCAGGGTGTCGAAGCAGGACACGGTGATCGGGTAGATCGGCGCGTCCGTGGCGCCGGCGACCATGACGTCCGCCGAGCCCTCGCGGATCAGGTCGACGGCGTACCCGACGGCGTCGATGCCCGCGCAGCACCCCGAGCTGACCACGGTCGCCGGGCCCTCGGCCCCGGCCGCCCACGCCACCTCTGTCGCCAGTGAGCTGGACATCACGTACGAGTACAGGTGCGGCTTCATGTAGCCCTGGTCGACCAGCCACTGCCGGCCGTTGTCGCTGACCGTGCGGTACTCCTGCTCCATGGAGATGGCGTTGCCGACACCGTTGCCGACGCTCACGCCGATCCGGTGCGGGTTCTCGGCGTCGGTGTCGAGCCCGCTGTCGGCCAGCGCCTCCCGGGTGGCGACCAGCGCGAACTGGCCCGCCCGGTCGGTGCGCCGGATCTCCTGGTACGACAGTCCGGACCGCTCGGGGTCGAAGTCGCATTCCGCGCCGATCCGGCTGCGGAACGGTGTCGGGTCGAAGAGCGTGATGCGCCGGGTGGCCGTGCGGCCCTTGACGATCATCTCCCAGAACGCCTCACGGCCCGGCTGTCCGGGGGCGACGACACCGATGCCGGTGATCACCGCGCGTCCGGTCACGAGGCACCCCCCACTTCGGGCAGCGTGCCCTCGCCGGGCAGCGGCTCGCAGTCGACGTGCCCGAGCTCGGGGCGCGGGGCGAGCGGGCTGAGGAAGAAGGCGACGAACGCCTGCTCGGTGCCCGGGTTCTCGATACGGTGCCGCACCCCGATGGGGACCATGAAGGACTCGCCGGGCTCCAGCTCCAGCTCCCGGCCGTCGACGCGCAGCAACAGCCGGCCGCGGATGACGTGGAAGAACTCCTCGGAGTAGGGGTGGTAGTGCTCGGAGACGAACTCGCCGGGCTCCAGCGTGCCGACGCCCATGAACCCCGAGGTGGCCCCGCAGGTCTTCGGGCTGAGCAGGACACGCAGGTCACCACCGCGCTTGCGGTTGGGTGGTACGTCGTCGACGGCGACCTTGATGAGGTCGGTGGTCTGCATAAGTGCTCCAGGTGGGGACGTGTGTCCCGGACCGCGTGGGGAGGGCGGGCCGGGGGTCGGCGGACGGCTCGGTCTCACGCGGTCCAGGTGTAGAAGGGCTCGGCCATCGAGTCCTTGGGTTCACGCCAGGTCGGGGAGTACGGCGTCATGAACTCCTGGAGCCGGGTGTTGATGTCCTCGTAGAGCGGGTGGCTGCGGGCCCGGTAGAGGCTGTCGCGGATGGGCTGCTCGGCCTCCACCAGGTGGAAGTACAGGCCCTGGAAGCGGAAGAGCGTGCGCCGTTGGACGCCGATCATGTGGGGCAGCTCGGTCGCGTCCGACTCGGCGAAGAGCGCGGCGACCTTGTCGGCGTCGTCGTGCTGCATCCGCGCGACGATGAGCGTGCGATGCGCCATGGGGACTCCTTCGGGTAGCGCCCGCAGCGGTGGGTCCGTGGGGCGTCAGGCGGGTCCGTAAGCGGTCGGACCTGCCGCTTTTGATGCTGGACGGGACGACTTGAGGCCTCGTCCAGGGCAACTCGACGTCAGATTTGAGCCGTTCTGCGGAAGAGCAGCACCGCGGTGACGGTGGCCGTGGCGGCGAAGCCGACCAGGTACGCCCACAGCGGCAGGACCCCCACGAGGTGCGAGAGCTGGCCGCCCGCCCCGGCGCCGAGCGCGGCGCCCAGGTAGAACAGGCCCATCATCCGGCTGCCGTGCCCCTGCGGAGCGCTCTCCGCCGTCGTGCTCAGCCCGACGGGCCCGAACACCAGCTCGCCGCAGGTCATGCAGAGGAAGGCGGCCAGCAGCCAGAGCGCGGAGACGCGCAGGTCGCCGTCCTCCGCGAACCAGGCGCCGACCGCGAGGACGGCGAAGCCACCGGCCGCGCACAGCAGTCCGGCCGCGAACTTGCGCACCAGGGCCGTGCCCGCCGCCAACCGCAGCCACAGCCAGGCGAAGAGCGGTGCGAGCAGCAGCAGGAACAGCGGGTGCGCGGACTGGAACCAGCTCGCCGGCACGGTGAATCCGGCGATCTCCCGGTCGGTGTGCTCGCGGGCGAACAGGCTGAACACCGAGCCGAGTTGGCCGTACATCGCCCAGAAGAGCACCGACGGCACGAAGATCTTGCGGTAGCCGCGGACCCGCTCGCGCTCGGCCTCGTCCAGCTCGGCCCCGCGCAGCAGCCGCCGGAAGTACCAGACGGGCAGCACCAGCGAGGCCAGTCCGCACAGCGCCAGCACGGGGCGCAGCGGCAGTCCGCCGGCCGCCACGACCGCGGTGACCAGCAGGATCACGCCGGCCAGCGCCGCCCAGGCGCCGCGCACCAGCCGGCGCAGCGCGGCGGGCGGCAGCGGATGGGCGGGCCCCGTCCGTGCCCCGCGCAGCGTGGGCGCCCCGTGCAGGTACTGCAGGACGCCGAGGACCATGCCGACCGCCGCCGCGCCGAAGCCCAGGTGCCAGTCGACCCGCTCGCCGAGGGCGCCGGTGACCAGCGGGCCGATGAGCGCGCTGACCTGGACGCTCATGTAGAACACGGAGAAGGCCGCCTGCCGTTGCGCGCTGCCCGCCCCCGGGTTCATCTGGTCGAACATCACGGGGAGGTTGGGTTTGAGCAGCCCCGTCCCGCAGGCGACCAGCAGCAGCCCCAGGTAGAAGGTGGTGCGGGCGGGTACGGCCATACAGGCGTGCCCGGCCGCGATGACGAGGGCGCCGCTCAGCATGGCCCGGTGGGTGCCGAGCACCCGGTCGCCGAGCCAGCCGCCCGGCATGGCCGCCAGGAACGACGCCGAGATGTACAGCCCGAAGAGCGCGCCGGCCATGCCGTCCGACAGCCCGAGTCCGCCCTCGGCGGCCGGCGCGGTGGCGTAGAGGAAGAGCAGCGCCTGCATGCCGTAGAAGCTGAACCGCTCCCACATGTCGGTCATGAACAGGGTGCTGAACCAGCGCTCGCGGAACAGCGCCCGCACGGGCCGGGTGGCGCCGTCCGCGGCCGGGCCCCGGGTGGTGGTGCCGTGCGCGGTCACGTCCGCCCCCTCACAGCGAGATCCCGCCGTCGATCTGCACCACCTGGCCGGTGATGTAGTCGGCGGCGTCGGAGAGCAGGAACGCGACCAGTCCGGCGACGGACTCGGCACTGCCGAAGCGGCCCATGGCGACCTTCCCGAGGGCGGCCTGACGGGCCTTGTCCGTCATGCCGTCGAGCATGTCGGTCTCGATGAAGCCCGGCGCCACGGCGTTGACCCGCACCCCGTAGGGGGCGACCTCCTTGGCGAGGGCGCGGGTCAGGCCGTTCAGCCCCGCCTTGGCCGTCGCGTAGTTGGCCTGGCCGGGGTTGCCGTACACGCCGATCACCGAGGAGACGTTCACCACGGCGCCGGCCCTGCGGGTGATCAGGCCGCGCAGCACGGCACGGCACAGGTGGAAGGCGCCGTCCAGGCTCGTGCCGACCACCGAGTGCCAGTCCTCCTCCGCCATCAGCGCCATCGGACGGTCGCGCAGCACACCGGCGGAGTTGACCACCGCGTACGGCGGCAGACCGAGCTTCTCCTCGGTCTCGCCGGTGAATCTGCGCACCGCCTCGGCGTCGGTGACGTCGCAGACGACGTGGTGGACCGCCGCCCCGGTCTCGGCGACGAGCCGGGTGGTCTCCAGAGCCGCCTCGTCGGCGGAGCGGGAGCAGAACCCGATGTCGTAGCCCTCCTGTGCGAGTCGTACCGCGATCGCGCGTCCGATGCCTCGTGAGCCGCCGGTCACCAGCGCGCAACGCCTCTCGGCCATACCGTGCCCCTTCCCGTGTGCAGGTTCGGCCGGGCCCGCCGCCACAGCCGTCGAAAGCGTCGAAAGCATCGGCCACCGGGCTCAAGGCAGGCTCGAAGGGGACACGGCACGCTGCGCGCATGGTGGAGATCCTCTTCGAACAGAATCTGCTGTGGGCCGTGCTGGCGGCCGTCTTCTGGGGGTTCGCGGCCCGCGGTGCCCGTCGCCTGGCGACCCGCCCGACGGTCCGTTCCCTGCGCCGCCGGACCCGCCTGGGTCTGGCCCTCCTGTCCGTCTGCCTGCTGGTGCTGGTGCTACGGGTGGCGCTGGCCGTCGCCCTCGCGGTCACGGCGGGCGGGCCGGCCGCCGCCGACTTCCTCCTCTTCGCGGCCGTGCCCATGGCCGTGGCGGGGGCGGCGGTCGCCGCCGTGTCGGTACCGGCGTACCGGCGCCTGTCCCGCACGCAGGTGCCGACGCCGGCAGCGGCCCCGCATCGGCCCTCACCCGTCCCGGTGGCCGCGGGAAGCCGACCGCGGCCGGCCCCCGCCCGGGCCTCGGGCGGCGCGGACGGCCTGCGGACCGTGGGCAGCGCCGACGGCGAGGGCGACCTGCGGACCGTGAGCAGCGCCGACGGCGAGGGCGGCCCGTGGGCGCGTCCGGGACGGCAGGAGGTTCCCGCCGGGCCGGAGACCCCCACCGGGCAAGGGGCGACCCCCACCGGGCAAGCAGCCACCGCCGGGCAAGCGTCACCCACCGGGCGGGCGGCCCCCGACGACCAGGTGGCTCCCGTCACCGAGCAGGGCGTTCCCGACGAATTGCGGGCGGTCGCCGCGGACGGCCGGCTGGTGGTGCCCGTGCGGGTCTGCTACCTGGCCGCGCTCGCCGGGGCCGCGCTCACCCTGCACCCTCCGGCCCCGCCGTACGCCGGGCTCTTCGTGCTGGAACTGGTCCTGCTCCTGCTGGCCGCCGCCGGGCTCGTGCTGTGGCAGCAGCGGTGGCGCGCGACCGTGGGGCGGCCCGGCTGGCGGCGGCCGACACGGGCGCGGCGCCTGCTGCGCTCGACGGCCACGGTGACCGCCCTCGGGGTGCTGTGCGCCGGGTGCTGGTCCGTCGCCGCCGAGCGGAGCCGGCTGCCGGGGCACCTGGGCCAGGCCCACCACGAGCACGCGTACGACACCGGCGGCGGCCCGGGGCCCGGTCAGGTCCCGGCACGTGACCTGACCGGCCTCACCGGCCCCCGGACGGGCACGCCCGACCGGCGCTTCACGCTCACCGCCGCCGAGCGCACGCTGCGCCTCGCGTCGGGCGAGAAGGTGGCCGCCCTCGCCTTCGACGGACAGCTGCCCGGCCCCGAACTGCGCGTTCGCCGGGGCGAGTTGGTCGAGGTCGTCCTGGTCAACACGAACGTCCGCGCCGGGGTCACCGTGCACTGGCACGGCGTCGACGTGCCCGCCGCCGAGGACGGCGTGGCCGGTGTCACCCAGAACGCCGTGCGCCCCGGGGAGCGCCATGTGTACCGGTTCCGGGCGCCGCGCGCGGGCACCTTCTGGTACCACGCGCATCAGCAGTCCAGCACGGCGGTGGCGCGCGGCCTCTTCGGCGCGCTGATCGTGGAGGAGCCGACGGGGCGCCCGGCGGGCGTGGACCGTACGGTCGTCGCGCACGCGTGGAGCGTCGAGGGCGCCGCGGGCCGAACCGGTCCGCCGCGCGGCGGCGGGGGCGCGCTCAGCGGGCGCAACGGGGCCGGCGGCCTGCTGCGCACCGCGTTCGGCGACGACACCCGGCTGCGGCACGAGAGGGTCCCGGCCGGCACCCCGGTCCGGCTCCGGCTCGTCAACGCCGACAACTGCCCGCGCACGTACTCGCTGGCCGGAACCGCCTTCCGGGTCGCGGCGATCGACGGCAACGAGGTGTCGGGGCCCACCGAACTGCGCGGCGCCCGGCTGCGCGTCGCGGGCGGGGGCCGCTACGACGTGACGTTCCGCCAGCCGGACGGACCGGTGCACCTGACCGTCGTCGGCGACGCCAACGCCTCCTCCGCCAGCCACGGCTTCGAGGGCTGCGGCGAGGACGGCGCCTACGGAGCGGGCCGGCCCGAGACGGCGTCCCTGCTGCTCGACCCCACCGGTACGGCTCAGCCGCCGCCCGCCGCCACGGGCCCGCTGTTCGACCCCTTGGACTACGGCTCGCCCACGGCCGGCACCGCCGCCGCCGACATCGGCCCCGGCACCCGCTACGACCGGGACTTCCACCTGGTCCTCGGCAACAGCTTCGGCTTCTACGACGGCCGGCCCATGGTGCTGTGGACCGTCAACAACGCCGTCCACCCCCACATCCCCGCCCTGCTCGTCCGGGACGGCGACCGGGTCCGCGTCACCTTCGTCAACCGCAGCCTCGACGACCATCCCATGCACCTGCACGGCCACCGCATGCTGGTCCTGTCCCGCAACGGGCGAGAGACGACCGGCAGCCCCTGGTGGACCGACACACTGAACGTCGCTCCCGGCGAGCGGTTCGAGGTCGCGTTCCGCGCCGACAACCCGGGGCTGTGGATGGATCACTGCCACAACCTCGACCACGCCCGCGACGGCATGGTCCTGCACCTGGCCTACGACGGCGTGCGAACCCCCTACGAGGCGGGCAGCTCCACCGGCAACCTGCCGGAGTGATCCGTCCCCGGCGTCTCGCCGTCCGCCGGGCCTCGCGTCCACGCCGACAGCCGCTCGCGCGCCGCGCGCACCGCGCGCCGGTCCTCCTCGGGTCCCCTCGCCCGGGGAGGCAGCGTGGCGAGCACGGCGCTGCGGCCCGAGCGCACGGACTCGTGGCCGCGGGCGAGGACCGCGAGGCTCTGCGCCGGTCCCGTCTCGACGAGCAGCCGGTCGCCGTCGGCGAACACCCGCTCCAGCGTCCTCCAGAACAGCACCGGGGCGGTCGGCTGTCCGGCCCAGAAACCGACGTCGACCGCCTCGCGCGCGCTCAACGGCCGGGTGGTGTAGGCGGAGTACAGCGGCGTGCGGGGCGGCGCGAGACGCATGCCGCGCAGCAGCACCTCGGTCTGGGCCACCAGCGGTGCCAGCGCCGGGCTGTGGTACGGGGTGCGGGTGGCGAGCCGCCGGAAGGTCCGGCCGTCCGCCGTCAGTCGCCGTGCCACGGCCCCGAGGGCCGCCTCCGGACCGGAGAGCACCGTGTGCCGGGGCGCGTTCACCGCGCCCACCACGACACCGTCCGTCAGACAGCCGGCCAGTTCGCCGGGTGCCGCCGCGACGGCGAGCATCCCGCCCACCGGTGTCGTCCGCTGCAACCGGACCCGCTCCCACAGCAGCCGGACGGCGTCGTCGAGCCGGAACACCCCCGCGAGCACGGCGGCGGCGAACTCGCCCATGCTGTGCCCGACATAGGCCGCCGGGCGCACCCCCCAGCTCTCCACCAGCCGCCCCATCGCGTAGTCCACGGCGAACAGCAGCGGTGCGGAACGGACATCGGACTCCATCGCGACGGCGGGCCGCTCGGCGAGCCAGTCGGCCCTGGCCGCCTCGCCGTCCGCGCCGAGCCGGTCCAGGACGGAGTCGACGGCTTCGGTGAAGACGGGTTCGTTCCGGTAGAGCCCGGCCGCCATCTGCTGGTGTTGCGCTCCGGTCCCCGGGAACATCAGGACGACGGAGCGGCGCTGAAGGGGAGTCATGGCGACAGGCTGGACCGGCCGGATCGAGCCGCCCTCCACCGGCTCTCGCAGAAGCCGTCGAGTCCGCCTTGAGCGGCCGGGCGCACGCTGCCGTCCATGAGCGTTGTCGACGAAACGTCCCCGGCGTCGGTGACCACCCGCACCCCGGCGGGCACCGCCACCGCCGTCCGGGACGGCACCACCGTCCCCGTCCCCGACGACACCACCGTCCCCCTCCCCGACCGCGCCGCCGTCCCCGTCCCGGACGGCGCCGCGGCCCCCCGGGACGGTCATCTGCGCGACCGCGTCGCGGAGCTCGCAGCGCTGCACGCGGCCGTGCGGCGCGGCCCCTCCGAGCGGGCGACCGAGGCCCAGCACGCGAAGGGAAAGCTGACGGCTCGCGAACGGCTCGCACTCCTCTTCGACGAGGGCACGTTCACCGAGACCGAGGAGCTGCGCCGGCACCGCGCCACCGGCTTCGGCCTCGAGGAGCGCCGGCCCCACACCGACGGCGTCATCACGGGCTGGGGGCGGGTCGACGGCCGCACGGTGTTCGCGTACGCCCACGACTTCCGCATCTTCGGCGGAGCCCTCGGCGAGGCCCACGCGCAGAAGATCCACAAACTGATGGACCTGGCCGAGAGCGCGGGCGCGCCGATCGTCGGCCTGTGCGACGGCGCGGGGGCGCGGATCCAGGAAGGGGTCACCGCTCTCGCCGGCTACGGCGGCATCTTCACCCGCAACGTGCGCAACTCGGGGGTGGTGCCGCAGATCAGTGTGGTCCTCGGGCCGTGCGCCGGTGGTGCCGCCTACTCGCCGGCGCTGACCGACTTCGTGTTCATGGTGCGCGGCACCGCGCAGATGTTCATCACCGGACCCGACGTCGTCCAGGCGGTCACCGGCGAGGTCGTCACACATGAGGTGCTGGGCGGCGCCGACACCCACGCCTCGCTCTCCGGCGTGGCCCACTTCGCCTACGACGACGAACCCGCGTGCTTGGAGGACGTGCGCCACCTGCTGTCGTTGCTGCCGTCCAACAACCGTGAGGTGCCCCCGCCGCTGCCCACGTCCGACCCGCCCGACCGCCGCAACGAGGCGCTGCTCGACCTGGTCCCGGCGGACCCCGGGCGCGCGTACGACATGCGGGCGGTGATCGGCGAGGTCGTCGACGACGGCGACTTCTTCGAGGTCCAGGAGGGCTGGGCGGCCAACGTCGTGTGCGCGCTGGCGCGGCTGGACGGGCAGGCGGTGGGCATCGTCGCCAACCAGCCCGCGTCCTTCGCGGGGGTGCTGGACATCCACGCCTCCGAGAAGGCCGCGCGCTTCGTCCAGACCTGCGACGCGTTCAACATCCCGCTCGTCACCCTCGTCGACGTCCCCGGCTTCCTGCCCGGCGTCGACCAGGAGCACGGCGGCATCATCCGGCACGGCGCGAAGCTCCTGTACGCCTACTGCAACGCCACCGTGCCGCGCGTCCAGCTGATCCTGCGCAAGGCCTACGGCGGCGCGTACATCGTGATGGACTCGCGTTCCATCGGCACCGACCTCTCCCTGGCCTGGCCGGGCAACGAGATCGCGGTGATGGGGGCGGAGGGGGCGGCGAACGTCGTCTTCCGCCGCGAGATCGCGGCGGCCGCCGATCCGGAGGCGACCCGTGCCCGGCTGGTCGAGGAGTACCGCGCCGAGCTGATGCACCCCTACTACGCGGCCGAGCGCGGACTCGTCGACAGTGTGATCGATCCGGCCGAGACGCGGGCCCGGCTGATCGGAGCGCTGGCGATGCTCCGCGCGAAGCACGCGCCGCTGCCGGCTCGCAAGCACGGGAACCAGCCCCAGTGAGCGGCCCCGCCGTGGGGGTCGTCCGCGGTGCTCCGACCGCGGAGGAACTCGCCGTCGTGGTCCTGGTCCTGCGCGCGCTGGCCGCGCGGGACGCCGCGCGGGCCGCAGGTCCGCCGTCCCCGCGGCCGGCCCCCTGGTCGCGCCCGGCCGCCCCGCTCACGGTCCCGGACCCCTCCTGGACCGCCCGCCGCCCTCCGGCCTGGCGGGACGTCTAGGGGGTGTCGCGAAAGTCCTGTGCGGTGCCCGCGGTGTCCGGTGCGTGCTCTCGGTGTGCCGGACGGAAGCGCTCGTACCGGAGACCTGCTCGGGCTTTCGGCCGGTGCGGCGAGAGGGCGTGCCGGGCTCCGAGGGTCAGCGGGCCGTCTGCGTGTGGACGTACTCCACCAGGCGGGTGAGGGCGTCCGGGTCGGTGGAGGGCATGACGCCGTGGCCGAGGTTGAAGACGTGGCCCTCCAGGGCGGCGGCCGCGTCCAGCACCTCGCGGGTCTTCGTCTCGACGGCCTCCCGGTTGGCGAACAGGACCGTCGGGTCGAGGTTGCCCTGGAGCGCCTTGCCGGGGCCGACGCGGCGGGCGGCCTCGTCGAGCGGGACGCGCCAGTCGACGCCGACGACGTCCGCGCCGGCCTCACCCATCAGTGTCAGCAGCTCGCCGGTGCCGACGCCGAAGTGGATGCGCGGGACGCCGTACCCGGCGACGGCGTCGAAGACCTTCGCGGAGGCGGGCATCACCGAGCGGCGGTAGTCGGCCGGGGCGAGGGCGCCGGCCCAGGAGTCGAAGAGCTGCACGGCGGAGGCGCCCGCCTCGATCTGCACCGTGAGGAAGCCGGCGGTGATCTCCGCGAGGCGGTCGAGGAGGTCGGCCCACAACTGCGGGTCGCCGTACATCATCGCCTTGGCGTTCTCGTACGTGCGGGACGGGCCGCCCTCGACGAGGTAGCTCGCGAGGGTGAACGGCGCGCCGGCGAAGCCGATGAGGGGCGTGGAGCCCAGTTCGCGCGTCAGCAGGCCGATGGCCTCGGTGACATAGGAGACGTCCTCGGGCGTGAGGTCACGGAGCCGGGCGAGGTCGGCGCGGGTGCGGATCGGACGCTCGACGACCGGGCCCACGCCGGGCTTGATGTCGAGGTCGATACCGATGGCCTTGAGCGGGACGACGATGTCGCTGAAGAAGATCGCCGCGTCCACGCCGTGCCGGCGCACCGGCTGGAGGGTGATCTCGGTGACCAGTTCGGGCCGCATGCAGGACTCGAGCATCGGGATGCCCTCGCGGACCTTGCGGTACTCCGGCAGCGAGCGTCCGGCCTGCCGCATGAACCACACGGGCGTGTGCGGTACGGGTTCACGCCTGCACGCCTTCAGGAAGGGGCTGTCGTACGTCGCTGTCGGCTGCCGGCCCGCGGGGCTCTCGTTCACGCTCACGACGGCAAGTCTCGCACGGCCCGCGGGGCCACCCGGTGGCGCCCCGGCGGGTGTCTTGCCCTGCGCGCAGGCCCGATTCCCCTTAATCTTCCCCGCATGGCTGCGGCTCAGGGACGACTGTCGGACGGCACGGGCGGAATGGACGACGAGAAGGACACCGGGGAGGGGGACCGGCAGGACGGCGGGTCGTTGCCGTTGCCCTTCCGGGCCGCGGTCGAAGCGCTGCGGGCGGCCCGGCTGCGGCCGCAGATCGAGGTGGAGCCGACACCGGCCCCGCGGCGGCTCGCCCCGTTCGCGTACGCGCTGGAGGCCACGGTCGTCGACGGCGACCAGGACCTGGCCGACGGCCGGCTGGTGCTGCTGCACGACCCGGCCGGGCACGACGCCTGGCGCGGCACGTTCCGGCTGGTGACCCTGGTGCGGGCGGAGCTGGAGCCCGAGATGGCGGTGGACCCGCTGCTGCCGGACGTGTGCTGGTCCTGGCTGACGGGTGCGCTTCAGGCGCGCGGGCTGACCTACGGTGAGCCGAGCGGGACCGTAACGCGCGCGGGGTCGCACTACTTCGGCGGGCTGTCGGAGCGGCCGGCCACCTCGCAGATCGAGATCCGCGCCTCGTGGACGCCCCGGGAGGGCCTCGGCGGTGCCCCGGACGCGGGCGCGCACCTGGCGGCCTGGTGCGATCTGCTGGCCCAGGTGGCGGGACTGCCGCCGGCCGGTCCGGGCGACGCGTCGGTGGTGACGCTCCCGCAGCGCCGGGGTCCGCAGTCGCGCTGATGTTCCCCGCTCCTCCCTTTCCCATGCCTCGACGCGCTCACATTGACCATCTCTTTGTCGATACGGCCACTTTCGATCTCGTTGGACACTGACTCAAACCGACTCGATCTTCGGATGATCGATAGCGTGTCCGAATTGCACGTATTGTTACTCACTAGATCGTGATCATTTTCTAAAGAACGCCGGGTTCGGTGCCGAAGACGACTGTGACCTTGAAAGCACGGTTCGTCCCGGCTTCGACCCCGCGAGCCGGCCCCGTCCCGCAACCCAGGAGGCCTGGTGTCCGTTCTCCTCGAGCAGCCCGCAAGCCTGGTCGCCTACCGCCCGAACAAGCCCACCGCCATGGTGGTCGTGGCCGACCCACGCGTCCGCTCCACCGTCACCCGCCATCTGTGGGCGCTCGGTGTGCGCGATGTCATCGAGGCCTCGTCCATCGCGGAGGCTCGTCCCCGCATCGGCAACCCCCGCGACATCTGCGTCGCCGACGTCCACCTACCCGACGGCTCCGGTCTCACCCTGCTGTCCGAGACCCGCGCCGCGGGCTGGCCCAACGGCCTCGCCCTCTCCGCCGCCGACGACATCGGCGCCGTACGCAACGCACTCGCCGGCGGCGTCAAGGGTTACGTCGTCACCGGCACCCGCACCAACGTCGGGCTCCCCACCCGGCCCGGTGCCGCCCCCATCGGCGCGGCCGCCGCCCGCCTGCACCGCCGCCCCCCGGGTGCCCCGAGCCACCCGGGCGGCTACCGCGAGCTGTCCGGCCGCGAGGTGGAGGTACTGCGGCTGGTCGCCGAGGGCCAGTCGAACAAGGCCATCGGCGTCTCGATGGGCCTGTCCGCACTGACCGTCAAGAGCCACCTCGCCCGCATCGCCCGCAAGCTCGGCACCGGCGACCGCGCCGGCATGGTCGCCGTCGCCCTGCGGACCGGCATCATCCACTGACCACCCCCCACCCGAGAGCCGAACACCCCGCCCACGACCCGCCGCGCCACCCCTCCGCCGCCGTCCCGCCCCCACCTGACCGGTTCACGACGCTGTGACGCCCGTCGACGGAACGTTCCGTCGGCGGGCGACGTCAATACACGGATACCCTTGACAGGTGACCGACGCCCAAGAAACCGCAGCAGCCAGTTCACTGCGAACCACCGGGGGCGCCCCTCCGGAAGACGACGGATCCACGGCTTCCGAGGCGCCGACACCTCTTCTCGAACCGCGCGAGGGCATTCCCGAGGTGATCGCCGACGAGGCCCGCCTCGCCGAGACGATCGCCGCGTTCGCCGCCGGCTCCGGCCCCGTCGCCGTGGACGCCGAGCGGGCCTCCGGCTACCGCTACGGTCAGCGCGCCTACCTGGTGCAGCTGCGCCGCGAGGGCGCCGGCACCGCCCTGATCGACCCCGTCGCCTGCCCCGACCTCTCCGCCCTGGGCGAGGCGCTGTCCGGCGTCGAGTGGGTGCTGCACGCCGCCACCCAGGACCTGCCCTGCCTGCGGGAGATAGGCATGGTGCCGACGCGGCTGTTCGACACCGAGCTGGCCGGACGGCTCGCCGGTTTCCCGCGGGTCGGCCTCGGCGCGATGGTGGAGGGTGTCCTGGGCTTCGTCCTGGAGAAGGGCCACTCCGCCGTCGACTGGTCGACGCGGCCGCTGCCCGAGCCCTGGCTGCGCTACGCCGCCCTCGACGTCGAACTCCTCGTCGACCTGCGCGACGCGCTGGAGAAGGAGCTGGACCGGCAGGGCAAGCTGGAGTGGGCGTACCAGGAGTTCGACGCGATCGCGTCCGCCCCGCCGCCCGAGCCCCGCAAGGACCCCTGGCGCCGCACGTCCGGCATGCACAAGGTGCGCCGGCGCCGGCAGCTCGGCGTGGTGCGCGAGCTGTGGCAGACCCGGGACCGGATCGCCCAGCGGCGGGACGTGTCGCCGGGCAAGGTGCTGTCGGACGCGGCCATCGTGGAGGCCGCGCTCGCCGTCCCGGCCAACGTGCACGCGCTCGCCGCGCTGAACGGCTTCGGGCACCGGATGGGCCGGCGTCAGCTGGAACAGTGGCAGGCGGCCGTCGACCGGGCGAAGGCACTGGCCGAGGCGCAGCTCCCCCTGCCGGGGCAGCCGGTCACCGGCCCGCCGCCGCCGCGGGCGTGGGCCGACAAGGATCCGGTGGCGGCCGCGCGGCTGTCCGCCGCGCGGGCCGCGGTGTCGGCGCTGGCCGAGCGGCTCGGCATGCCCCAGGAGAACCTCATCGCCCCGGACACGGTCCGGCGGGTGTGCTGGGAGCCGCCCAACCCGTTCGACGGGGAGTCCGTCGCGGCCGTGCTGGTGGGGCTGGGCGCCCGTCCCTGGCAGGTGGAGCAGGTCGTGCCGGTGCTGGTAGAGGCGCTGTCCGGCAAGGACGCCTAGGGGGTGCTCCGCCCCCGGGGGCCCCTCACCTGGACGCGCCTTGCATGAACCCGTTGTAGATGTACTTCTGCAGGGCCAGGAAGACGATCAGGGTCGGCAGGATCACCAGCACCGCTCCTGCCGAGATCGTCTCCCAGTGGGCGGCGTAGGGGCCCTTGAAGCGGAACAGGGACGTCGAGATCACGCCAAGATCCTGCGAGGGCATGTAGAGGAAGGGCGTGTAGAAGTCGTTGTAGACGGCGATCCCCTTCACGATCACGACCGTGGCGATCGCCGGCTTCAGCAGCGGGAAGATGATCCGGCGGTAGACGGTGAACGCGTTGGCGCCGTCCAGGCGGGCCGCCTCGTCCAGGGAGACGGGGATCGAGCGGATGAACTGCAGGAAGATGTAGATCGACACGATGTCCGTGCCCAGGTAGAGCGCGATCGGCGCCCAGCGGGTGTCGAACAGGCCCACGCTGTGGACGATCTGGAAGGTGGCGACCTGGGTGGTCACCCCGGGGACCAGCGCCGCGACCAGGAACAGCGCGACGACCAGTTTCCGGAAGCGGAAGGTGAAGCGGTCGATCGCGTAGGCGGTCATCGAGCCGATGAGGACCGTACCGCCGACGGAGATCAGCAGGATGAAGGCGGTGTTGCCGAAGGCGGTGAGCATCCCGCCGTCCTGGAACGCGGTCACGTAGTTGTCGAAGTTGAGCGGGTTGCGCGGCAGCGAGAGGGCCCCGCCGTCGCTCGCCGTCTCGTTCTCGCTCTTGAGGGACGTCAGGAGGACGACTCCGAGCGGGAGCAGGACGACGACCGCCACGAGGAGAAGCGACAGGTACACGAGGGTGCGGGCAACGGCGCGGCGTGTCATACGAGGTCCACCCTGTCGTCGGGGACGAGGCGGCGCTGCACCCAGGTCACCGCCAGGATGATCAGCAGCAGGACCACGGCCGCCGCCGAGGCGAGCCCCGTCTTGTTGAACTGGAAGGCCAGCTTCACGGTCTGGATCACGAACGTCTCGGTGCCGGTCGCCCCGCCGGTCATGATGTACGGGATCTCGAAGGCCGAGAGGGAACCGGAGACCGACAGGATCACGGTCAGGGTCAGCACCGGCTTGATGCCCGGCAGGATGATGTGGCGGAACTGCCGCCAGCGGTTCGCGCCGTCCAGGGCGGAGGCCTCGTACAGCTCCCCCGGGATGGACTGGATCGCACCGAGGAACAGGACGAAGTTCATTCCGAGGTGGCGCCAGACCGACACCCCCGCCAGGGAGGTGTTCGCGGAGACCGGTGTGCCCAGCCAGGCGTGGTCGGGGTGGTACCCGAAGACGCCGAGGACCGTGTCGAGGGTGCCGCCGTCCTGGAAGAAGTAGAGGAAGACGAAGCCGATCGCCACGCCGTTGATGAGGGACGGGAAGAAGATCACGCCCTTGAAGAAGTTCCGGAAGCGCACCTTGAAGCTGAGCACCGTGGCGAAGTACAGGGCGGCGACGATCTGGACGGCGGAGGCGGCCAGGTAGTAGCCGCTCACGAAGAACACCTGGAAGAGCTCCTCGCGGGTGAAGATCTCCACGTAGTTCTCGGCGCCCGTGTAGTGCAGCTCGGGGCTCACGCCGTCCCAGTCGGTGACGCTGTACGCGATCATGTTGGCGATCGGCGCGTAGGTGAAGGTGACGAGCAGGGCGAGGGGCACGAGGAGGAACAGCCAGGGCGTGACCAGCCGCCAGGTGCGGGTGCGTCGCGGGGCCCGCCGGGGGGCGGCGGACGCCGGGGCCGGTGCTCCGGCCCCGACGTCCGCCTTCTCGGTGGTGTCCGTCATCAGGAGCCCGCGTTCTTCTGCGCGCCGGCCCACTTCCTGCCGAGGCCGGCCAGGAAGTCGTCGAGGCTGCCCTTCTTCGCCCCGCGCGCGAGATCGACGAGGTCCTGCCGGTACTCGGGCTTGTTGATGCCGACCTCGGACTCGTTGTCGATCCGCTTGACCTCGGCGCCCGCCGAGTCGTCCAGCTCGATCAGCTTCACGCCCGCCTCCTCGTACGGCTTCAGCACGTCGGGCATCGGCGCGTCCTTGAGCGGGGAGATGGCCAGGTTGTCCCGGTCGTAGCCGGACTTGTCGGTGAACCAGTCGAGCCAGGCGCGGGCCGCGGCCTTGTTCTTCGAGTGGATGTTGACGGCCTGGTGGTAGTCGGGGCCGATGGTCGAGCAGTGCTTTCCGCCCGTCCGGGCCGGGAAGGGCATGAAGCCGATGTCGTCCGGGTTCACGCCGGCCTTCTTCGCCGCGTCCTGGAACTGGACGATCGCCCAGGTGCCGAGCCACTGCGTGGCGATCTCGCCCTTGGCCGTCCGGGGCTTGGACTCCTCCCAGTTGCTGGTCGTCGGGTCCTTCTCGGCGAGGCCCTGCCGGACGATGTCGTACAGCAGCGTGTCGCCGACGCGCAGGTCGGCGCCCGGCGCCCAGGGGTCGCCCTCGGCGAGCTTCGTGGTGGCCTGCGGGTCGCAGTGGACCGAGCCGTTGACGCCGGTCCAGGAGCTCAGGGGCCACTGGGCGGCGAAGTTGGTGTAGTAGGGGATGGCGTCCGTCTTCGCCTTGATCGCCTTGAGGTCGGCGAGGAACTCGGCCGGCGTGGCGGGCCAGTCGGTGACGCCGGCCTCCTTCCAGACTCTCTTGTTGTAGAGGAAGCCGGGCATCACGCCGTTGGGGCTCTGGCCGTACACCTTGCCGTCGACGGTGGTGTAGTCGGTGAAGCGGTACTTCTTGCCGCGTTCGGCCACGGTGCCGAGGGACGCGAAGAACTTGGGGTAGTCGTTCTTCTCGATGACGGCCGGGATCAGCAGGACGTCGCCGTAGTCCTCCGTGTTCATCCGGATCTTGATCTCGGACTCGTAGTTGGTGAGCGCCTGGAACTCGACCTTCACCTTGGGGTACGTCTTGTTGAACTCGGCGGCGTACTTCTTCATCGTGCCGTCCTGCACCAGGTCGGTGCGCACGGTCAGGACCGTGATGGATCCGCTGACCTTGGAGGGGTCGTCCGGCGCCTGTGCGTCGGCTCCCTTGGAGGAGCTCGCGGTGCCGGTGCAGCCGGGGAGCAGCAGGGCGGCGCCGGTGGCCAGGGCGAGGAGTGTACGGCGGTTCACGTGCATCAGCTCCGTTCTCGGGACGGACGAGCACTTGCGGGGTGGTGCGGCACGTACGGGTTGGCTGGTTCGGCACTCTGACAGCGCTTTCTCAACCGGTAAAGTCCCCATCCGGCCAAGGATGGACAAGCCTGGCTCGACGCGATGGTTGACCGGTTTAGGGAGTGCGCATGCTGGAGGCGACACCGCTCACCGACGGCTGGGTCCTGCGGCACGAGGGAGGGGAGCTGCCGGCCGCGGTGCCGGGCTGTGTGCACACCGACCTGCTCGCGGCCGGGGTGATCCCGGATCCCTTCCTCGGTCGCCACGAGCACGACGTCGCGTGGGTGGGGCGGCGCGAGTGGACGTACGAGACGCGGCTGCCGCGGGTGGGCTCCGGGCACGAGCAGACCGACCTGGTCTTCGACGGGCTCGACACGGCCGCCGAGATCCTCGCGGGGGATCAACTCCTCGGCCGGGTCCGGAACATGCACCGCTCCTACCGCTTCGACGTGACCGGGACGAGCGGGCCCCTGACCGTGCGGTTCCGCTCCGCCTACGCCGAGGCCGAGGCCGTGCGCGGGCGGCTCGGCGAGCGGCCGGCCGCGTACGCCGAGCCGTACCAGTACGTCCGCAAGATGGCCTGCTCCTTCGGCTGGGACTGGGGGCCGACCCTGGTGACCGCCGGTATCTGGCGCCCGGTGCGGCTGGAGCGCTGGTCGACGGCCCGGATCGCCCGGGTGCGCCCGCTCGTCACCGTCGAACAGGGCACCGGGGTCGTGGAGTTGCACATCGAGGTGGAACGGACCCGGGTGGAGGCGGCGCTCACCCTGCGGGCCCGGGTGGGCGAGGTGAGCGCGCACGGCACGGTCGAGGGCACGAGCGGCGTCGTCCGGGTGGAGGTGCCGCAGGCCGCGCTGTGGTGGCCCCGGGGCTACGGCGAACAGCCGTTGTACGACGTGGAGGTGACCCTGCAGCACGACAGCGCCCCGCTCGACGTGTGGCGGCGGCGCGTCGGTTTCCGCAGTGTCGAGCTGGACACCTCCGCCGACGCGCACGGCACCGGGTTCACCCTGGTCGTCAACGGCGAACGGCTCTTCGCCCGGGGCGTGAACTGGATCCCGGACGACGTGTTCCCCTCCCGGATCACCCGGGAGCGCTACCGGGAGCGTCTCGCGCAGGCGGCCGGGGCCGGGGTGGACCTCGTGCGGGTGTGGGGCGGCGGGATCTACGAGAGCGAGGACTTCTACGACGCCTGCGACGAGCTGGGCCTGCTGGTGTGGCAGGACTTCCCGTTCGCGTGCGCGGCCTACCCCGAGGAGCAGCCGCTGCGGGGCGAGGTGGAGGCGGAGGCGCGGGAGAACGTCGTACGGCTGATGCCGCATCCGTCGCTCGTGCTGTGGAACGGCAACAACGAGAACCTGTGGGGCTTCAGGGACTGGGGGTGGCAGGAGCGGCTCGGCGGGGACTCGTGGGGCGAGGGGTACTACCTGGGGGTGCTGCCCCGGGTGGTGGCCGAGCTGGATCCGACCCGGCCGTACACGGCGGGCAGCCCCTGGTCGGGGTCGTGGCGGCACCATCCGAACGATCCGGCGCACGGCACGCACCACTCGTGGGAGGTGTGGAACCGGGAGGACTACGGCCGCTACCGCGCCCATGTGCCGCGGTTCGTGGCCGAGTTCGGCTGGCAGGCGCCGCCCGCGTACGCCACGCTGCGGCGGGCGCTGCCCGGTGAGCGGCTCGCGGCGGACTCCCCCGGCATGCTGCACCACCAGAAGGCCGACGACGGCAACGGCAAGCTCCGGCGCGGGCTGGAGCGGCATTTCGCCTTCCCCGAGCAGGACTTCGACCGCTGGCACTACCTCACCCAGGTCAACCAGGTCCGTGCGGTGGCCGCCGGGATCGAGCACTGGCGTTCGCACTGGCCGGTGTGCGCGGGCACCGTCCTGTGGCAGCTCAACGACTGCTGGCCGGTGACCTCCTGGGCGGCGATCGACGGTGACGGACGGGAGAAGCCGCTCTACCACGAGCTGCGGCGGCTGTACGCGGACCGGCTGCTCACCCTTCGGGCGCACGGGGGCGGGCTGGTGCTGGCGGCCGTCAACCAGAGCGCCGCACGGTGGACGGGCACACTGGGGCTGCGGCGGATGTCGGTGTCGGGGGACGTGGTCGCGACGGCGGACGTGGCACTCCTGGCGCGGGCGCGGACGGTGACCGAGGTGCCGGTGCCGGCGGAGCTGGTGCCGGCCGGGCCGAAGGAGTTCCTGGTGGCCGACGTTGGGGCGCCCCCCGCGCACCCGGACCCCTCCCGCTCGGGCGAGGCCGGGAGCGCAGAGGGGGCCGAGGGCGGCTGGGGAGCCGGGGGCGGAGGAGGACTGCGGGCGCTGTACTTCCCGGTGCCCGACCGTGAGGTGCCCTGGCCGAGGCCGGAGTTCGAGGTGTCCGTCGTACCGGGCGGGATCGAGGTGAGCGCCCGCACCCTGGTGCGGGATCTGCTGCTTCAGGCCGACCGGCTCGATCCGCGGGCGCGGGCCGACCGGGGGCTGGTGACGCTGCTGCCCGGCGAACGGGTGACCATCGGCGTCCGGGGCTGGGGGTCACCGGACGCCGGCGCCGCCCGTGCGGCCCTGTTCTGCGCGGAGCGCTCGGCATGACCGCACCCCGCGTCACCATCCGGGACGTCGCCGCGCGCGCCGGCGTGTCCAAGGGGGCCGTCTCGCTCGCCTTCAACCACAAGCCGGGACTGGCGGCGGCGACCCGGGACCGCATCTTCGCGGCGGCGCGGGAGCTGGGCTGGGAACCGAACCTGACCGCGCGGTCGCTGTCGAGTTCGCGGGTGGACGTGGTGGGGCTCGCGATCTGCCGGCCGGCGCGGATGTTGGGTCTGGAGCCGTTCTACATGGAGTTCGTCTCCGGGGTGGAGAGCGTGCTGACCGAACACTCCTGCTCCCTGCTGCTGCGGCTGGTGCGCAGCCCCGAGGAAGAGGTCGGCGTCCAGGAGTCGTGGTGGCGGGGCCGCCAGGTCGGTGCGTCGATCCTGGTGGACTTCCGGGCGGACGACCCCCGGGTGGCGGCGGTCGAGCGGCTCGGGATGCCGGTGGTCGCCGTCGGGCACCCCTCGCTGACCGGGAGCCTGACGTCGGTGTGGACCGATGACGCGACGGCCGTGACCCAGGCCGTGCGCTATCTCGCGGCGCTCGGGCACCGGAGGATCGCCCGGGTGGGCGGGGCGGCGGCCCTCGGGCACACCGTCATCCGGACGGCCGCCTTCGACGAGGCGGCCCGTGCGGTGGGGCTGGCCGGGGCCTGGCAGGTCGCCACCGACTACTCCGGGGAGGCCGGCGCCCGGGCCACCCGCTCGATGCTGACCGCCGCCCCGCCCGACCGGCCGACGGCGATCGTCTACGACAACGACATCATGGCGGTGGCCGGTCTGTCGGTGGCGGCGGAGATGGGGCTGGCCGTGCCGCGTGACGTGTCGCTGCTGGCCTGGGACGACTCGCAGCTGTGCCGGCTCACCCATCCGCCGTTGTCGGCCATGAGCCACGACGTGCACGGGTTCGGCGCGGAGGCGGCCCGGACGCTGTTCGGGGTGCTCACCGGGCAGGACCCGGGGTCGCATCCGGTGCCCACGCCGGTCCTCACGCCCCGCGGCTCGACGGCACCGCCGGCGATGTGACCTTCACCGCTTGGCCCTCCGGGACTGGGCAGCTACGTTACCGATAAGTAGCATGGGTTCTGAGCGCGCGCTCAGCGCATCGCAGCAGTGCCATCCCGCACCCTGGAGGAGAGCCATCGTGCCTCGTACCGTCAGGGACGTCGTCTTCGTAGACGGCGTCCGTACCCCGTTCGGCAAGGCGGGCCCGAAGGGCATCTACCACGAGACCCGCGCCGACGACCTCGTCGTGAAGGCGATCCGGGAGCTGCTGCGCCGCAACCCCGGGCTCGACCCGAAGAAGATCGACGAGGTCGCCATCGCCGCGACCACGCAGATCGGTGACCAGGGCCTGACCATCGGCCGCACTGCCGGGATCCTCGCCGGTCTCCCCCAGTCGGTCCCCGGCTACTCCATCGACCGCATGTGCGCCGGTGCCCTGACCGCCGTCACCACGGTCGCCGGCTCCGTCGCCTTCGGCGCCTACGACATCGCCGTCGCCGGCGGTGTGGAGCACATGGGCCGCCACCCGATGGGCGAGGGCGTCGACCCGAACCCGCGGTTCGTCAGCGAGAAGCTGGTCGACGAGTCCGCCCTGTTCATGGGCATGACCGCCGAGAACCTGCACGACCGCTATCCGCAGATCACCAAGCTGCGCGCGGACGAGTACGCCGTGCGCTCCCAGGAGAAGGCCGCCAAGGCGTACGCCAACGGCAAGATCCAGGCCGACCTGGTGCCGATCTCGGTGCGCCGCACCAACCCGGAGGCCGGTGAGACGGGCTGGGGCCTGGTCACCGCCGACGAGCCGATGCGCCCCGGCACCACCCTGGAGAACCTCTCCGGTCTGAAGACCCCCTTCCGCGTGCACGGCCGGGTCACCGCCGGCAACGCGGCCGGTCTCAACGACGGCGCCACGGCCTCCCTCATCGCGTCCGAGGACTTCGCCCGCGAGAACGGCCTGCCGGTCAAGATGCGCCTGGTCTCCTACGCCTTCGCCGGCGTGGAGCCGGAGGTCATGGGCTACGGCCCGATCCCGGCCACGGAGAAGGCCCTGGCCCAGGCGGGCCTGTCCATCTCCGACATCGGCCTGTTCGAGATCAACGAGGCCTTCGCCGTCCAGGTCCTGGCCTTCCTCGACCACTACGGCATCGCCGACGACGACGAGCGCGTCAACCAGTACGGCGGCGCCATCGCCTTCGGCCACCCGCTGGCCTCCTCCGGTGTCCGTCTGATGACGCAGCTGGCCCGCCAGTTCGAGGAGCAGCCGACCGTCCGCTACGGCCTGACCACCATGTGCGTCGGCTTCGGCATGGGCGCGACGGTCATCTGGGAGAACCCGCACTTCGAGGGGGACAAGTGAGCACCACCGCTGAGCTGCTGAAGGGTGCGGCCGAGCTGTTCCCGGACGAGGTCGTCACCCAGGCGCACGTACGTCACCTGGACCTGCCCTTCGGCGCCGGGCGCTTCGCCCTGATCACGCTGGACAACGGCTTCGACCACACCAAGCCGACCACCTTCGGCCCGCAGTCGCTGGCGAACCTCAACACCGCCATCGACCAGGTCGAGGCGGAGGCCGCGGCCGGTGAGATCGTCGGCGCCGGTGTCACCGGCAAGCCGTTCATCTTCGCCGTCGGCGCCGACCTCAAGGGCGTCGAACTGCTGAAGGAGTACGACCACGCGCTCGCCATCGGCAAGGGCGGCCACGAGGTCTTCAAGCGCCTCGCGGGCCTCGGCGTGCCGACCTTCGCGTACTACAACGGCGCCGCGATGGGCGGTGGCGTCGAGGTCGGTCTGCACTGCACCTACCGCACGGTGTCCGCGGCCCTGCCGGCGTTCTCCCTCCCCGAGGTCTTCCTCGGCCTGGTCCCCGGCTGGGGCGGCTGCACGCTGCTGCCGAACCTGATCGGCGCGGAGAAGGCCGTCTCGGTGATCATCGAGAACAGCCTCAACCAGAACAAGCAGCTCAAGGGCCGGCAGGTCTACGAGCTCGGGATCGCCGACGCGCTCTTCGAGGGTGCGGACTTCCTCGAGCAGTCGCTGCTGTGGACGGCGTCCGTCCTCAAGGGCGAGATCGTCGTCGAGCGCCCGGCGATCGACCGCGGCGAGGCCTGGGACCAGGCCGTCGCCAGGGGCCGTTCCCTCGCGGACAGCAAGGTGCACGGGGCCGCTCCGGCCGCCTACCGCGCCCTGGACATCATCGCCGCCGCCAGGAACGGCGACCTCCAGCAGGGCTACGACGCCGAGGACACGGCCCTCGCCGACCTGATCATGGGTGGCGAGCTGCGCGCGGGCATCTACGCGTTCAACCTCGTCCAGAAGCGCGGCAAGCGCCCGGCGGGCGCTCCGGACAAGTCGCTGGCGCGCCCCGTCACCAAGGTCGGCGTGGTCGGCGCGGGCCTGATGGCCTCGCAGCTCGCCCTGCTCTTCCTGCGCCGCCTGGAGGTGCCGGTCGTGCTGACCGACATCGACCAGGAGCGCGTCGACAAGGGTGTGGGCTACGTCCACGCCGAGATCGACAAGCTGCTCGGCAAGGGCCGGATCAACCAGGACAAGGCCAACCGCCTGAAGGCGCTGGTGACCGGTGTCCTGGACAAGGCCGAGGGCTTCGCGGACGCGGACTTCATCATCGAGGCCGTGTTCGAGGAGATCGGCGTCAAGCAGCAGGTGTTCGCCGAGGTCGAGGCGGTCGCCCCGGCGCACGCGATCCTCGCCACCAACACCTCCTCGCTGTCGGTGTCGGAGATGGCGTCGAAGCTCCAGCACCCCGAGCGGGTCGTGGGCTTCCACTTCTTCAACCCGGTCGCCGTGCTGCCGCTGCTGGAGATCGTCCGCGGCGAGAAGACCGACGACGCCTCGCTGGCCACGGCGTTCGCCGTCGCCAAGAAGCTGAAGAAGACGGCGGTCCTGGTCAAGGACGCCCCGGCGTTCGTCGTGAACCGCATCCTGACCCGCTTCATGGGCGAGGTGCAGAACGTCATCGACGAGGGCACCCCGGTCGAGGTCGCGGAGAAGGGCGTCGAGCCGCTCGGCCTGCCGATGTCCCCGCTGGTCCTGCTGGAGCTCGTCGGCCCGGCGATCGGCCTGCACGTCTCGGAGACCCTCAACCGGGCCTTCCCGGACCGCTTCACGGTCTCCCCGAACCTCAAGGCGGTCGTCGAGGCGGGCAAGCGCGGCTTCTACGTCTACGACAGCGGCAAGCCCGAGCTGGACCCGGAGGTCGCCGCGCTGCTGAAGCAGGGCGACAGCGTCCTGACCGAGGAGCAGGTGCGGGCGCGTGTCCTGGAGGCGGTGGCGCAGGAGATCGGGCTGATGCTCGACGAGGGCGTCGTCGCCGAGGCCCAGGACATCGACCTCTGCCTGATCACCGGCGCCGGCTGGCCCTTCCACCTGGGCGGCATCACGCCGTACCTGGACCGCGAGGGCGTCAGCGAGCGGGTGAACGGCAAGAAGTTCCTGGCACCGGGCGTGGCGTCCGTTCCGGCGTGACGATCGCAGGTGCCTGAGGAGGGCCTCCGCCGTTCGGCGGAGGCCCTCCTCTCATGTGGCGGTTCCGGCGTCGGCCTTCTGCTCCGCCGCTTCGAGCCGCGCCCTCAGCTCGGCGTTCTCCGCCTCCAGGGCGACCATGCGCTTACGGGCGAAGTACAGCTCCATGACGGCGTCCTGGAACTCGGCGACGAGCTGTTCGGGGGTCAGTTCCACGTCGTCCTCCCCTACGCCGGAGCGACGAGTCGGGGCTCGCCGCCGGCGCCCTTCCAGTAGAGGGCGCCGTCCTTGGCGAAGAGGGAGCCGCCGCCGCGGTCGGCGGGCTCGTTGGTCGGCTCGGTCTCGACGTCCGCGAGCCGGCACGCACCCTCGAGGAGCAGCGCGGCCGGGGCGTCGGACCGCTGGACCACGTGGAGCTGGGCGAGGGGCTTGTCGCCCCGCGAGACGCCGATGCCGGTGCGGCCCGAGCCCTTGACGACGAAGTCGTCCAGCCCCGGGTTGTTGCGCAGCACGATGAGGGCGCCCTTGGTGGGCTCCGGGCTCGCGGTGACGAAGATGCCCTGGGCCGCGGTGCCCGCCGTCCTGAGGTCGATCGAGAGGCCGGAGGCGTCGGTGTCCGAGCCGTCGGCGTATCCGTTGTGGGAGATCTTCAGGGTGCCGCGCGCGAGCTCCGCGCCGGCCAGGTTCATCGCCGAGGTGGCGGGGTTCTTCGACGTCACGTTCAGCGCCGAGGCCGTACCCGAGGTGGCCGCGCAGTTGATGGCCACGGTGTACGCGGTCGTCGAGGTGCTCCAGAAGTTGGCCGGAGCGGCGTAGTCGGTGGCCTCGCCTGCCGCGGCCGCCTCCGAACCGGCCGCGACGGTGACGGCCCCCGCGGTGAAGGCCCCGAGGAACACTCTTCGTCCCACTGCCATGCGTTGCTCGCTCTCTCTGAGGGGCCGGGGGGATCCGGCCGGAGTGGTCCGACCGGAGTGATCGGACGGAGATCGGTCCCGCCGGGATACTCCGACCGAGTGATCGAACTGTCGTACGGGGAACATGTGATCACTTTTCGAGGGGCGAACACAATGCACCTTCCCGGCCGGGGCCGTCCGGGTGGGCGGCACGTCGGCGGTCCGGCGGGGGGCGCTCCCCGGACGCGCCCCGCGCGCCCCGTCCGGCGCGTGGGACCCTGGGCCGCATGGACGAGGGCAACAGCACTCCGCTCGTGATCGTCGACGGCGCGAACGTCGTCGGGTCGGTGCCCGACGGGTGGTGGCGGGACCGACGGGGAGCAGCGGAGCGGCTGCGGGACCGGCTTGCGGCGGACGGGGTGCCGGGGCATGCCGGGGACACGGAGATCGTGCTGGTCGTCGAGGGGGCCGCGCGCGGGGTCGAGGGAGTCCCCGGTGTGCGGGTCGAGGCGGCGCCGGGCAGCGGGGACGATCACATCGTCGAGCTGGTCGCCCGGGCGGGTGACCGCCCCCGGCTGGTCGTCACGGCCGACCGGGAGCTGCGGCGTCGGGTGACGGAGCTGGGCGCGGAGGTGGCGGGGCCGCGCACCGTACGGCGCTGACCCCGCCGCGCGTCACCGGCCGTCGCCGGCGTTGGGCCCGGTCCCCCGCTCGGCCGTGGCCCTCGCGCCGCGTCCCAGGCGGCTGTGGGAGCGTCCGTACGCGAAGTAGACGACGATGCCGACCGCCATCCAGACGGCGAACCGCAGCCATGTCTCGGCGGGCAGGTTGATCATCAGCCACAGCGACGCGGCCACCGACAGGATCGGGATCACCGGCACCCAGGGGGTGCGGAAGGCCCGGTGCAGGTCGGGACGGGTCCGGCGCAGGATGATCACGCCGATCGCGACGACCACGAAAGCGAACAGCGTGCCGATGTTCACCAGCTCGGCGAGTTCGCTCAGCGGGGTGAAGCCGGCGAGGATCGCGATGAGCACACCGAGCAGGATGGTCGGCCGGTGCGGGGTCTTGAACCGGGGGTGGACCTGCGAGAAGAACCGGGGCAGCAGGCCGTCGCGGCTCATCGCGAAGAAGACACGGGTCTGGCCGAGGAGCAGGATCATGCAGACCGTCGTCAGGCCGACGGCGGCGCCGAAGCTGATGAAGCCCGCGAACCACGGGTGCCCGGTCGCCTTGAAGGCGTCGGCGAGCGGCGCGGTGATGGACAGGTCGCTGTAGTGCTGCATGCCGGTCACCACGATGGACACGGCGACGTACAGGGTGGTGCAGATCACCAGGGACCCGATGATGCCGCGGGGCATGTCCCGCTGCGGGTTCCTGGTCTCCTCGGCGGCGGTGGCCACGACGTCGAAGCCGATGAAGGCGAAGAAGACGACGGAGGCGGCGGTGAAGATGCCCATCACGCCGAAGTTGGACGGCGCCCAGCCGAACATCAGCTGGATGAGCGGCGACTGCAGGCTGTCGCCCGCCGGCACCGGCTGCGCCTTCGGGACGAACGGGTCGTAGTTGTCGCCCTTGATGAGGAAGGCGCCCGCGATGATCACGGTGAGCACGACGGTCACCTTGATCGCGACCACGAGCGAGGTCACCCGCGCGGAGAGCTTCGTGCCGAGGACGAGGATGACGGTGAGCACCAGGACGAGCGCGGCGGCGAGGATGTCGAAGCCGAAGCCGTCGGCCCCGTCCCGGGTGCCGAGCGCGTCCGGCAGATGCCAGCCCGCGTTGTCCATCAGGGAGGCGACGTAGCCGGACCAGCCGACGGCCACCACCGCCGTGCCCAGCGCGAACTCCAGCACCAGGTCCCAGCCGATGATCCAGGCGGGCAGTTCCCCGAGGGAGGCGTAGGAGAAGGTGTACGCCGATCCGGCGACCGGGACGGTCGAGGCGAACTCGGCGTAACAGAGCGCGGCGAGCGCGCAGACGACGCCGGCGACGACGAAGGCCAGGGCGACGGCGGGGCCGGCGTTGTTCTTGGCCACCGTGCCGGTGAGGACGAAGATGCCGGTGCCGATGATGACGCCGACGCCGAAGACGGTCAGGTCCAGCGCGGACAAGGACTTCTTGAGCGCGTGCTCTGGCTCCTCGGTGTCGAGGATGGACTGCTCGACCTTTTTCGTCCGGAAGAGGGTGTTGCTCACGGGCTTACCTCCCACGCTGTGTCGTCCTCGACATGATCGAGAGGGGGCGTAGTGCGTATGCCCCGGCGCGGGCGTCTTCACGCGAACGGGCCGGTCGCGCCACTCTTCACGGTGGCACAACCGGCCCGTTCGGGCATGTCAGTCGCGGGCGGTCTCCACCGGGTCGGCCTCGGCCGCCGCGCCGCCGTACCTGCCGTCGAGCCTGGACACCAGGCCGGTGACCTGCCGGGCGATGTCGGGGGCGGTCAGGCCGATCTCGGCCATCACCTCGGCGCGGGAGGCGTGGTCGAGGAAGCGCGGCGGGATGCCGAAGTCGCGCAGCGGGACGTCGACGCCCGCGTCGCGCAGGGCCTGCGCGATCGCCGACCCGACGCCGCCGACCCGCGAGTTGTCCTCGACGGTGACGACGACGCGGTGCCGCTCGGCGAGCGGGGCCATGGCCTCGTCGACGGGCTTGACCCAGCGCGGGTCGACGACGGTCGTCGTGATGCCCTGCCGGTCGAGCAGGTCGGCGATCTCCAGGCACATGGGCGCCAGCGCGCCCACCGAGACCAGCAGCACGTCGGGCCGGTCAGTGCCGGGCTCGCGCAGCACGTCCATGCCGCCGACCCGTCCCACGGCGGGTACGGCGGGGCCGACGGCGCCCTTGGAGAAGCGGACGACGGTCGGTGCGTCGTCGACCGCGACGGCCTCGCGCAGCTGCGCGCGGACCTGGTCGGCGTCGCGCGGGGCGGCCAGCCTGAGGCCCGGTACGACCTGGAGGATCGACATGTCCCACATGCCGTTGTGGGAGGCGCCGTCGGTGCCGGTGACGCCGGCCCGGTCCAGCACGAACGTCACCCCGCACCGGTGCAGGGCCACATCCATCAGGACCTGGTCGAAGGCGCGGTTGAGGAAGGTGGCGTACACGGCGAAGACGGGGTGTACGCCCGCGTGGGCGAGTCCGGCCGCGGACACCGCGCCGTGCTGCTCGGCGATGCCGACGTCGTACACCCGATCGGGGAACCGCTTGGCGAACTTGTCGAGGCCCACCGGCTGGAGCATGGCGGCGGTGATGGCGACGACGTCCTCGCGCTCCTCGCCGAGCCGGACCATCTCGTCACCGAAGACGGAGGTCCAGTCGGCGCCGGAGGAGGAGATCGGCAGTCCGGTGTCGGGGTGGATCTTGCCGACGGCGTGGAAGCGGTCGGCCTCGTCCTGGAGGGCGGGCTGGTAGCCGCGGCCCTTCTCGGTGAGGCAGTGCACGATGACGGGCCCGCCGAAGCGCTTGGCGCGGGCCAGCGCGGACTCCAGGGCCTCGATGTCGTGTCCGTCGATGGGGCCGACGTACTTCAGGCCGAGGTCCTCGAACATGCCCTGCGGGGCGATGAAGTCCTTCAGGCCCTTCTTGGCGCCGTGCAGGGTGTCGAAGAGCGGCTTGCCGACGACCGGCGTGCGGTCGAGGATCTCCTTGGTGCGGGCGAGGAAACGCTCGTAGCCGTCGGTCGTGCGCAGCGTGGCGAGGTGGTTGGCGAGGCCGCCGATGGTCGGCGCGTAGGAGCGCTCGTTGTCGTTGACGACGATGACGAGCGGGCGGTCCTTGGCCTCGGCGATGTTGTTGAGCGCCTCCCAGGCCATGCCGCCGGTCAGCGCGCCGTCGCCGATGACGGCGACGACGTGGCTGTCGCGTTCGAGGAGCTCGTTGGCCTTGGCGATGCCGTCGGCCCAGCCCAGCACCGTGGAGGCGTGGCTGTTCTCGATGACGTCGTGCTCGGACTCGGCCTGCGAGGGGTACCCGGACAGGCCGCCCTTCATCTTGAGCTTGGAGAAGTCCTGCCGGCCGGTGAGCAGCTTGTGCACGTAGGACTGGTGGCCCGTGTCCCACAGGATCTTGTCCTTGGGGGACTCGAAGACCCGGTGCAGGGCGATGGTGAGCTCGACCACGCCGAGGTTGGGGCCGAGGTGGCCGCCGGTCTTGGAGACGGCGTCGACCAGGAAGGTCCGGATCTCCCCTGCCAGCCGGCCGAGCTCCTCCAGGCTGAGCCGGTCCAGATCGCGCGGTCCCCTGATGCGGGTCAGCAGCGGCACCCGTGCCTCCTTGCAGTAGAGCTGATCGAGCTGTTGCCGGGCCAGTCGAGTCTAATGTTCCGCCCCGGCGCCCAGTGCCCGGCCCGTGCGTCGTACGTCACGGATCGGCCGTACCCAGGATGGCGGTCACCTATGACACGGCTGTGCCCGGCACCTGTCCGGTACCGGGCACAGCGGGGACGCCCGAGGGGCGCGGGGCCGTCTCGACGTGCGGCTCGGCCGCGTGGGCGGGACGCGCCACGACGGTGCCTCACCCGCGAACGCACCGCGCCGCGAGCCGGGCGCCCCTTTCGTTCGAACTCTTATCCGCGGCCGGCGGCCTTCTGGCTCTTGCGGGAGACGGAGTCGATGACGACCGCGCCGAGCAGGACACCACCGGTGATCATGTACTGGATCGAGGTGTTCATGTTCAGCAGGTCCAGGCCGGTCTGGATCGACTGGATGACGAGCATGCCGAGGAGGGCGGACCACACGGTGCCCCGGCCGCCGAAGAGGCTCGTACCGCCGATGACGGCCGCCGCGATGGCGAGCATGAGGGTGTTGCCGCCACCGGCGCTGAGCGTGGCGCTCGCGGTCTGACCGGCGAAGAACATACCGCCGACCGCCGCGAAGCCACCGGAGATGGCGAACACGGTGATGCGGATCATCGGCACGTTGATACCGGCACGGCGGGCCGCCTCGATGCCGCCGCCGACCGCGAACACCTTGCGGCCGTACGTCGTACGACGGAGCACGAAGTCGACGATCACCAGCGCGGCGAGGAAGATCACCAGCGCGTTGGAGACGCCGGCGGAGTTGTTCAGCACCACCGCGGCGGCGAAGGACACGACGGCCAGCGCACCGACCCGCAGCAGGATCTCGCTGGTCGGCCGGAACGGCACGCCCGCGGACCGGCGGCGGCGTTGCTCGCCGAAGTTGCCGACGAGGGTCAGCACGACGCCCAGGCCGGCCAGCAGGTACGCCCCGATGATGGCCTGGTCCATGAAGAAGGAGTTCTGGCCGAGCAGGTGGACCGGGCCGGAGTCCGACGGGATGTTGATGGTGCCGCTGGAGCCCAGCAGCCACAGCATGAGACCGTTCCAGCCGAGGAAGCCGGCCAGGGTGACGACGAACGCCGGTACGCCGATCTTGGCGAAGAACCATCCGTGCAGTGCGCCGATGGCGATGCCGGTGATGACCGCCAGGGTCAGCGAGAGCCACGGGTTCATGGTGTGGTCCACCACGAACACGGCGAACAGGGTCGACGCCAGACCGCTGACGGACCCGACGGACAGGTCGATCTCGCCGAGCAGCAGCACGAACACCAGGCCGATGGCGAGCATGCCGGTGGCCGACAGGTAGTAGCTGATGTTCGAGAGGTTGTCGGCGCTCAGGAAGCGGTCGTTCTGGAGCTGGAAGATCGTCCAGATGACGATGAGGCCGATGAACACCGGCAGCGAGCCCAGCTCACCGCCCTTGATCTTGCGCTTGAACTCGGTGACGTAGCCCTTGAGTCCCTCTTCGCGCACCAGCAGGCGCGGGTCGAGGACGGGGACCGGGGCGGCCGTGGGGTCGTCGGCGGGAGCGACGGTGGCCTGCTCCTCCACCACACCCTCGGTCTTGTCGACCTTCCCGGCCGCGCTCTTGTCGCTCTTCACGGTCTTGGACGTGTCGCTCACTTTGCCGCCTCCGCGGTGCGACGCCCCGCACGACGGGTGACGGCGTTGTCCGTGGCACCCGTGATCGCGGCGATGATCTCTTCGTGGCTGGTGTCCTTCACGGGGAAGGAGCCGTTGTTCTTGCCCAGGCGCAGGACGGCCACGGTGTCCGCGACCGCCTTGACGTCGGCCATGTTGTGGCTGATGAGGATGACGCCGAGGTCGCGCTCGCGCAGCCGCTCCACCAGGTCGAGGACCTGCGCGGTCTGCTCGACGCCGAGGGCCGCGGTGGGCTCGTCGAGGATGACGACCTTGGGGTCGCCGATCAGGGCGCGGGCGATGGCGACGACCTGGCGCTGACCGCCGGAGAGGCTCGCGATCGGGATGCGCACGCTCGGGATGCGGATGGAGAGCGTGGACAGCAGCTCGCGGGCGTTCTTCTCCATCGTCACCTCGTCGATGACGCCCCGGTGCAGCAGCTCGCGCCCGAGGTAGAGGTTGCCGACCACGTCGAGGTTGTCGCACAGCGCGAGGTCCTGGTAGACCGTCGCGACGCCGAGTCCCTGGGCGTCGTGCGGCTTGGTGATGCTGACCGGCCTGCCCTCCCACTCGATGACGCCCTCGTCGATCGGGTGGACACCGGCGATCGTCTTGACCAGGGTCGACTTCCCTGCGCCGTTGTCGCCGACCAGGGCGACGACTTCTCCGGCGTGGACCTCCAGCTCGACATCGGTGAGTGCCTGGACCGCACCGAATCGCTTGGAGACTCCGCGCAACGCCAGCACGGGCGTAGCGGACACGTGAACCATCTCCTTCGCCGCCTGACCGGCGGGGATGCCGCGCTGTGGGACAGGCGCGGAAGGGTGTGCGCGAACGCGGCCGGACGGCGGCGGTGCGCACGGGGTTTACAAGGTGAACACGGGCGAGTCCGTCGCGGTGGGCGACGGCTCCGTCCGACGCCCGCCCCGGCAGCGGGGTGTGAAGGTGGGGCAGGCGTCGGCGGGGTCTCGCGGGACCGCTTCGCGGTCAGGGGCCCGAGTCCCGTGGCGGGACTCGAGCCGGGTGCACGGTGTGCGCGCGACTACTGCAGGCCGGCGGCCTTGCAGGCGGCGGCGTACTCGGGGGTGCAGATCTCCTGGACCGTGTACACCTTGTCCTTGAGGACCGTGTCCTTGATGTTGGCCTTGGTGACCGACACCGGGGTCAGCAGCTGGGAGGGCACCTTGTCGCCGGAGCCGCTGGTCAGGGTCTGGGTGGCGAGGGACTTGATGTCCTTGCCCTCCAGCAGGTTGACCGCGAGCTGGGCGGCGGCGTCGGCCTCCGGCTTGAACGCCTTGTAGACGGTGGCGGACTGGGTGCCGGCGACGATGCGCTGGATGGCCGCGAGCTCGGCGTCCTGCCCGGTCAGCGGGATGCCGCTGATCTTGGCGCCCTTGAGGGTGTTGGCGATGCCACCGGCCATGCCGTCGTTGGCGGCGTAGACGCCCGCGATGTTCTTCGCGCCCAGCTGGGTGATCGCGGCGGACATCTTCTGCGCGGCGACGGTGTCCTTCCACAGGCCGGACTGCTCGTAGGCGATGGTCACCTTGCCGTCGAGGGCCTTGTGGGCACCTTCCTTGAACTGCGCGGCGTTCGGGTCGGCGTCGTCACCGTTGATCATGACGACCTTCGACGCGGGGGTCGCCTTGGCGCCGAGGGCGTCGATCAGGGCCTGGCCCTGGAGCTCGCCGACCTTGACGTTGTCGAAGGAGACGTAGGCGCTGACCGGGCCCTGCGCGAGGCGGTCGTACGCGACGACCTTGACGCCCTTGTTCACCGCGGACTGGATGGAGGACTTGATCGCGGCGGAGTCCTGGGCGGAGATCACGATGACCTTGACGCCCTTGGTGACCATGCTGCTGACCTGCTGGGCCTGCTTGGCCGGATCGGCGGCGGCGTTCGCGTACTGGACGTCGCAGTCGGAGCAGAGCTCCTTGACCTTGGCCTCGAACAGCGGCTTGTCGAACTTCTCGTAGCGCGCCGTGACGCTGTCGGGGAGCAGCAGGCCGATCGACTTGTCGTCGGAGCCGCTGCTGCCGGAGTCGTCGTCGCCCGCCTTGCCGCACGCGGCAATCGACAGCGCCATGGAGACGGCGGTGGCGCCGATCACGACTCTACGCATCGTTGCGTTCATTTGGGGTGTGCCTCCCTGACAGGGCCGCAACGCTGCGGCCGAGGTGGCTGGAAGTCAACTCGGCCACACGTGCGACGTCAAGAAGTAAATACTTAACGAGATGGCAACGGCGTCATTCGTTCTCTAAGTGAAGGCGGGCGCCATGGTCGCCAGGGTGCCGTCCAAAAGTGTCGAATCACCCATCTCGCTGAGTGCGAGAGCGAGTGCTCCGAGCACCTCCGCACGACCTCCGAGCGCCCCGGGGAGAACGGACAACTGCCGAGCCGCACTCGGGATCGCATAGCGGCCGACGGACTCTCTGATCGGCCCGAGCACCAGCTCACCGGCCTCGGCGAGATCACCGCCGAGGACCACCCGGCTCGGGTTCAGCAGGTTGCAGAGATTGGCGACTCCACTGCCGATGTGGCGGCCGACGTCGGCGATCACCCGACGACAGCCCGGGTCTCCGTCCCGCGCCAGCCGCACGACGCCTTCCATCGTCAGGTCCGTGCCGTGGCTGGACTGGAGGAGCGGCAGCACGTAGCGCGCGGCCGCGAAGGTCTCCAGGCAGCCCCGGTTTCCGCAGCGGCAGACGGGGCCGGATTCATCAAGTGTAATATGTCCGATTTCTCCTGCCGTCCCGCCGGGGCCTCGGTAGATTTTCCCCTCGATCACCAGACCGGCGCCGACACCGCTCGCGACCTTGATGTAAGCAAGATCACGTACGCCCCTGCCACTGCCCCAGACCATCTCGCCGAGGGCGCCGAGGTTGGCGTCGTTGTCCACGTGGACGGGCACGCCGAGCCGCCCGCGCAGCTCCTCGGCGGGCCTGGTCCCGATCCAGCCGGGCAGGATGGCCGACGAGCCGAGCGTGCCGGACTCGACGTCGATCGGGCCGGGGACGCCCAGACCCACTCCGGCGATCTTCGAACGGTCCACACCGGTGGCCTCGATCAGACGGCTGACCAGGTGTTCGGCCCGGTCGAAGCCCTGGGTCGAGGAGGCGTCCACGTCCAGTGGCTCGGACTCCTCCGCCAGCACCTGGTGGGCGAGGTTGCCGATGGCCACCCGGAGGTGGGTGTGGCCGAAGTCGACCCCGATGACGATGCCCGCGTCCCCGCTCAGCGAGACGCTGCGGGCCCTGCGTCCGCCGGCCGAGGTGGGGGTGACCTCGACGGTCCCGCCATCCTTCAGCTCGCGAACGATATTGGAGACGGTCGCCGCCGACAGACCGGTCGTCCGGGCGATCTCCGCCTGCGTGAGGGACCCGGCCAGGCGTACGGCCCGTACGACCCGTTCGAGGTTGGCTCGGTGCAGTGACGACTGCGACCCCGGAGTCTCCACGACGACCTCCTGCGCGCGGGACCGCTGCGATGAGGCCCCGTCTATGTCCAACTAGTGAACTCTAAGCTGAGCTGTTCGGGTTGCCTCCCGTCAAGAGGTTGAACAGTTTCCACGGGGTTGCACACAGCACCGCGCGCCGCTCCCGCAGGCGGGAACGGCGCGCGGTCGGACGGCTGCGCAGCGCTACTTCAGCGCCCCGGCGGTCAGGCCCTGCACCACCTGCCGCTGGAAGACGATGTACGCCGCCAGAACCGGCAGCATGGCCATGACCAGGCCCGCGAACAGACCCGACCAGTCTCCCCTGTACCCCTGGCTGACGGCGAGCTGGACGAGCCCCTGGGTGAGGACCCGCTGGTCGGGGTCGGTGTTGAGGACCGTGGGCAGCATGTACTGGTTCCACTGGCCGAGGAAGTTGAAGATGCCCACGCTGATCAGGCCGGGCCTGGCCATGGGCAGCATGATCTGGAAGAACGTCCGGCTGTGCGAGGCCCCGTCGACGAACGCCGCCTCGGCGACCGAGGTGGGCAGCGTGCGGAAGAACGCCGTCAGGAAGAACACGGTGAACGGCAGCGAGTACGCGATGTAGACGAGGATCAGGCCGTGGATCGTGTTCAGCAGCCCCATGGTGTTCACGACGTAGAACAGCGGGACCAGCGCGAGCATGATCGGGAAGCTCATGCCGCCGACGAACAGGTAGTAGACGAAGCGGTTGCCCGGGAAGTCGAAGCGGGCGAGGACGTAGGCCGCCATCGACCCGAGGACGAGCGTGCCGACGAGCGAACCGCCCACCACCAGCACGATGTTCAGGAAGTAGTCGCCCATCTCGGCCTCGGTCCAGGCCCGGGCCCAGTTGTCGAAGCGCAGCCGCTCCGGCAGCGACCAGGGCGAGCCGAAGATGGAGCGGTCGTCCTTGAAGGAGGTCATCACCGCCCACACCAGCGGCAGCACCACCATCACCGCCCAGAGGACGAGGATGCCGTGCGAGAAGGCGTTCAGGACGCCTCCCTCGGTTCTCCTCGACGACTGCTGCCCGCCCGCGGGCGGTGCCGCGGTCTTCGTGACGGGCGCGCCGGGCTCGGCCGGCGGGAGCGCGGGGTCCTGGGTCGTCGTCATGTCAGTACTCCAGCCGCTCGCGCCGCCCGAGTCGCATGACGACCGCGGCGAAGGCCAGCGTCACGACGAGCAGGGCGACGCCGATGGTGGTGGCGTAGGCGGCCTGACCGTCACGGAACGCCTTCTGGTAGACGTACAGGACCATGACGGTGGTCGAGTAGTCGGGACCGCCGGGGCCGGTCGTCATGATCTGGACGACCGCGAACGACTCGGCGCCGAGCGCGAGGATGCCGAGATAGACCCAGCCGGACTGCACGGTGTCCCACAGCAGCGGCAGGGTGACGCGGAAGAACGTGGTGGCCCGGCCCGCGCCGTCGAGCAGCGCGGCCTCGTAGAGGTCCACCGGGACGGTGGCCATCCCGGCGGAGAACAGCACCACGAAGAAGCCGACCGTGGACCACACGAGCACCGCCATCACGCACCACAGCGCGAGGTCCGGATCGCCGAGCCACAACGGCTGGACGCCGTCCGCACCGATGCCGCGCAGCAGGGAGTTGACGGCGCCGCTGTCGGGGTTGAAGGCGAAGGCGAACAACAACGCGACGATCGCGACGGACAACACCTGCGGGAAGAAATACACGATCTTGTAGAAGGAGGAGCCCCGGACGCCGGAAACCACCGGTCCGCCCTTCCGTCCGCGCCCACCGGCATTGATCATGAAGGCGAGGAACAACGCCAGCCCGATCGTCACCACGGGCAGCAGGACCGCGAATGCAAGACTGTGCTGCAAGGACTTCCAGAAGATCTCGTCGTCCAGCATCCTGCGGTAATTGTCGAGGCCGACCATCTCGAATTCGGGACTCAGGCCGGTCCAGTCGGTGAACGAGTAGTAGACGGACTGGACGAACGGCCAGACCACGAAGAGGACGTAGAGTCCGAGGGGCGGTGCCAGGAACCCCGCGATGAACCGGTACTTGCCGTGCTGCATCGTCACTCCGGTGCCGTGGGAACGCCGGTCACTGGTGCTTGTAGTGTTTGATCGACGTGTCCTTGGCGGCCTCGTCGGCGAATCCCTGGATCTTCTTGACGGCTTCTGCCGGGGTGAGGCGTCCGGCCATCATCTCGCCGAGCCCGGACACGCCGATCTTCTCCTTCTGCAACTGCACGTACCAGTCCTGGAGCCGGGGGTTCAGCACGTTCTCGCCGGCCTTCTCCAGCGCGGCGACACCCGACTCGAGGCCGGGGGTCAGGGTGATGCCGTCGGTGGCGCCGTCGTACGCGGTCAGCGACTTCACCTTGGCGGTGAAGTTCCTCGAGGACGCCTCGCCGAGCATGATGCGCAGCTGCTCCATGCCCCCGGCGGCGTTCTTCGCCTTGGCCGGCACGACGAACGGCTCGCCGCCGCTGGCCCAGAGGGTGCCGAACGGCAGCTTGTCGGAGGCGTCGATGCCGGTGGGCGCCGAGACGGCGAGGCCGAAGTCCTCCGGGATGACGTTCGCCGACTCGTTCTCCACCCAGCTGCCGTTGGGGAGGAACAGGGCCTTGCCCCGGGCCCACGCGGTCTGTGACTGGATGTGGTCCAGGCCCGGGGTGCCCCGCAGGACGTAGCCCTTCTTGTAGAGCTCGTAGTAGGCCTCGAAACACGTCTTCACCGCCGGGTGTTTCCAGGCGTTCGGCTCCAGGTTGTCGATGGCGTCGAGGACTTCGCGCCCGCCGACCTTGCCGATCATGGGGTAGAGGGAGAAGGGGAGGTAGTACGGGTACTTGCCCGCGTACGTCCAGCCCGCGATGCCCTTCTTCCTGGCCTTCTCGCAGACGGCGAGCATCTCGTCCCAGGTCTCGGGATACGCGGCGTCGAGCGAGTCCAGGGCCTTGCGGGAGTACCAGACGCCGTAGACGGTGTAGGCGTAGTACAGGACCCAGACCGGGTCGCCGTCGAACTGGCCCATCTCGACGATGCCGGGGCGCAGGGTGTCGCGGACCTTCCTGGCCGGGTCGTCGTAGGAGGGGGCGTCCAGCAGCGGGGTGAGGTCGGCGAGCTGGTCCTTGCCGACGAGGACGCCCATGTCCATCTGTTCGGCGCCGGAGTTGTCGATGAGGTCGGGCGGGGTGCCCTGGTTGAATCGGGGCTGGAGCGTCGATTGGATCTTCTGGGTGGCCGAGAACTCCACCGTGGCCTCGGGGAAGTTCCTCTCGTAGACCTTCACCGCGTCCTCGGCGTACTCCTTGCCGAATCCGCCGTCGAACAGGACGAATTCCATCGGGACGGAGTCGTTGACGCCGAGCGGGTTCTTCGCGGTTTTCTCACCGCTCTCGGCCTTGTCCTGGCCGTCTCCGCCTCCGCTGCTGGCGCAGGCGGACAGAAATCCCGCCGCGGGGAGCGCGGTCAGGCCGAGTGCTGCGGAGCGTTTGATCAGATCGCGGCGGCCGACACCCGCGGAGCCGTTGTTGTCGGAGGTGGATCCCATGCTCAGGTACTCGCCTTCTCCAGGACTGGGCGGTGCTCCGGAATCCTCCCCGGCACCACGGTCAGGTCAAGCAGGGTCGTACGGGTCGCGTGAATCGCCGACAGGTATAGTCCACTTCTCGACAAGGGGGCAAGGTCGAATACAGGGTTCGCCACGGGATTGTCCGAGTCGAGACCTGGCGAGAATACGAGATCACCGCGAGTTCCCCGCGGACTTCCGGCGTGAAAACGCGTCACATGGGCCTCGCTCGGCGCAATTCACCGCCCTTGACGCTCCCCGTCCCCCGGCCGCCCGCCGATTGCCGCGCGGCGGCGGGGAGGCGTTGTCCGGCGCGGTCAGGGTGCGCACGCGGGCAACGGTCCGGCGGGTTCGGGCGGTCGTCACGGCGACCGTCTTTCGGCCTGCGGCCGGAACACCGGGGGCAAGGCGTCACGGCCGGCCGTCGTCGCCCTGCGGCCGAACACCGGGGGCGGCGTCACGGCCGGCCGTCGTCGCCCTGCGGCCGAACACCGGGGGCCGCCGTTCGACGACACGTGCGCGACGGACGCCGCGGCCTTCGAGGCCGAGCTGCCCGTGCTCCGGGCCCGTGCGGGGCGTCCCGCCCCCGCCGAGCCCCGCCGCCCGCGGCCGCGCACCGACCGGCCGGGGCTCCCCGGGGTCTTCCGACGGCGCCGGCCGGAGGATCGGGGACCGGCGCGCGGGGGAAGCCTTCCCCCGGTGAGCGGCGGACCCGGGCGTTCACCGTGGGATCACCGGGTACGTTCGCCAGGAACCGCCTGCTGGTCCACGACCGAGTGCCGTCCGTCGAAGTCGAGTTGCTCACCCGGGAGACTCCGTGACGCTGCCCGTGCCCGTCCTGCCCGAGGGTGTCGATCCCGCCTGGCTGCCGGCCGCCGCCTTCCGTCCGCTCGGCAGCCGGCGGGTGGCGGTCCGCGGGGCGGGCCCGCTGGTGGAGACGGTGCGCGCGGAGGTGACCGAGGCCTGCGGACGGTTCGGCGGGGCGGTGGTGCGGGAGGCGGCCGACCTCGTGCTGGAGGTGACGCGGGAGGAGGACCTCGGCGACGAGGGGTTCGTCCTCGCGCGCCGCGACGGGACGACGACCGTCGGCGCGGCAAACCCGCACGGGCTGCTGCACGGCCTCTTCCACGTCGTGCGACTCGGCGAGGACGCCTTCCACGGCGAGCGGCGGCGCGAGGTGCACCGGCCGGCGGTGGCGCTGCGGATGCTCGACCACTGGGACAACGTGGACGTGCACCCGGTCATGGGGCAGGTGGAGCGCGGTTACGCCGGCGGGTCGCTGTTCTGGCGCGAGGGGCGGGCCCGCGGCGAGATGGAGCGCGTGCGGGCCTACGGACGGCTGCTCGCGGCGTGCGGGATCAACGCCGTGGCCGTCAACAACGTCAACGTGCACGAGACGGAGGCGCGGCTGCTGACCGACCGGATCGGCGAGGTCGCCGCCGTCGCCGACGCGTTGCGGCCCTACGGCGTCCGCACGCACCTGTCCGTCACGTTCGCCGCGCCGGTCGTCCTCGGCGGGCTGACCACGGCGGACCCCCTGGACGAGGGCGTGCGCAGGTGGTGGGCGGAGGCGGCGGACCGGGTGTACGCGGTGATACCGGACTTCGGCGGGTTCGTGGTGAAGGCGGACTCGGAGGGCCGGCCCGGGCCGTTCGCCTACGGCCGCTCGCACGCGGAGGGGGCGAACACGCTCGCCGCGGCGCTCGCCCCGCACGGCGGCACGGTCCACTGGCGGGCGTTCGTCTACGACCACCGGCAGGACTGGCGGGACCGCTCGACCGACCGGGCCAGGGCCGCCCACGACCACTTCGCCCCGCTGGACGGGGAGTTCGCCGACAACGCGGTGCTCCAGGTCAAGCACGGGCCGATGGACTTCCAGGTGCGCGAGCCGGTCTCGCCGGTGCTCGGGGCGATGCCCCGCACCCGGCTGGCGGTGGAGGTGCAGGCGACGCAGGAGTACACCGGTCAGCAGCGGCACGTGTGCTGGCTGGGGCCGATGTGGAGCGAGGTGCTGCGGTTCCGGCCCCGGGGCGCAGCGGGCCCGTCGGTGGGAGAGGTGGCGCGGGGCGGGCTGGTGGCGGTGTCCAACGTGGGCGACGACCCGTTCTGGACGGGCCACCCGCTGGCCCAGGCGAACCTGTACACCTTCGGGCGGCTCGCCTGGCGGCCGGACGACGACCCGCACCGGGTTCTCGACGAGTGGATCGCCCTCACCTTCCCCTCCGCGCCACGGCGGCTGGTCACCGGGGTGCGTTCGCTGCTGCACGGCTCCTGGCGTACGTACGAGAAGTACACGGCGCCGCTGGGGGTGGGCTTCATGGTGCAGCCGGGACACCACTACGGGCCGAGCGTGGACGGCTACGAGTACAGCCCGTGGGGGACGTACCACTTCGCCGACCGGGACGGGATCGGCGTGGACCGGAGCGTGGCGAGCGGAACGGGCTACGCGGGGCAGTACGCCGAACCGTGGGCGCAGGTCTACGAGTCGCCGCGGACCTGCCCCGACGAGCTGCTGCTGTTCTTCCACCACGTGCCGTACGGGCACGTCCTGCACAGCGGGAAGACCGTGATCCAGCACATCTACGACACGCACTTCGAGGGTGCGGCGGAGGTGGAGGAGGCACGGGAGGTGTGGGCCTCGCTCGTGGACGTCGTCGACCCGGCGCGCCACGCTCGGGTCGCGGAGCGTTACGAGGAGCAGCTCCGGGGGGCGCGGGAGTGGCGCGACCAGGTCAACAGCTACTTCCTGCGCAAGTCGGGGGTGCCCGACGCGCACGGGCGGACCGTCTACTGAAGGCGCGGGACGGCCACGCCCAGCGGGTCGAGGGTGAAGGGCTCGCCCCGGTCGACGCGCTTGCCGGTGAGGAGGTCGGTGGCCGTGGCGTGGGGGGGGTCGGACGCACCGGTTCGGCGGCGTGTCGAAGAGGGGGCGGTGCGCGCGGGGGTGCGGGCGCCGAGGGAGACGGCCCCGACGTCGGCCGGTTCGGCGCCGACGGCGGCGGCCTCCCGGAAGACGCGGGTGTCGTCGCGGCCGGCGTGGCCGATGGCGGCGCCGTGGTACTTCTCGCAGGCGCCGCGTGAGGCGCGCGTCTGGAAGCAGAGGGCGGCGTCGGCGCCGTGGGCGATCGCCTGCCAGGTGGAGAGCCGCAGTTCGCCGGGGCGGCGCAGCGGGTTGACGTCGCGGCAGGCGGTGGTGGACGGGGTCTGCTCCATCAGTCAGAACGGGGCTCCGTCCTGTCCTTCAGCCCGCGCATCAGCTCGTGGCCGAGCGCGGCGCGGGTCGGCCACGGGCGTCGAGGGGCGGGTAGCTGTCCCAGGAGGCGAAGTCGAGGTGGGGCGCCCGGCGGTGGTGGTCGAGCGGGCGGTACAGGCCCATGAGGTTGGTGGTGACCGGGGTGTCGGGGTCGTGGGCGCGGACGGCCTCCTTCTCGGCGGTGAAGCAGCCGAGCGGCGCGTCGGTCATGAACCGCTGGTAGTCGCGGGTGAGGCCCTGGAAGGCCGTGTGGTCGGGGCCGCGCCAGTGCTTGGTGAGGGCGCTCGGCGGCTCGATCTGCGCCCAGTCGGTGCAGCGGTGCGACCGGAAGGTGGTCCACCAGGCGTCGTCAGGGCCTCGAGGGTGCCGTGCCGCTCGCGCAGCCGGCCCCGGAAGGCCTCGGCGCACAGCGCGCAGTGGCAGGCGCCGCCGTACTCGCTGTTGACGTGTCAGGCGAGCAGCGCCGGGTGTCCGGCGTACCGTTCGGCGAGCCGGCCGGCCAGCGCGGTGGCGAGGCGGCGGCAGACCGGGGAGCTGGGGCAGAAGTTGTGGCGCCGGCCGTAGCGGTGCCGGCGGCCCTCGAAGTCGGTGCGGTTGACCTCGGGGTACTTCCGGGCCGGCCAGGGCGGCAGGGCTGCCGTGCCGGTGGCCAGGCAGACCCGGCGCCCCTCGGCGGCGGTGCGGTCGACGACGCGGTCCAGGACGGTGAAGTCGTGGCTCTCCTCGGCGGGTTAAGTGAGGGGCCGGGAGAAGACCCCGACGGTGAGGGTGTCGATGCCGGCCCGGGTGAACAGGCGGTGGTCGTCGTCCCGGTCCTCCTCCGGCCACTGCTCGGGGTTGTGGTCGCCACCGCAGGGGATGTGGTGGCTCATACGGTGAAGTCCTCCTCGGTCTCGGCGATCACCGGGCGGGCGGCGTGCAGCAGGGAGAGCAGCAGCGGGGCGGCGAGCAGGGCGGGCAGCGCCTCGGTCAGCAGGGCCGTCGACGCCGCGGTCAGCACCAGCAGGGAGGCGGCGGCGAGGGTGGCGCGGGCGTGCCGGACCAGGAAGTAGGCGGCGAGACGGGCGGTGTCGCGGGCGCGGAATTCGAAGAGCGAGGTGAGGACGAGGGCGTGCGCGGCCCACAGGAGGCAGGTCACCGCGATCACGCCGAGCAGGGCGGCCCACCAGCCGGGCAGGCCGGTGACGGAGAAGTGGGTGAGGGTGAACGCGATCACGGTCAGCCAGGCCAGCAGCGGTGCCCAAAGCGTCAGCGCGGGCCGGGTGTTGAGGCGCAGGCCGCGCAGGTACGCGCGGGCCGGGTGCAGGTCGGTCAGGTCGCGGCTGCGGTGGTGCAGGGCGTGGACGGCGGCGGAGGCGGCCGGGCCGAGCGGCAGCAGGCAGACGGCGGCGAGGGGCAGGTTGGCGGGGTCGGGGCCGAGGAGCAGCAGCCCGGCGAGGCCGGGTGAGGCGGTGGCGAGCAGCAGGGCCTCGACGGTGAGCAGGGTGTGCAGGAGGGCGGCGGCGCGGGAGAGGACGCCGGTGCCGAAGTCGGCGGTGCGTGCGGTGCTCATGCCGCCTCCCGGCCGAGCAGGCGCCGCTCGTCCCACCAGGGCGGGGTCTCGTCGGTGAGCGGGGTCAGTTCGACGAGGGTCACCTCGTGGCGGGTCAGGGTCAGGCGCAGGTCGGCGCGGCCCTCGGTCAGCGGCAGCCGGGTGTGGCTGCGGGCGGGCTCGGCGGCGTCGTGCAGGACGTCGAGCTGTCCGCGCCCCGGTGAGCGCGGGCTGCCCATGCGCCGCCAGGCGGTGTGGGCGTTGCCGTGCTCCTCGTCCACGGTGGAGCGGCGGACGAAGGCCTCGCCGCGGTCGGCGACGGGGACGGACAGGCGCAGTACGTGCCGGTCGGGGCCGGGTGTGATGCCGGTGGGGTCGACGGGCGCCCAGGCCAGGACGGTGACCCGGCCGTCGGTGTGGCGGGTGACGAGGTGGTCGTCGCCGCGCGCCAGCAGCAGCGGGCCCATCCGCGCCATGAACGCGTACAGGTGGTAGGTGGGTTTGCGCACCTGCCGGTGGGTGAGCAGGCCGAAGCCGCCGTGGAAGAGGGCGGTGGGGACGCCGGCCTCCTCGAACATGTCGCTGAACGTCCAGTAGGAGAAGGAGTCGGCGTGGTCGCCGCCCGCGACGACCACCGGGGCCAGGTAGGCGGCGTGGAAGGCCGTGTCGTGGACGGGGTTGTCGGGCCGGTACGAGGAGTTGAACTCCGTGATGTGTACGGGGAGTCCGGCGTAGCGGGTGTCGCGCAGCCGGCGCCCCGGGGTGGCGAACTGCTCGAGGAGGCGGTCGGCGGGGGCGAGGGTCTGGTGGACGCCGAAGGGGACGTGCTGGGCGGGCCCGGAGGTGTAGGCGTGCCGGGAGACGAAGTCGACGGGTACGTCGTGGCGGTCGGTGAACTCCACGAACCGGGTGAGCCAGTCGTCGGCGCCCGGGGAGATCGCGGGGCCGCCGACCTGGAGGGAGGCGTCCACCTCCTTCACGGCGTGCGCGGTCACCTCGTAGAGCCGGTGGTAGGCCTTCTCGTCGGCGCCCTGCCAGAAGTCGGGCAGGTTGGGTTCGTTCCACACCTCGATCGGCCAGGTACGCACCTCGTCGAGGCCGTGGCGGTCGACGAGGTGGGTGAGGGTGGCGCGGACCAGGTCGGCCCACTCCCGGTGCGAGCGGGGCGGGGTGACGTTGCCGCGCCACCAGAAGACCGTCTGCCCGCCCGAGGCCAGCTCGGCGGGCATGAACCCGAGTTCGAGGAACGGGCGGATGCCGTGCGCGAGGTAGGCGTCGACGACCTGGTCGACGTAGGTGAAGCAGTGGTGGATTCGACGGGTGCCCTCGTGGTCGTACGGGCGGTACACGCCCATGCCGTCGCTGAACAGGCCGTGGCCGCGGATGTGGCGGAAGCCGATGTCGCGCTGGAGGAGGGCGAGGGAGTCCTGGTAATCGCGGCGCAGGGCGAGTTCGGTCCGGCCGGTGCCGACGCAGGTCCGCCAGGCGTCGGAGAGTCGGCCGGCCGGCTCCGCGGGGACGCGGATCACCCGTGCTCCTTCTTGAACCGTTCGTACGCCTTGTTGTGCAGGTCGATGAACCGGTCCATGTTCTTCGCCCGCAGCTCGGCGACGTAGTCGTCCCATTCGCTCAGCGGGCGCTTGCCGAGGGCGAACCGGAGGGTGTTCTGGAAGACGTGGTCGCGCAGCGGGGTCTCCCACAGGGTGGCCTGCTCCTGCTCCACCGACTGCAGGGGGTGGGCGGGGTCGACGGGGAGCTGCCCGCGCCGGGTCATCGCGTCCTGGAACCTCTTCTCGTCGGGGCCGAAGGAGGAGGAGACCAGGGCCCAGCTGCCCCCGTAGGCGAAGACGCCGTTGGAGAAGCCGTAGTCCTTCTGGAGGTCCTTGGGGGCGTCCGGGTCGGAGCCCATGAGAGTGATGCCGTCCTTGACCCGGTACTGGCCGCCGGAGTCGGTGTAGGTGACGTCCCGCACACCCCACTTGGAGAACCGCTGACCCTCGTCGGAGTACCACAGCCAGTCCACGAACTGCATCAGGGCGACGAAGCTGTCGCTCTCGAGGGCCTTGCTGGAGATCATCAGGCCGTTCTCCAGGCGGGCTCCGCCCAGCACCACCGGCCCGGCCGGTCCGAGCGGGACCGGCACCATGTCGATCGCGGCCCCCCGCACCTGGCGCTGGAGGTTGTAGCGGTAGTTCTGCACCAGCTCCTGGGGGTTGGCGCTGATCACGAAGGACTTCTGCGCGAGCAGCTTCTTCACCGCGTCGTCGTCGGTCTGGGTGAAGCTCTCGGGGTCCAGCAGCTTCTCGGAGACGAGTCCGTGCAGGAACTCCAGGACCTGGCGGTAGGCGTCGGTGGCACCGGTGAAGACGTACGCGCCCTTGCGCTGGTCCCAGGTGGTGTTGAGGTACGACCAGCCGGCCCGCACGCCGTACGCCTGGCCGAGGTAGCCGAGCAGGGCGCCGGCGGAGTTGGGCGGGTTGCTCCAGCGGTCGGAGAACGGGTAGCGGTCGGGGTACTCGGCCTTGAGCGCCCTGAGGACGTCGTGGACCTCGTCCCAGGTGTTCGGCGGTCTCAGGCCGAGGCGGTCGAGGACGTCGGTGCGCAGCGCCAGCGAGTAGGCGGACCTGACCTTCTCGTGCAGGCCGGGCAGCAGGTAGTACTTGCCGTCCGACTGGCGCAGCGAGTCGATCTCGGGCTGGAGGCCCCACTTCCTGACCTTGTCCTGGAAGTTCGGCATGAGGTGCACGTAGTCGCTGACCGCGAGGACCGACCCGGAGGAGACGAACGGGGTCTCCTGGCCGGGGTAGGTCTTGGGGATCAGCAGCGGGGCGTCACCGGCGCCGATGAGCAGGCTGCGCTTCTTGTCGTAGTCGCTGGAGGGGACGGTGGTGGGGTCGAGGGTGATGCCGGTGCGCCGGGTGAGCTCCTTCCAGAACAGCCAGCCGCGCTCGAGCGGGTAGTTGGGCATGTTGTTGTGCAGGAGGGAGAAGCTCAGCGCCTTGCTCGCCGTGAACTGCTGTCCGACGCGGTACTCCTTCATCGCGCCGTTCTGTTTCTTCGACAGGTCCTTGGTGTCCCCGCCGTCGTCGCCGCTGCCGCAGCCGGTGAGGGTGACGAGGCCGAGGGAGCCGGCGGCGGCCAGAATCTGACGCCGCGACAGGTTTCCTTGGTTCTTCACGGACACTCCTTTGTTCCGTAAGCCGTTGGAGCCTTCGGTGGCGCTCAGCCCTTGACCGCGCCGAGCATCACGCCCGAGACGAAGTAGCGCTGGACGAACGGGTACACGCACAGGATCGGCAGCGAGGTCAGCACGATCGTGACCGCCTGGATGTTCGCCGCGACCTGGCTGCCCTGTTCGGTGGTGGCGCCGGCGTTGGTGGCGCCGGTGGCGCCCGCGATGAGATTGCGCAGGTAGACGGTGACCGGCATCAGATCGGCCCGGTCCATGTAGAGGAAGGCCTGGAACCAGGAGTTCCAGAAGGACACCGAGTAGAAGAGGACCATCGTGGCGATGACCGCCTTGGACAGCGGCAGCACGATCCGCACCAGGATGCCGTAGGTGCTCAGCCCGTCGATCTCGGCGGCCTCCTCCAGTTCGGTGGGCAGGCTCTCGAAGAACGCCTTCATGACCAGCAGGTTGAAGACGCTGATCGCGTTGGGCAGGGCGATCGCCCACACCGAGTTCTTCAGGCCGAGGCTGGTGATCAGCACGTACTGGGGGATGAGACCGCCGGAGAAGAACATGGTGAACACGGCGACGCCGACGAGCGCGCCGCGTCCCTTGAGGTGCTTCTTGGACAGGACGTAGGCGTAACAGGTCGTCAGGACCATGGCGACGGCGGTCGACACGACGGTGTAGAAGACCGTGTTGCCGTAGCCGCGCCAGAACGTGTCGTCCGTGAACACGATCCGGTAGGTGGTGAGGTCGAAGCCCTTGGGCCACAGCGTCACCTCACCGGCGCGGATCTGCCGTTCCCCGCTGAAGGAGCGGGCGATGATGTTGACGAAGGGGTAGAGGGTCACGACGACCACGCCGGTCAGGACGACGCCGTTGACGCCCTGGAAGACGCGGTAGCCGCGCGTCGGCTGGTCGACGGACGTCCGCGGGCGCCGGGCCCGGGAGGACGGGAGGTTCACCACAGGCTCGTCCCCACGGTGCGGCGCGAGAGCAGGTTCGCGGAGGTGATCAGCACCAGCCCGATGACCGCCTCGAACAGTCCGATCGCGGCGGCGTAGCTGAAGCTGTTGGACTCGACGCCGGTGCGGTACAGGTACGTGGAGACCACGTCGGCGGTCGGATACGTCAGCGGGTTGTACAGCAGCAGGATCTTCTCGAAGCCGACCGCCAGGAACGTCCCGATGTTGAGGATCAACAGCGTGATCATGGTGGGGCGGATGCCGGGCAGGGTGACGTGCAGGATCTGCTGCCAGCGGTTGGCGCCGTCGATGCGGGCGGCCTCGTAGAGGTCGTCGTCGATCGTGGTGAGCGCGGCGAGGTAGAGGATCGTGCCCCAGCCGGCGGTCTGCCAGATCTCCGAGCCCACGTAGACCGTGCGGAACCACTCGGGTTCCTGGATGAACCGGACCGGCTCGTGGCCGAACCAGCCCAGGGCGTGGTTGACGGGTCCGTCGGTGGCGAGCATCTGCAGGGTGATGCCGGCGACGATCACGATCGACAGGAAGTGCGGCAGGTACGACACCGACTGCACGAACCGTTTGAGCGCCGTGCGGCGCACCTCGTTGAGCAGCAGCGCCAGCACGATCGGGATCGGGAAGCAGAACACCAGGGTGAGCGCGCCGAGCCACAGGGTGTTGCGGAAGACCTGCCAGAAGGTGGGGTCCGACAGGAACATCTCCACATAGCGCAGGCCCACCCACTGCTCGCCGAGGATCGACCCACCGGGCTCGAAGCGGCGGAAGGCGATCACGTTGCCGATCATCGGCAGGTAGCGGAAGACGAGGAAGAACAGCAGGGGCAGGACGGCCAGCGAGTACAACTGCCAGTCCCGGCGCAGCGCTCGCCGACGGCCGGGCCGTGCGGCGGGCCGCGCCGGGCGGGGTGCCCGCCGCACGGCCCGGGGGTTCTGGGTGCCGGGGGGTGGTGCCGGTGGTGTGGAGGTGCTCATGCTCGGGCCTCCCGTAGGGGACGCGGAACCGAAACTTTCGAGCTCTTACCGGTAACTTCGCGGCAACTTAGAGGCACTCAGAAAGCGCTGTCAATGGGGTGCGCGGGAGACGGCCGAGACGCATGTGCGGCGTTGGACACGCGACGAGTGGGGTAGAACCTCGGAGTCCGCACCCGCCACGCCCGCAAGTTTCCATGTTCCGCCCGACTCCTGCGAGGTGCCCGCCGTGCCCGCGTTCGACCTGCCGCCCACCGAACTGGAGCAGTACCGTCCGGTGCTCGACGAGCCCGTCGACTTCGACGCGTTCTGGCACGACACGCTCGAGGAGGCCGACGCGTTCGACCCCTTGGTCCGCGTGGAGCCCGTGGACACCGGTCTGCGTCTGACGCGGACCTGGGACGTGACCTTCCGCGGCTTCGGCGGCGAGCCGGTGCGCGCCTGGTTCAGCCGACCGGCCGACCCGGACGGCTCCGGCCCCCACGCTCCCGGCCCGGGGGACGGCTCCGGCCCGCACGACCCCGGCCCGGAGAGTCTCCTGCCCGCGGTCGTCGAGTACGCCGGCTACGGTCGCGGCCGGGGTCTCCCCCACGAGCGGCTGACCTGGGTGAACGCCGGGTACGCGCATCTGCTGATGGACAACCGCGGTCAGGGCGACCAGTACGGCAACGGCGGCGCCACCCCCGACCCGCACGCCACCGCGCCCGGCGGCCCCGGCCCGGCCGTCCGCGGACTGCTCGACCCGCGCGAGTACCACTACCGGCGGCTCGTCACGGACGCGGTGCGCGCGGTGACGGCGGTGCGCGCCCTGCCGGGCGTCGACGCCGGCCGGATCGCCGCCGTCGGCAACAGCCAGGGCGGCGGCCTCGCCCTGGCCGTCGCGGGTCTGGTGCCCGACCTGGCCGCGGCCCTGGTCACCGCCCCGCTGCTGTGCGGCGTCCGCCGCGCCCTGGACCTCACCGACGCGGGCCCGTACGGCGAGATCGCCGCCTACCTGTCGGTCCACCGGGGTGCCGAACGGTCGGCGTACCGCACGCTCTCCTACGTGGAGGGCGTCTCCTTCGCCCGCCGCGCCCACGCCCCCGCCCACTTCGGCACCGGCCTGCGCGACACGGTCTGCCCGCCCAGCGGCACGTACGCCGCGTACAACCTGTACGGGTCGGCCCACGGTGCCGCCCCGCCGCCCAGGGAGATCCACGCCTACCCGTACAACGGGCACGAGGGCGGGGAGGCGGAGCAGGTGCGACGTCAACTCCACTGGCTGCGGAGCACCCTGGGGGCCTGAGCGCGGGCGGGCCGGGTCAGCCGTACACGACGTCCCCCGCGCACAGCTCCAGCCGGCTCCCCGTGAACCGCTCCCGCATGCGCCGGTCATGGGTCACCAGGACCACCGCGCCCGGGTATTCCACCAGGGCCGCCTCCAGGTCCTCCACCAGGGCCGGGGAGAGGTGGTTGGTGGGCTCGTCCAGCAGGAGCAGGTCCGCCGGCTCGTCCACCAGCCGGGCCAGTTCGATGCGACGCCGCTGGCCGTACGACAGCTCTCCCACCCGGCGGCGCAGTTCGGCGGGGGTGAACAGACCGAACGACAGCAGTCGGTCGGCGTGCTCGTCCCGGTCGCCGGGCCGGCCGTGGGCGTAGGCGGCCAGGAGCGACAGGTGCGGTGGCCAGGGCGTCTCCTGCTGCCGGAGGCGCCCGACGCGTCCCGGGACGCTCACCGCGCCGCCGTCCGGGCGCAGTTCGCCGGACAGGACGCCCAACAGGGTGCTCTTGCCCGCGCCGTTGGGACCGGTGACGAGCAGGCGTTCGGCCGGGCCGATCCGCAGCCGCGGCAGCCGCAGCCGACCGGTCACCTCCACGCCGTCCAGCGTCGCCGCCGGCGTCTCCCCCGGGTCACCGGCGGTGGCGAGGCGGGCCGTGAACGTCAGCCGCTCCGGCGGCGGGGCCACCGGGTGCGCGGTGAGCCGTTCCACCCGCTCCTTGGCGTTGCGGATGCGGCTCGTCGCGCCGTGCGTCCGGCTCCGCAGCCGGAAGGCGCCGTGGCCGAAACAGGCCTTCGTCATCTTGCGCGGGATGGCGTCCAGACGGACCACGTTGGACTCGGCCAGCCGGCGGCCTCGGTCCAGTTCGGCACGCCACTCCTCGTACTGCTGCTGCCGGCGACGCCGTTCGGCGGCCTTGGCGGCGAGGTGGCCGGCGTAGCCGTTGCCGTAGCGGGCGACCCGGCCGGCCTCGACCTCCAGGATCGTGGTGGTGAGGCGTTCCAGGAAGACCCGGTCGTGGGTGACGGCGACGACCGTGCCGCGGTGGGCCCGCAGGTGTTCCTCCAGCCAGTGGACGGCCCGGTCGTCCAGGTCGTTGGTCGGTTCGTCGAGCAGCAGCAGCTCCGGCCGGGAGGCGAGCGTCGCGGCCAGCGCCAGCCGTGCACGCTCACCGCCGGAGAGCGTGCCGAGCCGGCGGTCGCGGGCGAGTCCGGGCAGCCCGAGTCCGTGCAGCGCGGTCTCGACGCGGATGTCGGCGGCGTAGCCCTCCCGGGCCTCGTACCGCTCGGTCAGCCGCGCGTAGGCGGTCAGCAGTTGGTCCGCTTCGGTGCCCTCGGGCCGGTCGGCGAGCGCGGCCTCGGTGTGCCGCAGCTCCGCCTCCAGCGCCCGCAGCTCCGCCAGCGCCAGGTCGACGGCGTCCTGGACGGTGGCCGACGGGGGCAGGCCGAGGGTCTGGGCGAGGTGGCCGGTGCCGCCGGGCGCGACCACGACCACCTCGCCCGCGTCGGGCCTCTCCAGGCCGGCGAGCAGGCGCAGCAGGGTGGACTTGCCGGCGCCGTTGTCACCGACGACGCCGGCCTTCTCGCCGGGCGCGAGGCTGAGGGAGACCTGGTCGAGCACGGTGCGGTCGTCGTAGCGCTTGGTGACGCCGTGCAGGGAGAGCTGGGAGGAACGGGTGGAACGCGGGGAGGACGTGGTGTGTGGAGCACGCATGGGGAAGCCCCTGTTCTCGGCGGTGCCGATGGGAACGGATGCGACGAGGAAACGGCGCCACGACGGCGGAGCGGTGCTCTACGCGGTCGCGGGCGGGGCTGTCACAGAGTTCCCATGCGGGCCAACGTACGTGACCGGCCGGCCGCGGGGCAACGGATTTCCGGCCGATCACGTACGGGCGTGCGGGACCCGGCGGGCGGGGGAACGTCACCGCCCGCCGGGTCGGGGCCGGGACGGGGCGGGGGAACGCTCACCCGACGCGGCAGGGCAGGCTCGTGGCCGTGTCACCTCCCGATCCGGTGACGACATAGCCGAAGGTCGTGCTGCGGCCCGGGGCCAGCGAGCCGTTCCAGCCGGCGTTGTGGACCATCACCGCCTGGCCGTTGTAGGTCGGGGTGCCGTTCCACAGGCTGTCGACCTTCTGGCCGGCGGGCAGGGTCCAGTCGACCATCCAGCCGAGCATCGGGACGTCGCCGGTGTTGGTGACGGTCACCTCGGACTGGTGGCCGCCGCTCCAGTTGCCGGTCGTCCGGCGGGTGGCCGTGCAGGTGCCGGGGACGGGCTCGCCCGGGTTGCCCGGCTCGTGGATGCCGGTCACCTCGCCGTTGCCGCCGTCGAAGACGACGTCGGAGCACGAGTAGAAGGTCTCCTGGCTGTCGGAGCGCTGCCAGACCATGTAGATGATGTGGCGGCCCGACTTGGCGGACGGGAGCCTGCCGGTCCAGGAGTAGTTGGCCTCGACGGTGCCCGGGCTGCCGTTGAGCCGCGGGTGGTCGACGGAGAGGAAGGGCTGGTCCTCCACGTCGTTCCAGGTCAGGGTCCTGGTCGGGTCGAAGCCGTCCTTGGTGATGTACACGTGGAACCAACCCGGGTGCGCGGCCCAGGCGTTGTAGGAGAAGTCGACCGACGCGCCCGCGGTGAGGTGGGTGAGCGGCCAGTCGTTGCGCGGGGCGTTGAAGCCGGTGAAGTTGGTGTTGCCGCCGCTGCACAGCTGCCCGTCGGGCACGAAGCCGCGGGTGCGGCCGGCGCCGTCGGAGCGCAGCACGGAGAACCAGTTGTAGAAGGGTGTGGTGCCGCTGACCTGCTGGGCGTTCTTGCAGGCCGGGTTGACGGGTTTGATCTCACCGGTGTCGGTCAGCCCGTCCTGCCAGCACAGGAAGGTGCGGCTGCCGGGTTTCATGGGGGTGCCGTGGGCCTCGGCCTCGCCGCCGGCGGTGACGATCAGACCGAGGGCCGGGATCGTGGCCGCGACGGCCAGGAGGACCAGGAGGAGGGCCCTGGTACGTAACTTTGTCATGATCATGACAGGCTTCATGGGCGGAGTCCGTCCTTCCGCGTACGGACCGTGCGGACAGGGGGGTGGAGGCGTGAGGCGGGAGCGCCCCCGGGGCAGGTTCCGGTCCACCCGATGGGAGCGCTCCCACCCCACCTGTGGCGGAAGGTAGCGCCGGACGGCGCACTTGTAAACGCCTTCCGCACGACCTCTCGCCACCGGCGGAGCGCGTAAAACGATCGAAGTATGGATATGGGCTTATACGGCGAACCGCGGGAGTGGTCGGGAGCGCCCGGGATGCCGGGCCTGACGTGCTGGGAGGGCCGGCCATGGGTGGGGAACCCCTGTATCTGGAACCGCGGTTGGGACCGCGGCTGCGCTCGTTGCTCGACTCGCCCGGACTGCTCCACACGCTCACGGAGGCCCTCGGCTCTCCGCTGAACGTGGTCGTCCCCGAGCAGATCGCGGAGAACCTGGAGCGGTTCCGCTCGGTGTACGGCAGACACCGGCTGGCGGGACAGGTCTACTTCGCCCACAAGGCCAACCGGTCGGCGGCCCTGCTGCGTCGGCTGGCCGCCACCGACGCAGGCGTGGACGTCGCGTCGCTCGCCGAGCTGCAGCACGCCCTCGGCGCGGGCTTCCCGCCCGGCCGGATCATGGCCACCGGGCCGAAGAACCCGGAGTTCCTGTGGCTGGCCGCCCGCACCTCTGTGACCGTGGGCGTCGACTCCCCGGGCGAGCTGGAGCAGCTCGCCGCGCTGGTGCGCGAGCACTCCCTGCCGCGGGCCGCGACCCTGCTGCGGCTGTCGGGGTTCGAGGCGCCCGGCGTGCGGGTGCTGAGCAGGCCCAGCCGGTTCGGCACACCCGCGGGCGAGCTGGAGCCGCTGCTGGACGCCGTCGAGCGCCATCGGGACGCGGTCGACCTGGTGGGGCTGGCGTACCACCTGGACACGACGGGCCTGACCGAGAAGGCGACGGCCCTGGAGGGCTGTCTGCGGGCGCTGGAACACTGCCGCGCCCGGGGCTTCGCACCCCGGGCGGTGGACGTCGGCGGTGGCTTCGGCGTCGACTACCTCGCCGACGGCGGCCAGTGGGAGCGGTACACCGGCGCGCTCACCGCCGCCGTCCTCGGCACCCGCCCGCCGCTGACCCGGGGCGGGCACGGCTACGGCCTGCGCAACGAGGCCGGCACCGTGCGCGGGGCGCTCGGGCTCTACCCGGCCCACCGGCCGGTGTCCGGGGCGCGCTATCTCGACGCCCTGCTGGCCCACCCCGCCGCCGCGCTGGGCGGCCGCCCCCTGGCTCAGCTGCTCCTGGAGCACCTGTACGACCTGCACACCGAACCCGGGCGGGCCCTGCTGGACCAGTGCGGGGTGACCCTGGCGAAGGTGCTGGAGGTGCGCTCCCCCGAGGCCGGCGGGGAGCTGCCCGTGCGGCTGGCGGCGAAGGCCGACGACATCGCCCTGGAGGAGCACGGGGTGCTGATGGACCCCGTGCTCCTGCCCCGCGGCCCGGCCGGCTCCGGCGGCGAACCGGTGGCCGTGCACCTCTTCGGCAGCCGGTGTCTGGAGACCGACCTGGTCACCCGGCGGACGGTCTTCCTGCCCCGCCGCCCCGAGCCGGGCGACCTGCTGGCCTTCGCCAACACCGCCGGCTACTGCATGGACTTCCACGCCACCCGCGCCCAGCGCCAGCCGGTCGCCCGCAAGGTCGCCGCCTGGCAGGAAGGAGGCTCATGGCGCTGGTGCCTTGACGATCAGTACTGGCCGACCGCATCCATGGGGGAAGCGAAGTGAGGTACGACAGCATCACCGAGGCCATCGGCAACACGCCGCTGGTACGCATCGACCCGGCCGTGCACGGGCTGCGCCACATCGACCTGTACGCCAAGCTGGAGCTGCTCAACCCCTTCGGATCCGTCAAGGACCGGGCCGCCTGGAACATGGCCCGCCCGCACCTGGCGTCGGCCGTCGCGCAGGGCAGTCAGGTCGTCGAGCTCTCCAGCGGCAACACCGCCAAGGCGCTGGCCGTCCTGGCGGGCATGCACGGCCTGACCTTCAAGAGCGTCACCAACCGGATGCGGGTGCCGGAGATCAAGGACCTGCTGCTGTTGCTCGGCGCGGAGATCGAGGAGTTGCCCGGGCAGAGCGAGTGCCTGGATCCGACGGCCACCGCCGACCCGCTGACCCTCTTCCACCAGGCGCTCTCCGGCCCGGGCGGCGAGGCCTACCTGCACACCGACCAGTACTTCAACCCGCGCAACACCGAGGCCCATCTCACCGGCACCGGGCCGGAGATCGTCAAGGACCTGGGCGGGCGGGCCCCGGACTGGTTCGTCGCCTGCGTCGGCACCGCCGGCTCCTCCACCGGCGTCGCCCGCGTGCTGCGCGAGAACGACCCGGCCGTACGAGTGGTCGGCCTGGTCGCGGCCAAGTCGGACTTCGTCCCGGGCATCCGCACCCTCGACGAGGCGCACGAGGTGGGCCTCTTCGACCCCGGCACCTACGACACCATCGAGCCGGTCACCTCCGACGAGGCGATCGAGGGCATGCTGACGCTGAACCGCCGCTGCGGCATCCTGGCCGGCCCGACGGGCGGCGCCGCCTACTTCGGCGCCGTGCGCCGGCTGAGGGGTGTGGACGAGGAGCTGACGGAGCGCCAGTCCGCCGTGTTCATCGTCTGCGACCGCGTGGAGAGCTATCTGAGCTACGTACGGCAGCGGCGCCCGGACCTGTTCGGCCGCCCCCGCCGGCAGAACGCGCCGGCCGACCTCACCGAGGCCGAGGTCCGCACGGCGCCGGCCGTCGACGTCGCCGGGGCGCGGGAGTGGATCGCCACGGGCCGGCCGCTCGTGGTCGACCTGCGCAGCTCCTTCGCCTACGCGGCGCTGCACATCGACGGGTCGGTGAACATCGCCGACGAGCTGTTCGAGGAACTCGTCCGCGGCGGCCTGCCCTTCAGCCGCAGCCGCCCGGTGCTGCTGGTCTGTCCGGTCGGTGAGAAGTCCGCCCGCTACGCAGCGCTGCTGACCCGCATGGGGCATCCGGACGTCCGCAGCCTCACCGGCGGTGTCATCGCGTGGCGCGACGCCGGCGCCCCGCTGGTCAGGGACTGACGGCCATGACCCTGCCTCAGGACCGCATTCGACCGACCGACCCGGTCGACGATCTGACCAAGTGGCAGCGGGCGCTGCGCGCGCAGTTCCCGATCATCACGGCGCACCCGGACCTCGCCTACCTGGACAGCGCGGCCACCGCGCAGAAGCCGCAGGCCGTCCTCGACGCCGTCCACGCCTACCTCACCACCACCAACGCCAACGCGGGGCGCGGCACCTACCCCTGGGCCAACCGGACCACGGCCCTGGTGGAGGAGACCCGAGAGCGGATCGGGCGGTTCCTGGACGATCCGGCGCCGGAGCGGTCGGCCGTGCACTTCACCAGCGGCGCCACCGAGGGCCTGCGCACCGTCGCCCGCGACTGGCTCCCGCTGTTCCTCGCCGACGGCGACGAGATCGTCGTCCCCGTCGCCGACCACCAGGCCAACATCACGCCCTGGCTCCAGGCGCGGGAGCTGCTGGACCGTCAGGGCGTGCGGGTCCGGGTGCGGCCGATGCCGTACCAGCGGGGCTCCGGCGACTACGACCACACGGTGCTGGCCGAACAGGCCGGTCCGCGCACGAGGTTCGTCGCCGTCACCCATGTCCACCACGTCTACGGCGGTGACATGAACGTCCACCGGATCCGGGAGGCGGTCGGCCCCGACGCGGTGATCTGTCTCGACGCCGCGCAGAGCGTCGGGCACCTGCCGGTGTCCGTGGCCGCGGCGGACGTCGACTTCGTCGTCTTCTCCGGGCACAAGGCCATGGCGCTGCCCGGCACCGGCGCGGTCTGGGCGCGTCAGTCGCGCGGTCCGGCGTTCGCCCCCGAGGGCTGGGCGGGCACCCCCAACACCGTCGGCATCGTCTCCCTCGCCGCCGCGCTGGACTGGCTGGAGGCGGCCGGCACCGAGCGGATCGAGCGGTGGACGGTGGCCCTGGCGGCCCGGCTGACCGAGGGGCTGCGCCACTTGGCCCCGTTCCAGGTGCTGGGCTGCGGGGCGAGCCTGGCCGCGGACTCGGCCGTGCAGCGGCGCCGGGGCATCGTCAGCTTCCGGCACCGCGACATCCCCTCGGGCGACCTCGGGTTCATCCTCTACAGCCACGGCTTCATGGTCCGCTCCGACCAGCACTGCCAGGGCGACGCCGGGGAGCGGACGGGATCGGTGCGAGTGAGTCTGCACGTGCACAACACCCCTGAGGAGATCGACCGCCTGCTCGCCGTCCTCGCCACGTTCGGGTGACGGCGGGCACCGACGAAAAGCGGAATGGGAACCGTTTCCACCTGTAGGGTCGGGAGGGACGGAACAGCGGGTGCGAGACGGCAAGGTGGCACGACCGGATGGGGCTGAGCCTGGCGACGGCGGAGCGATGGGTGGAGCGCTGGGAACGCCAGCAGGAGCGGTACGCCGTGGACCGCGAGGAGCGTTTCACCGTCATCGCCGACGCCGTGGAGCACGCCGTCGCCGGTCGCGCGGAGCGGCCTGTCCTCGTCGACCTCGGCTGCGGCCCCGGTTCGCTGGCGGCCCGGCTCGCCCGGCGGCTGCCGTCCGCGGACATCGTGGCCGTGGACCGGGATCCGCTGCTGCTGGAGCTGGGCCGCACCCATCACGCCGACGCCGCACGTTATGTCGCCGCGGAGATCGGCGGGCCGGGCTGGACCCGGGCGCTGGGCCTGGACCGCCCGCTGGACGCGGCGGTGTCGACGACCGCGCTGCACTACCTCGGCCCCGACGCGCTGAGCCGCACCTACCGTGAGCTCGCCGCGCTCCTGCGGCCCGGCGGCGTCCTGGTCAACGGCGACCATTTCCCGCAGGACTCCCCCGCACTGGGCGCGATCGCCGCCCACATCGGCCGCCGCCGGGCCGCGCGGCAGCGGGTCCACGCCCACGAGGACTGGTCGGCCTGGTGGGCGGCCGTCGAGCGGGACCCCGAACTGGCGGACCTCCTCACCGAACGCCGGGCCCTGCCGCCGGCCACCGGCACCACCACCGCCCCCGTCCCCCTCGGCACCCACCTCCGCCTGCTGCGCCGGGCGGGGTTCGCCCAGGCGGGCGTGGTCTGGCAGTACGGCGACAGCCATGTGCTGGTCGCGATCCGCTGAGAAGGTCCTTGCACTGTGAGCGCCTGATCAGGCCGCGTGGTTTGGTGCCGTGCATCGCCGGGCGCCGGAGAGTCCTCGTAGCGGAGCTATCAGGGCTTTCCGGCAACGCGGCGAGGTGCGGCACCAGGCCGCGCGGACCAGGCGGGCACAGTGCAAGGACCCCTGAGATCCGAACAGAAGGGGAGGCCGGCCGGCTCGCGGCCTCCGGTGCGTGCTCTCGGCGTGCCGGACGGAAAGCGTTCGTACGGGATGCACTCGGGCTTTCGGCCGGTGCGACCTTAGGGCCCTTCCGGGCGCCGTGGGTGCTGTGCGGGACCTTCGCTACACCCCCGGGTGTGTCGATCACGAGCGTTGTCGACACCGGCCGGGCCTGATCACTGCGAGGGCCGCACCCCCGTCCCCGGGGATGCGGCCCTCGACCGCCCTGCCGTACCGCCCGATCGCCTACTTGCGGATCAGGCTGCGCAGCACGTACTGCATGATGCCGCCGTTGCGGTAGTAGTCGGCCTCACCGGGGGTGTCGATGCGGACGACCGCGTCGAACTCGACACCGGTGTCGGTGGTGACCTTGACCGTGCGCGGCGTGCGGCCCTCGTTCAGCTCGGTGACGCCGGAGATGGAGAAGGTCTCCTCGCCGGTCAGGCCGAGGGACGAGGCGGTGGCGCCCTCCGGGAACTGCAGCGGCAGCACGCCCATGCCGATGAGGTTGGAGCGGTGGATGCGCTCGTAGGACTCGGCGACGACGGCCTTGACGCCGAGGAGCGCGGTGCCCTTGGCGGCCCAGTCGCGGGACGAGCCGGAGCCGTACTCCTTGCCGGCCAGGACGACCAGCGGGATGCCCTGCTCGATGTAGTTGCGGGAGGCGTCGTAGATGAACGACACCGGGCCGCCGTCCTGGGTGAAGTCGCGGGTGTAGCCGCCCTCGGTGCCCGGCGCGATCTGGTTGCGCAGGCGGATGTTGGCGAACGTGCCGCGGATCATGACCTCGTGGTTGCCTCGGCGCGAGCCGTAGGAGTTGAAGTCACGACGCTCCACACCGTGCTCGGTGAGGTACTTGCCGGCCGGGGTGTCGGCCTTGATGGCACCGGCCGGGGAGATGTGGTCGGTGGTCACCGAGTCGCCGAGCTTGGCCAGCACGCGGGCGCCGGTGATGTCGGTGACCGGGGTGGTCTCCATCGTCATGCCCTCGAAGTACGGGGGCTTGCGGACGTAGGTCGACTCGGCGTCCCACTCGAAGGTGTTGCCGGTCGGGATCGGCAGCGCCTGCCACTGGGCGTCGCCCGCGAAGACGTCCTGGTAGGACTTGTTGAACATGTCCTCGCCGATGGCGTTCGCCACGACGTCGTTGACCTCGGCCTCGGAGGGCCAGATGTCCTTGAGGAAGACCGGGTTGCCGTCCTGGTCGGTGCCCAGGGCGTCCTTGGTGATGTCCACCTTCATGGAGCCCGCGAGGGCGTACGCGACGACCAGCGGCGGGGAGGCCAGGTAGTTCATCTTGACGTCGGGGTTGATACGGCCCTCGAAGTTCCGGTTGCCGGAGAGGACCGAGGTGACCGCGAGGTCGTGGTCGTTGACGGCCCTGGAGACCTCCTCCGGCAGCGGGCCGGAGTTGCCGATGCAGGTGGTGCAGCCGTAGCCGACGAGGTTGAAGCCGACCTTGTCGAGGTACGGGGTCAGGCCCGCCTTGTCGAAGTAGTCGGTGACGACCTTCGAACCCGGGGCGAGGGTGGTCTTGACCCACGGCTTGCGGGTCAGGCCCTTCTCCACGGCCTTCTTCGCGACGAGCGCGGCGGCGACCATGACGTACGGGTTGGAGGTGTTGGTGCAGGAGGTGATCGCCGCGACGGTGACGGCGCCGTGGTCGATCTCGTAGGTCGAACCGTCGGGGGCGGTGACGGCGACCGGGTTGGAGGGCGCGCCGTTCGGGGCGACGGCCGGGGCGTCCGAGGCCGGGAAGGACTCCTGGCCCGCCTCGTCCACGGAGTCGACGTAGTTGCGCACGTCGACCTTGAACTGCTCGGCGGCGTCGGCGAGGACGATGCGGTCCTGCGGACGCTTCGGGCCGGCGATGGAGGGGACGACCGTGGACAGGTCCAGCTCGAGCTTCTCGGAGAAGTCCGGCTCGGCCTTCGGGTCCAGCCAGAGGCCCTGCTCCTTGGCGTACGCCTCGACGAGCGCGACCTGCTGCTCGTCGCGGCCGGTCAGGCGCAGGTACTTCAGGGTCTCGTCGTCGATCGGGAAGATCGCGGCGGTGGAGCCGAACTCCGGCGACATGTTGCCGATGGTGGCGCGGTTGGCGAGGGAGGTGGCGGCGACGCCCTCGCCGTAGAACTCGACGAACTTGCCGACCACGCCGTGCTTGCGCAGCATCTCGGTGATCGTGAGCACCAGGTCGGTGGCGGTGGTGCCGGCGGGCAGCTCGCCGGTGAGCTTGAAGCCGACGACGCGCGGGATCAGCATGGAGACCGGCTGGCCGAGCATCGCGGCCTCGGCCTCGATGCCGCCGACGCCCCAGCCGAGGACGCCGAGGCCGTTGACCATGGTGGTGTGCGAGTCGGTGCCGACGAGGGTGTCGGGGTAGGCCTGGCCGTTGCGGACCATGACGGTGCGGGCCAGGTGCTCGATGTTCACCTGGTGGACGATGCCGGTGCCCGGCGGGACGACCTTGAAGTCGTCGAAGGCGGTCTGGCCCCAGCGCAGGAACTGGTAGCGCTCCTTGTTGCGGCCGTACTCCAGCTCGACGTTCTGCGCGAAGGCCTCGTTCGTGCCGAACTTGTCGGCGATGACGGAGTGGTCGATGACCAGCTCGGCCGGGGAGAGCGGGTTGACCTTCGCCGGGTCGCCGCCGAGCTCCTTGACGGCCTCGCGCATGGTGGCGAGGTCGACGACGCAGGGGACGCCGGTGAAGTCCTGCATGATCACGCGGGCCGGCGTGAACTGGATCTCCTGGGCGGGCTGGGCCTGGGAGTCCCAGGTGCCGAGGGCGCGGATGTGGTCGGCGGTGATGTTCGCGCCGTCCTCCGTGCGGAGCAGGTTCTCCAGCAGGACCTTGAGGCTGTACGGCAGCCGGGCCGAGCCCTCCACCTTGTCCAGCCGGAAGATCTCGTACGACTCGTCGCCCACCTGCAGCGTGCTGCGGGCGTCGAAGCTGTTCGCCGACACGACAGTCTCCTTCATTGATGTGCGCGTACCACCGCATCCTGCCGCCACGCGAGCTTGGCCGATCCGCTAAGGTAAGGCTAAGTTAGGTCACCCTTACTGGAGGGGCGGCTGCGGTGCGCCTCGGCAGATATCTCGATGTCGAGATAACTCTAGTACATGGGGGCTGCCAGGTCATGCCTTGGGGCGGCCGAGCCGGGGTAGACGAGAGCGGACGAGGCGTCCCCGAAGCACCGACCGACCCAAGAAGGAGGCACGATGCCCCTCACCTTCCGCAAGAGCTTCCGGATCCTGCCCGGCGTACGGTTGAACATCAACCGCAAGTCGTGGTCCATCACCACCGGCGGTGCGCACGGTCCGCGCCACACCCACAGCAGCACCGGACGCCGTACGACGTCGATGGACCTGCCCGGTCCCTTCGGGTGGCGTCGCACCCGTTCCGCCAAACGGCGCTGACGAGACGTCAGGGTGTCACCCGAACAGACCCCCCGAGAGGCGCCATCTCATATCTGAGATAACCTCAGCCTCATGGCAGACGACTACCTCGTACGCATCGGCAAGCTCATCCGTGACGCCCGGCAGCACCGGGGCTGGACACAGGCGCAACTGGCCGAGGCGCTCGGAACCAGCCAGAGCGCGGTCAACCGCATCGAGCGGGGCAACCAGAACATCAGCCTTGAGATGATCGCTCGCATCGGGGAAGCCCTGGACAGCGAGATCGTCTCCCTGGGCTACGCGGGACCGATGCATCTGCGGGTGGTGGGCGGACGGCGGCTGTCCGGTGCCATCGACGTCAAGACGAGCAAGAACGCCTGTGTGGCCCTGCTGTGCGCCTCGCTGCTCAACCGCGGGCGCACGGTGCTGCGGCGGGTGGCGCGCATCGAGGAGGTGTACCGCCTCCTGGAGGTGCTGAACTCCATCGGCGTCCGCACGCGCTGGATCAACGACGGCGTCGACCTGGAGATCGTGCCGCCGGCCGAGCTGGACATGGCGTCGATCGACGCCGAGGCCGCCGTCCGCACCCGCTCGATCATCATGTTCTTCGGTCCGCTGCTGCACCGCATGGACCACTTCAAGCTGCCCTACGCGGGCGGCTGCGACCTGGGCACGCGCACCATCGAACCGCACATGATCGCGCTGCGCCGGTTCGGGCTGGACATCGCGGCGACGGAGGGGCAGTACCACGCGCTGGTCGACCGCTCCGTCCGCCCGGACCGCCCGATCGTGCTGACCGAGCGCGGGGACACCGTCACCGAGAACGCGCTGCTGGCCGCCGCCCGCCACGACGGCGTCACCGTCATCCGCAATGCCTCCTCCAACTACATGGTCCAGGACCTGTGCTTCTTCCTGGAGGCGCTGGGCGTCGAGGTGGAGGGCATCGGCACCACCACGCTCACCGTGCACGGCGTGCCGGACATCGACGTCGACGTCGACTACTCGCCCTCCGAGGACCCGGTCGAGGCGATGAGCCTGCTGGCCGCCGCCGTGGTGACGGAGTCGGAGCTGACGGTGCGCCGGGTGCCGATCGAGTTCCTGGAGATCGAGCTGGCCGTTCTGGAGGAGATGGGCCTCGACCACGACCGCACCCCCGAGTACGTCGCCGACAACGGCCGCACCCGGCTGGTGGACCTCACCGTCCGGCCCTCCAAGCTGGAGGCGCCGATCGACAAGATCCACCCGATGCCGTTCCCCGGCCTGAACATCGACAACGTGCCGTTCTTCGCGGCCATCGCCGCCGTCGCCTCCGGCAAGACCCTCATCCACGACTGGGTCTACGACAACCGCGCGATCTACCTGACCGACCTCAACCGCCTCGGCGGCCGCCTCCAGCTCCTGGACCCGCACCGCGTCCTGGTGGAGGGCCCGACCCGCTGGCGCGCCGCCGAGATGATGTGCCCGCCGGCCCTGCGCCCCGCGGTCGTCGTCCTCCTGGCGATGATGGCCGCGGAGGGGACGTCCGTCCTGCGCAACGTGTACGTCATCAACCGCGGCTACGAGGAACTGGCGGAGCGCCTCAACTCGGTGGGGGCGCAGATCGAGACGTTCCGGGACATCTGAGCACCGGAACGCCGCCGCACCCGCCCGGACCGCCGGGGCGGGTCCGGGTGGGGCGGCGGCGCGAGGGCGCGCACGCGGCGGGTCCGGGTGGGCGGCACCCGGCTCTCGGGTGGTGAGGCGGCGCCCGGCCCTCGAGCGGGCCCGGCGCCCAGGGCTCCGAGCGGGCCGGTGCCCGGGTCCGGGCCCGGGTGGGGCCGGTGCCCGGGCCCGGGTGGGGCCGGTGCTCGGGTCCGGGTGGGGCTTGTGCTCGGGTCCGGGTGGGGCTTGTGCTCGGGGTCCGGTGGGGCCGGTGGCGCCGGCTCCCCGACCGCTCAGCTCTCCGACGGGGTCAGCACCACGAAGTCCGCCCTGAAGGGGTCGAGGCATACCGCCAGTCGGCCCACTCCCTCGGCGTCCTCCGGGCCCATCTGCACGCTGCCGCCGTTCCCGCTGACCTCCCCGACCGCGGAGTCGCAGTCGGGGACGGCGAAGACCGGGTGCCAGTACGGGCGTCCGCCGGCCAGGGTCAGGTCCTGCTCGCCGAGTTCCATGAGGCCGCCCTGCATGCGCTCCTCGGGTAGCCCCGCGGGGGTGATGACGGTGTACGTGCCTCCGCCGCCCGGCATCTCCATGTCGCCGAACTGCCAGCCGAAGACACTGCCGTAGAACTCCTTGGCGGCCGCGGCGTCAGTCGTGTACAGCTCGGTCCAGGAGAGCGAGCCCGGCTCGTCCGCCAGCTCGAAGCCCTGGTCCCGGCCCGGCTGCCAGACGGCGAACTGTCCCCCGAGCGGGTCGCTGTACTGGGCCATCCGGCCCCAGTCGCCGAGGTCCCGGGGCGCCACGCGGACCGTGCCGCCCGCGCTCTCGACGTCCCGGGTGGTGGCGTCCGCGTCGGTGACGGTGAAGTAGATCATCCAGGCCGGGCGGGCGCCCTCCTCGGTGAGCTTGCCGAGTCCCGCGACGACCTTGCCGTCCTTGCGGAACATCCCGCCCTCCATGTCCTCCCCCTCCCCCATGGACTCGTACTCCCAGCCGAGCACCGCCCCGTAGAAGGCCGCCGCGGCGCTGACGTCGGGGGCACCGAGGTCGAGCCAGCAGGGGGAACCGGGGGCGAGGTCAGTGGTGATCATGGTGCATCCCTTTCGCAGACTCCTCCGGGAACCCAGCGTGACACCGGGCACTGACACTCGCCCGTCGGCCGCCCGGCCGCTCAGCCGGCGACCAGCGTGATCTCCTGCGCCCGCTTGGCGTGGAAGCGGGGCAGCGGGAGGCCGCCCTGGGGGGCGAGCTCCATCACCGTGGCCTCGACGGTGGCCGCGCCGGGCTTGAAGGTGTTCGGGGTGGGCCTGCCGGTGTTCGCCCAGGTGTGGACGGCGCCGTCGCAGACGGCACGGCTGCCGCCGATGCCGTGCCACGCGGCCGAGGACCCCTGGCCGACGGAGCTGCTGACGAAGGTCGCGCCCGTGCCGCCCAGGCAGCTGTAGGTGCCGGTCAGGGTGATCGTGCCGTCCGCGGCGATGACCGCGGTCGGGTCGACGGTCAGGGTCTCGGCGGCGTCGGTGGCGGCGGTCGCCGTCGTGGGGACGGCGAGCAGGAGCAGCGCGGCGCCGGCGGCTGCGGTCAGGGCGGAGCGGATCGACATGTGAGCCTCCTGTTGTGGGGGCTTCCACTGGTACCGGGCGTTCGTGCTCCCAGCCGTGACCGTCACTCCTTCGGTGGCGAGTCCGCGCCGACCGTCGGGGAACGGTCCGTGCCCCGTCGCAGTGCTGTCACGGTCCCCGCCGTCCCCTGGCGGGGGCTCCGCGGCGCGCGCATGGTCGGTACAGGGCCGACCGGCCCCACCGACGTGGAGGTGCGCCATGTGTTCCCACCAGTGCCCGAGCGCTTCTGCCGAGACCCCGCACGTCGTCGTCGCCCACCCGGAGCAGGGCTGGAGTCTGCTGTGCGACGGCACGATCGTCTTCGACGACTCCGGCGAGCTGCTGCCGGACGGGCGGGTCGTGGCCCCGCACCGGGTGACCGCGGAGCGACGGCTGGCCGTCGCCGCCTGAACCGCGGGCCCGGACCCGGTCACGGGCCCAGCACCGCGCATCCGTCCAGTTCGACGAGGGCCGCCTCGTCCCACAGGCGCACGATCCCGACGACCGCCATCGCCGGATAGTCCCGCCCCGCCGCCGCGCGCCAGATGCGGCCGACTTCGGCGGCGCACGCCCGGTAGGCCGCGACGTCCGTGACGTAGACCGTGACACGGGCCAGGTCCGCGGGGGTGCCGCCCGCCGCCGCGAGGGCGGTCAGCAGATTGGTCAGGGCCCGGGCGAACTGCTCGGGCAGGGTCTCCCCGACGACCTTGCCGTCGGTGTCGAGCGCGGTCTGGCCGGCCAGGAACACCACCCGCGAGCCGGTGGCGACCACCGCGTGCGAGAAGCCGGCGGGCGGGGACAGCTCGGGCGGGTTCACCCGCTCGACGCTCATCGCGCGCCCTCCCGCCGCGCGTACAACTCCTTGGCGATGATGCCGCGTTGGACCTCGCTCGCACCCTCGTAGATCCTCGGTGCCCGTACCTCGCGGTAGAGGTGCTCGAGCAGGTGGCCCCGGCGCAGCGCCCGGGCGCCGTGGAGTTGGACGGCCGTGTCGACTACGTACTGGGCGGTCTCGGTGGCGAGGAGCTTCGCCATCGCGGCGCGCCGGGGCACGTCCGGGTCGCCCTCGTCGTACGCCGTGGCGGCCGCGTAGACCATCAGGCGGGCCGCCTCGGTGCGCAGGGACATCTCCGCGACCTGGTGGGCGACCGTCTGCAGGTCCCTCAGCTTCCCCCCGAAGGCGTCGCGTCGGGCGGTGTGGGCGACGGTGGCGTCCAGGGCCGCCTGGGCCATGCCGACCGCGAAGGCGCCGACGCTGGGGCGGAACAGGTTGAGGGTGTCCATGGCGACCCGGAAGCCACGGTCGGGCTCGCCGAGCACGTCGTCGGCGGTGACCGGGACGGCGTCGAGGCGGAGGGCTCCGACGGGGTGCGGGGAGAGCAGGTCGAGGGCACCGCCGGTGAGGCCGGGGCGGTCGGCGGGGAGCAGGAAGGCGGTCACGCCCCGGGATCCGGCGTCCGGGAGGGTGCGGGCGAACAGGGTGTAGAAGTCGGCCTCGGGGGCGTTGGAGATCCAGCACTTCTCGCCGGTCAGCCGCCAGCCGTCCGGGCCGTCGGGTTCGGCGGTCAGGGTGAGGGCGGCGGCGTCCGAGCCGGCGCCCGGTTCGCTGAGCGCGAAGGCCGCGACGGCCGTGCCGTCCGCGACGCGCGGCAGCCAGCGCTCCCGTTGGGCCGCGGTGCCGTGCGCGTGGACCGGGTGGGCGCCCAGCCCCTGGAGGGCGAGGGCGGTCTCCGCCTCGGTGCAGACCTGGGCGAGGGTCTCCCGCATCAGGCAGAGGTCGAGGGCGCCGGAGGTGAACAGGCGGGACAGCAGCCCGAGTCGGCCCAGTTCGGCGACGAGCGGGCGGTTGACGCGGCCCGGTTCGCCCTGCTCGGCGAGCGGGCGCAGCCGTTCGTCGGCCAGTTCGCGCAGTCGGGCGCACCAGGCGGTCCGGTCCGGTTCGAGTGAGAATGCGGGCATCGCCGGTCCTCTCTCCCCGTGGCCCCTGTGACCACTCCCCGACGGTATCGCGCACAGTTGACTGTCGTCACCAACACGATACGCTCGGTGCGCGAGCCCACCACGACGCCCGCCACGGCGCCCCGAGGCGCCCACCGCGGCAGAGGCGCCCACTCCGGCTAGGGGGCGAACCGCCATGATCGTCTCGGCCCACGTCGACACCTTCGCGCGCGACCACCTCCCGCCGCCCGGCCAGTGGCCCGAGCTCCGGTTCGACCTGCCGGAGCTGGGCTACCCCGAACGGCTGAACTGCGCCGCCGAACTCCTCACCGGCGGCGCCGCCGACGGGCCCGTCTTCCGCACCCCCGCCGGCCCCCCGTGGACCTACGGCGAACTGCGCGCCCGCGTCGACCGGCTCGCGCATCTGCTCACCGGCGACCTCGGGATCGTCCCCGGCAACCGGGTACTGCTGCGCGGGCCGACCACGCCGTGGCTGGCCGCTTGCTGGCTGGCGGTGCTCAAGGCGGGCGCGATCGCGGTGACGGTGCTGGCCCAGCAGCGTCCGCACGAGCTGCGCACGATGTGCGAGATCGCCCGGGTGCGCCACGCCCTGTGCGACGTCCGGGCCGTCGACGACCTCGTCAAGGCCGAGGTCCCCGGCCTGCGTGTCACCGCGTACGGCGGTGACACGCCCGACGACCTGCTGTGCCGGCCGGCACCCGGGGGGCCGTACCGGGCCGTGGACACCGCCGCCGACGACGTGGCGCTGATCGCGTTCACCTCCGGCACCACCGGGCGTCCCAAGGGGTGTGTGCACTTCCACCGGGACGTGCTGGCGGTCGCCGACACCTTCTCCCGGCACGTGCTGCGCCCGCGCGCGGACGACCTGTTCGCCGGCAGTCCCCCGCTCGGGTTCACCTTCGGCCTGGGCGGACTGCTCGTCTTCCCGATGAGGGCCGGCGCCTGTGCGCTGCTGCTCGAACAGGCCGGCCCCCGGCAGCTCCTCGCGGCGGTCGCCGATCACCGGGTGTCCGTGCTGTTCACGGCGCCCACCGCCTACCGCGCGATGCTCGACGACCTCGACGGGCACGACGTGTCCTCGCTGCGGCGCTGTGTCTCCGCCGGAGAGAACCTGCCCGCGGCCACCTGGCGGGCCTGGCGCGAGCGGACCGGGCTGCGGCTGATCAACGGCATCGGCGCCACCGAACTGCTGCACATCTTCGTCTCCGCGGCCGACGGGCACATCCGGCCCGGCACAACGGGTGTGCCCGTCCCCGGCTGGCAGGCGCGCGTGCAGGACGCGCACGGCGAGCCCGTGCCCGACGGGCAGCCCGGTCTGCTCGCCGTACGCGGACCGGTCGGCTGCCGCTACCTCGCCGACCCGCGGCAACGCGAGTACGTGCGGGACGGGTGGAACGTCACCGGCGACACGTACGTGCGCGAGGCCGACGGCTACTTCCGGTACGTCGCCCGCGCCGACGACATGATCGTCTCCGCCGGGTACAACATCGCGGGTCCGGAGGTCGAGGAGGCGCTGCTGCGCCATCCGGACGTGCTGGAGACGGCGGTGGTGGGGCGGCCCGACGAGGCGCGGGGGCAGGTGGTCGTGGCGTACGCCGTCCTGCGGGCGGGGGCGCGCCGGGACGCGGAGGCGCTGCGGGCCTTCGTCAAGGCGGAGCTGGCGCCGTACAAGTGTCCGCGGGAGATCGTCTTCCTGGACGCGCTGCCGCGCACGGCGACCGGCAAGCTCCAGCGGTTCCGGTTGCGGGCCGGAGGGAACACGGACGAGGACACCGAAGGTGACCAGCAGTGATGCCGACGACCTAAAATGATCAACGTGTCCGACCAGCCCGCACCTCGGTCCCTCATCGTCACGCTCTACGGCGCGTACGGCCGCTTCGCGCCGGGGCCGGTACCCGTCGCCGAACTGATCCGGCTGCTCGCCGCGGTCGGGGTCGACGCGCCGTCCGTGCGCTCGTCGGTGTCCCGGCTGAAACGACGCGGACTGCTGCTGCCCGCCCGTACCGCACAGGGCGCGGCCGGCTACGAACTCTCCACCGAGGCACGGCAGTTGCTCGACGACGGTGACCGGCGGATCTACGCCGCCGCGCCGCCCGGGGACGAGGGCTGGGTGCTGGCGGTGTTCTCCGTGCCGGAGTCGGAGCGGCAGAAGCGGCACGTCCTGCGCTCCCGCCTGGCCGGACTGGGATTCGGCACGGCCGCGCCCGGCGTGTGGATCGCCCCCGCCCGGCTGTACGAGGAGACACGGCACACCCTGGAGCGGCTGCGCCTGGACTCCTACGTCGACTTCTTCCGGGGCGAGCACCTCGGTTTCGCGCCCACCGTTCAGGCGGTCGCCCGCTGGTGGGACCTGGCGGCCGTCGCCAAGCAGCACGAGGCGTTCCTCGACCGTCACGCGCCGGTGCTGCGTGCCTGGGAGCGGCGCGAGGACACCCCGCCGGAGGACGCCTACCGCGACTACCTCCTCGCCCTGGACACCTGGCGCCACCTCCCCTACGCCGACCCCGGCCTCCCCGCCCACCTGCTGCCGGAGGACTGGCCCGGAGCCCGCTCGGCGAGGGTGTTCCAGGGGCTGCACGAACGTCTGAGGGACGCGGGGGCTCGGTTCGCGGGGGTGTCGCCGGCGGACTCCGCCGGGTGACCCGGCGCCACCCGGACGCCCGGCCGACGGGGCCGCGGCCGTCGGCGAGCGGTCAGCCGCGGGTCACAAACGCCGGGAACGGTCGGCCGCGGGTCACGGACGCCGGGAGCGGTCGGCCGCGGGGCGTGCCCGGGCAGACGCGCCGCCCTCAACTGCGCAACGTCAGGCGCGGCTTGGGCTGGTCCGCGCGGCCCGTTCGCGGGGGGCGGCTGCCGGCCCGGTAGGGGGGTGGCCAGGTGGTGGCGGCGCCCGTGTACGACTGTTCGGCGGCGGCGTGGAGGGTCCAGTGGGGGTCGTAGAGGTGCGGGCGGGCCAGGGCGCAGAGGTCGGCGCGGCCCGCCAGGAGCAGGGAGTTGACGTCGTCCCAGGAGGAGATCGCGCCGACCGCGACGACGGGGACGCCCACCGCGTTGCGGATGCGGTCGGCGAAGGGGGTCTGGTAGGAGCGGCCGAAGGCGGGCGCCTCGTCGGCGACGACCTGCCCGGTCGACACGTCGATGGCGTCGGCGCCGTGCGCGGCGAACGCGCGGGCGATCTCGACCGCGTCCTCGGCCGTCGTGCCGCCCTCGGCCCAGTCGGTGGCGGAGATGCGGACGGTCATCGGCCGTTCCTCGGGCCACACGGCCCGCACGGCGTCGAAGACCTCCAGCGGGAAGCGCAGCCTCCGGGCGAGACAGCCGCCGTAGGCGTCGGTGCGGCGGTTGGTGAGCGGGGAGAGGAAGCCGGAGAGCAGGTAGCCGTGCGCGCAGTGCAGTTCGAGCAGGTCGAAGCCGGCCCGGGCGGCCCGGGCGGCGGCGGAGGCGAACTGCTCGCGCAGGTCGGTGAGTCGGGCGCGGGTCAGCTCACGGGGTGTCTGGCTGCCGGACCTGTAGGGCAGGGCCGACGCGGCGACGAGCGGCCAGTTGCCGTCCGGCAGCGGCTCGTCCATGCCCTCCCACATCAGCCGCGTCGACCCCTTGCGTCCGGAGTGGCCGAGCTGCACGCCGATCGCCGTGCCCGGTGCCCGCGTGTGCACGAAGTCGGTGATCCGCCGCCACGCCTCGGCCTGTCTGCCGGTGTAGAGGCCGGTGCAGCCGGGGGTGATCCGGCCCTGCTCGCTGACGCACACCATCTCGGTCATCACCAGCCCCGCCCCGCCCAGTGCCCGGGCGCCCAGGTGCACGAGGTGGAAGTCGCCGGGCAGTCCGTCGACGGCCGAGTACATGTCCATCGGGGAGACGACGACCCGGTTGCGCAGGGTCAGACCGCGCAGCCGGAACGGGGTGAACATCGGCGGTGTTCCCGGGGGGCAGCCGAACTCCCGCTCCACGGCCCGGGTGAACCGCGCGTCGCGCAGCCGCAGGTTGTCGTGCGTGACCCGGCGGCTGCGGGTCAGCAGGTTGAACGCGAACCGGCGGGACGGCTGCTCGACGTACAGGGCGAGGTCCTCGAACCACTCCAGGCTGGCGCCTGCGGCCCGCTGGGTGGAGGCGACCACCGGGCGCCGCTCCTTCTCGTAGGCGGCCAACGCCCCTTCCAGTGAGGGCTGTTCCTCCAGGCAGGCGGCCAGTGCGAGGGCGTCCTCGACGGCGAGCTTGGTGCCGGAGCCGATGGAGAAGTGGGCGGTGTGGGCGGCGTCGCCCAGCAGCACGACGTTGCCGTGCGACCAGCGCTCGGTGACGACCGTGCGGAAGGTGGTCCACGCCGACGCGTTGGACCGCAGCGGCCGGCCGCCGAGCGCGTCGGCGAAGATCTTGGCGCAGCGCTCCACCGACTCCCGCTCGTCCCGTTCGTCGAAGCCGGCGGCGCGCCAGACCTCCTCGCGCATCTCCACGATGACGGTGGAGGCGTCGGCGGCGTACGGGTAGCCGTGCAGTTGCATCACGCCGTGCTCGGTCTCGGCGGTCTCGAAGCGGAAGGCGTCGAAGGCGAAGTCGGCGGCGAGCCAGATGTAACGGCACCGGTGGGCCGTCACCCGGGGCCGGAAGACGTCGGCGTGTGCCTCGCGGGTGAGGCTGTGCACTCCGTCGGCGGCGACGACCAGGTCGTACTGCTGCGCGAGCCGCGCGGCGGGGGGTGCGGGGGTGCGGAAGCGGAGCTCGACGCCGAGGGAGCGGCAGCGCGCGTGGAGGATCTCCAGCAGCCTGTGCCGGCCGAGGGCGGCGAAGCCGTGGCCCGAGGTGGTGTGGCGGATGCCGCGGTGCACGATGTCGATGTCGTCCCAGCGGACGAAGTCGTGCCGGAGGGCGGCGTGGACGACCGGGTCTGCGTGCTCGATGCCGCCGAGGGTCTCGTCGGAGAGGACGACGCCGAAGCCGAAGGTGTCGTCGGGGGCGTTGCGCTCCCAGAGGGTGATCTCCCGGTCGGGGTCGAGGCGTTTCAGCAGGGCCGCGGTGTAGAGGCCGCCGGGGCCGCCGCCGATGACCGCGACGCGTCGGGGGTGGCCCGCCGTGCCGCGCGCGTGCGCCTGCGCGGTCGGGGTGGGCGCGCTCCCCCGAGTCCCTCGGGTGGCCACGGTCACCGTCCCCGCCAGGTGGGGGTCCGCTTCTCCCGGAAGGCCGCGTGGAACTCGGCGTAGTCCTCGCCGTTCATGAGCAGGGCCTGGGTGGCGGCGTCCAGTTCGACGGCGGCGCCGAGCGGCATGTCCAGCTCCGCCGTGAGCAGCGCCTTGGTCTGGGCGTACGCCAGGGCCGGGCCGTCGGCGAGGCGGCGGGCCAGGCGTCGGGCGGCCGCGTCGGCGCCGCCGTCCTCGGCGAGCTCGCTGATCAGGCCGATCCGTTCGGCCTCGGGGGCGCGCACCGGCTCGCCGAGCATGAGCAGACGGGTGGCGTGGCCGAGCCCGACGACGCGGGGCAGCAGGTAGGCGGCGCCCATGTCGCCGCCGGAGAGGCCGACGCGGGTGAAGAGGAACGCGAAGCGGGCGGTGGGGTCGGCGACCCGGAAGTCCGCCGCCAGGGCCAGGACGGCGCCCGCCCCGGCGGCCACCCCGTGCACGGCCGCGACCACCGGGAAGGGACACTCCCGGATCGCGCGCACGACCTGCCCGGTCATCCGGTTGAAGTCGAGGAGCTGGGCGGTGTCCAGGTCCAGGGTCGCGCCGATGATCTCCTCGACGTCGCCGCCGGAGCAGAAGCCGCGGCCCTCCCCGGCGAGCACCAGGGCGCGCACGGTCCGTTCCCGGGACAGTTCGGCGAGCAGGTCGCGCAGGTCGGCGTAGGCGCCGAAGGTGAGCGCGTTGAGCTTCTCGGGGCGGGCCAGGGTGACGGCGGCGACGCCGTCGGCGACGGTGACGCGCAGGTGGTGCCAGTCGGAGGTGCGGGCGGCGGAGCCGGTGAAGGGACTCATGAGGGCGGCCTCCTCGACGAGCGGTCACCTCGAAGCTATCACCTGTTTCTGACTGTCGTCATGAGTACGCGATAGAGGGGCGGGGTATGCCACGGACGTGTCACTGGGTGACGGGTCCGCGTCACACGGGTCACCGGACGTCGATAACGCGGTAACAGCGGGAGCAGAGGAGCGAGGCGGCCCGTTGTGCCGGGTAAGCCGCTCGGTAGCGGGGCCGATGGTCCCGCACGGCACCTGTCCGACACCTCTGCCGGCGGCCGCCGTACCATTCCTGAAGTTGAAGGCAGGACTGCCTGATGTCGAGCACAGGAACCTGCGCCATGAACGGACTCGCCTTGCACGAACAGCCCGCCCCACCCGCCTCCTGGCGCATCGCACTGCCGCACTCCGCCGCGGCCGTGCCGGTGGCCCGTGCCCTGGTCCGTACGGCGCTGGCCGAGCTGAAGCACGGGGCGGACAGCGACACGGCGGAGCTGCTCACCGCCGAGCTGGTGGCGAACGCCGTGGAGCACACCGCCGGCGACGCCCCCATCGAGCTGGTCGTGGAGCTGTTGCCGACCGGCTGCCAGGTCGAGGTGCACGACCCCGACCCACACCCGCCCGGCGACCTGACCCGTCCGGGCGGCGGGGAGCCGGACCCCTGGCAGGAGCACGGACGCGGGCTGCTGCTGATCCGCGCCCTCAGCTCCTCCTGCGGGCACCGCGCCACCGAGACGGGCAAGGCGGTGTGGTTCAGACTGGCTGCGGTTCCTCCGCAGTGGCGGCCGCGGCCGGCGTGACCTCGGCCCACCGGGAGTTGCGGCGCCCGTAGAGGGCGTACAGCGCGAGGCCGGCCGCGAGGAACACGGCGAACTGGAGCCAGGTCGTCCAGCCCGTCTCGTACATCAGGTACAGGCAGAAGCCGACGCCGAGCAGGGGCACCACGGGGAAGAGGGGGACGCGGAAGGTGCGGGCCAGGTCCGGTTCGCGCCGGCGCAGGGCGATCACCGCGATGTTGACGACGGCCATGACGGCGAGGGTGCCGATCGTGCACAGGTTCATCACGGCGTCCAGGGAGGCGAAGGCCGCCGGGAGCGCGAAGACGCCCGCCACGATGAGGGTGCCGACGACGGGGGTGGCGGTGCGGGGCGAGACCTTCTCGAAGACGCGCGGGACCAGTCCGTCGCGGGCCATGGACAGCAGGATGCGCGTCTGGCCGTACATCACCGCGAGGACGACGGAGGCGATGGCGACGACCGCGCCGAAGGCGATGATCCCGCCGCCCACGGTGGAGCCGGTGACCTGGTCGACCACGGAGGACAGGGCGGCGGGGCGGCCGGCGACCTCGTCGCCGCCGACGGCGCCGATCGCGGCGAGCGCGACCGCGCAGTACAGGAGCGTGACCAGGCCCATGCAGACGAGGATGGCGACGGGGACGTCCCGGCGCGGGTTCTTCGCCTCCTCGCCGGCCGTGGTGATCGCGTCGAAGCCGATGTAGGAGAAGAAGGCGGCCGTGGTGCCGGCGCCGATGCCGCCGAGGCCCGCCGGGGTGAACGGCGTGAGGTTGCCGTCCCGGAAGGCGCTGAAGCCGATCGCGCAGAAGGCGACCAGGATGGCGAGCTTGAGGACGGCCATGGCGGCGGTGGCGCGGGCGCTCTCGCGCACCCCGCGCACGAGGAGGACGGCGGCCATGGCGATGACGAGGACGGCGGGGAGGTTCACCACGCCGCCGTCGCCGGGTCCCGCCGAGAGGGCGGCGGGGAGCTGGAGGCCGGTGAGGCTGTCCAGGAGCTCGTTGACGTACTGGCTCCAGCCGACCGCGACGGCCGACACCGAGACGCCGTACTCCAGCAGCAGACACCAGCCGACCAGGAAGGCGGTGCGCTCGCCGAGGCTCGCGTAGGCGAAGGAGTAGGAGGAACCGGAGACCGGGATCGCGCCGGCCAGCTCGGCGAACGCGAACGCCGTGAACACACAGGTGATCGCGGCGAGGACGAAGGAGACGACGACGGCCGGGCCGGCCTGGGCGACCGAGTCGGACAGTCCGACGAAGATGCCGGTGCCGACGATCGCGCCGAGGCCGAAGCAGACCAGCTGGAAGAGGCCCATGGTGCGGCGCAGGCCGTGGCCCTCGCGGTCGGCGCCGGATTCGGCGACGAGCAGGGCCGGGGACTTGATGCGGGGCATGCGGGTGGTGCTCGTTTCTGGTGGTGCGGGGGCGACGCGGTCGCGTCGCACGACGGCGCCGGAAGGGGTGGCTCCGGGCCGCCGGACAGCATAGGGCCTGTTCAGGCGAGGGTGGCGACCAGAACGGCCTTGATGGTGTGCAGCCGGTTCTCCGCCTCGTCGAAGACGACCGAGTGCGCCGACTCGAACACCTCGTCCGTGACCTCGAGGCAGGACAGGCCGTGGGTCTCGTGGATCTCCCGGCCGACCTTGGTGCCGAGGTCGTGGAAGGCCGGCAGGCAGTGCAGGAACTTCACGTCGGGGTTGCCGGTGGCGCGCAGGACGTCCATGGTCACGGCGTACGGCGCGAGGGCCGCGATCCGCTCGTCCCAGACCTCCTTGGGTTCGCCCATGGACACCCATACGTCGGTGGCGACGAAGTCGGCGCCCAGCACGCCCTCGGCGAGCGACTCGGTGAGCGTGACGCGGGCCCCGCTGGCCGCGGCGAGCTCTCTGGCGCGGTCGACGACCTCCTGGGCGGGCCAGTAGGTCTTGGGCGCGACGATCCGGACGTCCATGCCGAGCAGGGCGCCGGTGATCAGGTAGGAGTTGCCCATGTTGAAGCGGGCGTCGCCGAGGTAGGCGAAGGCGATCCCGGTGAGCGGCTTGGCGCTGTGCTCGGTCATGGTCAGCACGTCGGCGAGCATCTGGGTGGGGTGCCAGTCGTCGGTCAGGCCGTTGTAGACGGGCACACCGGCGTGTGCGGCCAGTTCCTCGACCTTGGCCTGGCTGTCGCCGCGGTACTCGATGCCGTCGTACATCCGGCCGAGCACCCGGGCGGTGTCCTTCACCGACTCCTTGTGGCCGATCTGCGATCCCGAGGGGTCGAGGTAGGTGGTCGAGGCGCCCTGGTCGGCGGCGGCGACCTCGAACGCGCAGCGGGTGCGCGTCGAGGTCTTCTCGAAGATCAGCGCGATGTTCCTGCCGCTCAGGTACCTGGTCTCGGTCCCGGCCTTCTTGGCGGCCTTCAGTTCGGCGGCCAGCTCGATCAGGCCACGGAACTCCGCCTCGGTGAAGTCCAGCTCCTTGAGGAAGTGGCGGCCGGCGAGGGCGGTCGGGACTGTCGCCATGGGGGCGCTCCAGAGATGCAGGGACAAGGACTGTGGAACTCTATACGATACTCAGCATTTCTATACAGGGTCCTGGCGGGGCTGCCGACGGCCTCGGCGACTACACGGCCCCGCGTTCCACCGGGCAGCTCATGCAGCGCGGTCCGCCCCTTCCCCTGCCGAGCTCGCTGCCCGGGATCTCGATCACCTCGACACCCTGTTTGCGCAGGTGCGTGTTGGTGGTGGCGTTGCGTTCGTAGGCGATGACGACGCCGGGCTCGACGGCGAGGACGTTGCAGCCGTCGTCCCACTGCTCGCGTTCGGCCGCGTGCACGTCCTGGGTGGCGGTCAGCACGCGGATCTCGCTCAGACCGAGGGCGGCGGCGATCGCGCGGTGCATGTGCTCCGGCGGATGGTCGGTGACCTTCAGCTCCTTCTCGCCGACACCCGGCTCGATGGTGTAGGAGCGGAGCATGCCGAGACCGGCGTACTGGGTGAAGGTGTCGCCGTTCACCATGGTCATGACCGTGTCGAGGTGCATGAAGGCACGCCCCTTCGGCATGTCGAGGGCCACGATCGTCTCGGCCGAGCCGGCCCGGAACAGCTTGTGGGCGAGCATCTCGACGGCCTGGGGCGTGGTGCGCTCGCTCATGCCGATCAGGACGGCGCCGTTGCCGATGACCAGGACGTCACCGCCCTCGATGGTGGAGGGGTAGTCGGCCTGCCCCTCGGACCAGACGTGGAACGTCTCCGCGCGGAAGAGCGGGTGGTGGCGGTAGATCGCCTCGAAGTGGACGGTCTCGCGCTGCCGGGCCGGCCAGCGCATCGCGTTGATGGAGACGCCGTCGTAGATCCAGGCGGAGGTGTCCCGGGTGAAGAGGTGGTTGGGCAGCGGGCGCAGCAGGAAGTCGTCCAGTTCCATGACGTGGAAGCGCACGGACGTCGGTTCGGCGTGCGCCTCCAGGAACTCGCGTTTGGTGACGCCGCCGACGAGGAGTTCGGCCAGTTCGGCGGCGGGCAGGTTCTCGAAGGCCGCGCGGAGGTGGTCGGTGGCGAGCACCCCGTACTCCTTCTCGTCGAAGACCCGGTCCAGGACGAGCGCTCTGGCCTGCGGGATCTCCAGGGCCTCGGTGAGCAGGTCGCCGAAGAGGTGGACGGCGACACCTCTGTCGCGCAGGACGTCCGCGAAGCCGTCGTGCTCGGCGCGCGCCCGGCGCACCCAGAGCACGTCGTCGAAGAGGAGGGCGTCCTTGTTGCTGGGGGTGAGCCTTTTGAGCTCGAGATCCGGCCGGTGCAGGATGACGCGGCGCAGCCGCCCGGCCTCGGAGTCGACATGGAATCCCATGCCTCCATCCTGACCATCGGGGACCGACTTCACCCGCTTGTGGACCGTTTCCGCCCGGATCGTTTTTCGTCCCCTTGACGACAAGACGGCCCACCGCTTATCGTCGCAATGACGAAAAACGCGAGGGGAATCCAGGGGGATCTCATGGCCGACATCACCCGACGGCTGGGCTGGCGCCATCTGCGGGGAGCGCCGACGGCGCACGTCCGGCACCACCGCTCGGGCAGGCTGGTGCACGACGGGCCGGGGCTCAGCTTCTGGTTCCGCTCGCTGAGCGCCGCACTCTCCGAAGTGCCGGTCGACGACCGCGAGTTGGCGATGACCTTCCACGCCCGCACGGCGGACTTCCAGGACGTGGCAGTGCAGGCCACGGTCACCTACCGGGTCAGCGACCCGGCCGTCGCCGCCACCCGGCTCGACTTCTCGATCGACCCCGACACCGGGGTCTGGCGCGGCGCGCCCCTGGAACAGCTCGGCACGCTGCTGACGGAGACCGCACAGCAGCACGCGCTGGACGTACTGGCCCGCACACCGCTCGCGTCGGCGCTGGTCGACGGGGTCTCGTCGGTGCGGGAGCGGGTCGCGGCGGGCCTGGCGGCGGAGCCGCGGCTGCCGGCCACCGGCATCGAGATCGTCGCCGTGCGGGTGGTGGCGCTGCGTCCGGAGCCCGAGGTGGAGCGGGCGCTGCGCACCCCGGCCCGCGAGCAGATCCAGCAGGAGTCCGACCGGGCGACGTACGAGCGGCGGGCGGTGGCCGTCGAGCGGGAGCGGGCCATCGCCGAGAACGAGCTCGCCAGCAGGATCGAACTCGCCCGCCGCGAGGAGCAGTTGGTCGAGCAGCGGGGGACGAACGCCCGGCGCGAGGCCGAGGAGAACGCGGCCGCCGACAAGGTGCGGGCCGAGGCGGAGGCCGCCCGGTCGGTGCGGCTCGCCCAGGCGGAGGCGAGCAAGCAGGTGAAGCTCGCCGAGGCCGAGGCCACCCGGCAGGTTCAGCTGGCCGACGCCGAGGCGCAGCGCACCGAACGGCTCTCCCGGGCGGAGGCCGCCCGCACGGTCGCCCTCGCGGACGCCGAGGCCGCCCGCTCCGTACGGCTGGCCCGCGCCGAGGCGGAGGCGGCACGCGAGGTGGGCGAGGCACGGGCCGCGGCACAGGCGGCGTGGCTGCGGGTGCACGCCGACGTCGACGTGGCGACGCTGCACGCGCTCACGGGCACGCGGCTGGCGGAGAACCTGCCGCACATCGACAGCGTGACGATCTCGCCGGACGTGCTGACCGGGCTGCTGTCGAGGCTCGGCGCCGGGGAACGGGGATGAGTCTCGCCCCGCGGGCCGTGCTGGTCCACCGCACCACCGAGTACGAGGAGCTGGTGGCCCGGCACGGCACGCACGGCCAGGCCGCCTTCTTCCTCTCCTCACGGGGCCGGGACATCGAGGAGGTCGCCGAACGGCACCGCCGCACCCGGCGGGCGATGGCCGAGGTGACGGCGGCGATCCCGCTCACGTGGCGGCAGAGCCGGGTCGAGCGCGCCGACCTTGACCGGTTCCTGTTCGCCCCCGAGGACGTGGTCGTCGTGGTCGGTCAGGACGGGCTGGTGGCGAACGCCGCCAAGTACCTCGCGGGGCAGCCCGTGGTCGGCGTCGACACCGACCCCGGGCGCAACCCGGGCGTCCTGGTCCGCCACCGGCCGCAGGACGCCGCCGCGTTGCTGCCGTCCGCGCGTGCGGCCGGCACCGGGGTGTCCGAGCTGACCATGGTCGAGGCCGTCGCCGACGACACCCAGCGGCTGGTGGCCCTCAACGAGATCTACCTCGGCGCCGCCGGTCACCAGACCGCCCGCTACCGCCTGGGCCTCGAGGACGACGGGGGTGTCGTCGAGGCCCAGGCCTCCTCCGGGGTGCTCGTGGGCACCGGCACGGGCGCCACGGGCTGGCTCCGGTCGGTGTGGCAGGAGCGGGGCGGCGGCCCGCGGCTGCCGACGCCGACGGAGGACCGGCTGGTGTGGTGCGTCCGCGAGGCCTGGCCGTCACCGGCGACCGGCACCTCCCTGGTCGCGGGCGACCTGACGGCCGGGCGCCGCCTGACCCTCACGGTCGAGTCGGAACGGCTGGTCGCCTTCGGTGACGGGATCGAGAACGACGCGGTGGAACTGACCTGGGGACAGACGGTGAGGGTGGGGGTGCGCTCGGAGCGGCTGCGGTTGGTGGGATGAGAGCCGGGGGCTCCCCGGCCCGCGACCGGGGCCCGCGACAGTCGGCGACGTCGGCGGCCCCGGCTGGGGACCGGCGACATCCGCGACCGCGGCTCAGGGGGCGCGCCCCCGACTGCGGGTCCGGGGACGTGCCCTCGGCTGCGGGTCCGAGGGCATCCCCCCGGCTGTGGCTCGGGGACGGGGGCGGCCGCGGCTCAGGGGGTCCCCTGAGCCGCGGGGGCCACCCCACTCACCTCAGAGCCTCGGGTCCACCGGCTCCGACTCCAGGGCCAGTACCCCGAACACCGCCTCGTGCACCCGCCACAGCGGCTCGCCCTCGGCGAGGCGGTCCAGGGCCTCCAGACCGAGTGCGTACTCGCGCAGGGCGAGGGAGCGCTTGTGGTTCAGGAAGCGCTGCCGCAGCCGGGCGAGGTGGTCGGGGCGGGTGTACTCCGGGCCGTAGATGATCCGCAGGTACTCACGGCCCCGGCACTTGATGCCCGGCTGGAGCAGGCGGCCGTTCTCGCCGCCGCGCACCAGGGCGCCCAGCGGCTTGACGACCATGCCCTCGCCGCCGCGTCCGGTCATCTCCAGCCACCAGTCGACGCCGGCCCGCACCGACTCGGGGTCGGCGGTGTCGACGTACAGGCGCCGGGTGGTCTGGAGCAGGCCGGTCGGGTCGTGCTCCACCAGCCGGTCCAGCAGGGCGAGCTGCTCGTCGTGGGGCAGGCCCGCGAGACTGCGGCCCCGGACGGCGAGGACCTGGAACGGGGCCAGGCGCACACCGTCCAGACCGTCCGTCGTCCAGCAGTAACGGCGGTAGGCCGCGGTGAACGCCGCCGCGTCCGAGGCCCGCTCGCGCTGGCGGTCCAGCAGACCGCTGACGTCGACACCGCGCGCCGCAGCGCCCTCCAGTGCGGCCAGCGCACCCGGGAACACCGCGCCGGACGCGGCGCCGACGGCCGCGTACTGCGAGCGCAGCAGCCCGGACGCCTTCAGCGACCACGGCATCAGCTCGGCGTCCAACAGGATCCAGTCCGTGTCGAGTTCGGCCCACAGACCGGCCTCGTCGACCGCTGCCCGTACCCGCGCGAGGATCTCCTCCGTCACCGACTCGTCGTCGAAGAACGGACGCCCGGTGCGCGTGTAGAGGGACCCCGTCGGGCCGTCGACGCCGAACCGCTGGCGGGCCGCCTCCGCGTCCCGGCAGACCAGGGCCACCGCCCGCGAGCCCATGTGCTTCTCCTCGCACACGACCCGCTCGACACCGTCCTGGGCGTACTGGGCGAAGGCCTCCACCGGGTGCTCCAGGTAGCCCTCGACGCGTGAGGTGGCCGTCGGCGCCATCGTCGGCGGCAGGTACGGCAGCAGCCGCGGGTCCACGGCGAAGCGGCTCATCACCTCCAGCGCCGCGGCCGCGTTCTCCTCGCGGATCGCGACCCGGCCCTGGTGCCGCGTCTCCACGGCCCGCCGCCCCCGTACGTCCGCCAGGTCGAGCGGCCGTCCGTCGTGCCCGCCCGGCGCCTCGGAGCTGAGCGGCTTGGCCGGCTCGTACCAGACCCGCTCGGCGGGCACGTCGACCAGCTCCCGCTCCGGCCAGCGCAGCGCCGTCAGCTTGCCGCCGAAGACGGCACCGGTGTCCAGGCAGATCGTGTTGTTCAGCCAGGTCGCCTCCGGGACGGGGGTGTGGCCGTAGACCACGGCCGCCCGCCCCCGGTAGTCCTCGGCCCACGGGTAGCGCACCGGCAGCCCGAACTCGTCGGTCTCCCCCGTCGTGTCGCCGTACAGGGCGTGCGAGCGGACACGGCCCGAGGTGCGGCCGTGGTACTTCTCCGGCAGCCCGGCGTGACAGACCACGAGCCGGCCGCCGTCGAGGACGTAGTGGCTGACCAGGCCGTCGAGGAACGTCCGCACCTCGGCACGGAACTCCTCGCTCTCACCCTCCATCTGCGCGATGGTCTCGGCGAGCCCGTGGGTGGGCTGGACCTTGCGGCCGCGCAGGTGACGGCCGTACTTGTTCTCGTGGTTGCCGGGCACGCACAGCGCGTTGCCCGACCCGACCATCGCCATCACCCGGCGCAGCACGCCCGGACTGTCCGGGCCCCGGTCGACGAGGTCGCCGACGAACACGGCCTGCCTGCCCTGCGGGTGCACGCCGTCGACGTAGCCCAGCTTGCCGAGCAGCGCCTCGAGTTCGGACGCGCAGCCGTGGATGTCGCCGATGATGTCGAAGGGGCCGGTGAGGTGGGTCAGGTCGTTGAAGCGCTTCTCGGTGACGACGGCGGCGTGGTCGATCTCCGCCACGCCCCGCAGGACGTGCACCTTGCGGAAGCCCTCCCGCTCCAGGTGCCGCAGGGAGCGCCTGAGTTCGCGGACGTGGCGCTGGACGACCCGGCGCGGCATGTCGGCGCGGTCGGTGCGGGTCGCGTTGCGCGCGGCGCACACCTCCTCCGGCACGTCGAGGACGATCGCGATGGGCAGCACGTCGTACTGGCGTGCCAGATCGATCAGCTGTCGGCGGGCCTCCGGCTGGACGCTGGTCGCGTCGACGACCGTGCGGCGGCCGGCCGCGAGCCGTTTGCCGGCGATGTAGTGCAGGACGTCGAAGGCGTCGCGGGTCGCGCTCTGGTCGTTCTCGTCGTCGGAGACCAGGCCGCGGCAGAAGTCGGAGGAGATGACCTCGGTGGGCTTGAAGTGCCGTCGGGCGAAGGTGGACTTGCCCGATCCGGAGGCGCCGATCAGGACGACGAGGGAGAGGTCGGTGACGGGCAGGGTGCGGGCCCGCACGGGATTCTCGGTGCTCATGCCGCCTTCGCCTCCTTCTCGCTGGTGGTCCGGGCCGTGAACACGGCCATCTGGGTGGGCGGTCCCACCTCGGGGTCGTCCGGCCCGACGGGCCGGAAGGCGACGTCGTATCCGTGTCGTTCGGCCACCGCGCCCGCCCAGGCGCGGAACTCCTCGCGCGTCCACTCGAAGCGGTGGTCCCCGTGGCGGACATGACCGGCCGGGAGGCTCTCCCAGCGGACGTTGTACTCGACGTTCGGGGTGGTCACGAGGACCGTGCGGGGGCGGGCCGAGCCGAACACCGCGTACTCCAGGGCGGGCAGCCGCGGCAGGTCGAGGTGCTCGATCACCTCGCTGAGAACGGCGGCGTCGTAGCCCTTGAGACGGACGTCGGTGTAGGCCAGCGAGCCCTGGACGAGCTTCACCCGGGACGCCTGCCGCTCGCCCATCCGGTCCAGCTTCAGCCGCCGGGAGGCGATGGTGAGCGCGCGCATCGACACGTCGACGCCGACGATCTCGGTGAACCGCGGGTCCTTCAGCAGCGCCTGCACCAGCTGCCCCTGGCCGCAGCCGAGGTCGAGCACCCGGGCCGCGCCGGACTCCGTCAGCGCCGCGAGGATCGCGTCCCGGCGCTGCACGGCGAGCGGGGTCGGTCGTTCCTCGGTCTCCGTCTCCGCCTCGACGGCGTTGTCGATCTCCTCGACCGCGCTGTCGTCGGCCTCGGCGAGCCGCACCAGCTCCAGCCGCTCCATCGCCTGCCGGGTCAGCGACCAGCGGCGCGACAGGTAGCGGCTCGTGATCAGCTTCTGCTCGGGGTGCTCGGGCAGCCAGCCCTCACCGGCCCGCAGCAGCTTGTCCACCTCGTCGGAGGAGACCCAGTAGTGCTTGGCGTCGTCGAGGACGGGCAGCAGGACGTACAGGTGGCGCAGCGCCTCGGTGAGGGTCAGCCCCTCCGACTCCAGGACCAGGCTCACGTACCGCGAGTCGCCCCATTCGGGGAACGCGGTGTCCAGCGCCACCGGTTCGGCGCCCACCGTCCAGCCCAGCGGCTCGAAGAGCTGCCGCACGAGGGCGGGGCCGCCGCGGGCGGGCAGCGCGGGCACCTCGATCCGCAACGGCCTGCGCTGCTCGGGCAGTTCGGGCCGGGCGGCGCACACCCCGCGCATGGCGCTGGAGAAGACGGCGCTCAGCGCGACCGCGAGCAGCGAGGAGGCCGCGTAGGGGCGGTCGTTGACGTACTGCGCGAGGGCCGCGTCGGGCGCCCCGCCGCGGCCCTTGCCCTTGCCGCGTCGGACCAGCGCCACGGCGTCCACCTCCAGCAGCAGCGCCGCGGTGCAGCGCTGCGCGTCCGCCTCGGGGTAGAGGACGTGCGCCGTCCCGTAGGAGGTGGAGAACGCCTGCGCCTTGTCGGGATGCTTGTGCAGCAGGAAACCCAGGTCGGTCGCGGGGCGTTCGGGGTCGCCGGTGGTGCTGATCGTCAGGAACACGGTGGGTCGGCCTCGGAGTGGGTGGTGCTCGGATGGGACGGTGGGACGGGTGGGACTGTCGGGTCGGTCGGGCGAGCGGGACGCGTGCGACGGGACGCGACACGTCGTCGCTCACCCGGTGCGTACAACGTACCGACGGGGCGTCGAACGAACGCGGGATTTTTCACCCCTTACTCCGTCGCCCGCTTCCAGGGGCGGACGCCGAGCTGTCCCGTGGTGCCGAGGTCGAGGTGGGGGGTCACCATGACCGGGTCGGCGCCTGCCTTCGCGCGGACCCGGACGTAGGGGACGTCCACGGGCGTGCCGGACTGGGTGGTGTTGCGCCACACCAGGCCCGCGGACGCCTTCTCCCCGGGCGCCAGGGTGACGGGCCGCGGCGGCTCGTCGGCACCGGCGCCGGTGGTGATCTCGCCGCTGCCCTGCAGGATCCTCACCCCGTCCACCGGCTCGCGCTCCTCGTCGAGCAGCTCCAGCAGCGGGTAGCCGTCGACGGAGTAGTCGCGCTTGCCGCAGTTCTCCAGGTGCAGTCCCACCACACGCAGCCCCATGGCGGCGTCGCCCTCGTCGACGGTGACGCGGATGCCGGACGGCGGGCAGGTCCCCGCCTCGGCCGGCGCCTCGTCGGCGGGAACCCTGGTGACACCGGCGACCTTCACCGTCGTCACCGGCGACGCCCCCGGCGCCAGAACTCCCAGCCGCACGGTGCCGCGCACGGTCCGGCCCGGCCCGACATCGCGCACGGTCTCCAGCGCGTTGTCCATGACCTCGCCGGCAGCGCTCCTGAAATCGAAGCGGACCGTGTACGTCATCGCCTCCCTGCCGTCGTTGGTGACCTCGTACGCGGCGGAGATCCCGGAGTCGACGTGGTCGGGAGGGAAGGTCTCGGCGGTCACCGAGATACTGCGCGAGGGGGACGGGGAGGGCGACGGGATGGTCACCGACGTGATCCGGACGCCGTCGACGGGCGGGTCGGTGACCTGGGTCCGCGGCGGTGGGCCGGCCGCGCCGGGGTCGTTCTGCGTGCCGGCGCGTTCCGCACCGCAGGCTGTCAGGAGCAGGGCGGCGGCTGCGACAGCCGGGAGGAGGAGTGCGGGTCTGCGCATCGGGCCAGCCCATCAGCGGCCCACCCCCACCACTGTGGTGGAGGCCATACTTCCGGTCACAGCCCTGTCACAGGTCACGGACGCGGACGGGGCCGGCGGGCGGTGCGTCCCGGTTCGGACACCGCTGTCCGGACCGGGGGCGCACCCGTCGGCGACCGGGGGCGGTCCGGGTTACGACAGCTGCGACTGCACCTGTGCGGAGATCAGCTCCAAGTGGTCCAGATCGTGCAGGTCGAGGATCTGGAGGTAGATCCGCCGGGATCCGATCTCGGCGTACCGGCCGATCTTTTCGACGACCTCGGCCGGGCTGCCGGCCAGGCCGTTGCTCTTGAGCTCGTCGACCTCGCGGCCGATCGCGGCGGCACGGCGGGCGACCTCCCGGTCGTCCCTGCCGACGCAGACGACGAGGGCGTTGGAGCAGGTGATCGCGTCGGCCGCGCGGCCGGCCTGCTCGGCGGCGGCCCGCACCCGGCCGAACTGCCGCTCGGTGTCCTCGATCGAGGCGAACGGCATGTTGAACTCGTCGGCGTACCGAGCGGCGAGCCTCGGAGTGCGGGTCGCGCCGTGTCCGCCGACCAGCACAGGGATCTTCTCCTGCGCCGGCTTGGGCAGCGCGGGCGAGTCCTTGAGCTGGTAGTACTCGCCCGGGAAGTCGAAGGTCTTGCCGGCCTCTGTACCCCACAGACCGGTGACGATCGCCAGCTGCTCCTCCAGCCGGCCGAACTTCTCCTTGGGGAAGGGGATGCCGTACGCGGTGTGCTCCTCCTCGAACCAGCCCGCGCCCAGGCCGAGTTCGACGCGACCGCCGGACATCTGGTCCACCTGCGCGACCTGGACGGCGAGGACGCCGGGCAGCCGGAAGGTGGCGGCGGTCATGAGGGTGCCGAGGCGGATGCGCTTGGTCTCGCGGGCGAGACCGGCGAGCGTGATCCAGGCGTCGGTGGGTCCGGGGAGGCCGTCGACGTCGCCCATCTTCAGGAAGTGGTCGGAGCGGAAGAAGGCGTCGAAGCCCAGATCCTCGGTGGCCTTCGCCACGGTGAGGAGGGTGTCGTAGGTCGCCCCCTGCTGGGGCTCGGTGAAGATGCGGAGATCCATGTCTCCATCCTGCACGGCGGGCGGGCGACCGGCCGCATCGGGACCGATGGTGGTGGCGGCGCGACCGCCGTCGGGGGCGGCGGCACCGGGGCCGGCGGTGGCTGCGGCAGCGCGACGCCGGTGGTGGCTGCGGGCGTGACCGGTGGCGGCGGTGATCGTTGGCTGGGCGGAGCCGGGCCCCCGGCGCCCGACCCGGCAGGTCAGCGCCGGGGCGTCACTCGCATCGGCCTCCCCGCGGGGCCAGGGCCGAGGAGGCCGACATGTCCGAGGAAACCGTAGGCAGCGTCGGTCAGCCGAAAGGGCTGCTCCAGCAGATGGAGGAGCTGATGGCGGCGCTGGACGCGGACCTCTCCGCCCTGGAGGCCCTGCAGGCGACCGGAGGGCCGGAACCGGCACCGGTCGACGAGGGGGAGGTGGGCTGAGCCCCGTCGCTCCGGGGGCGGCCGCCCCCGGGTTTCCGCTCCGGCCGAGCACCCGGGCCCCATGCCTGCCGAGCACCGGCCCGCCGCTCCGGCCGTGAACGGGCCGCCGCTCCGGCCGTGAACAGGACCCCGCCGCAGCCGTACGGGCAGGAGCCGACCCCACGCAGCCGTACAGCGGGAGCGGCCCCGCCGCGGCCGTGCAGCGATCACCGCAGCCGTACAGTCGGAGCCGGTTTCACCGCTCCGGTAGCGCTCCCTCCCGCGCCGCCAGCTTCCGCAGCATCTCCGTCACCCGGTCCCGCGACTCGTCCGCCGCGTCGATGGCCTCCATGCACTGCCAGTACGTCCGCTCGTCGACCGCCCCGCTGGCGAGGCCGACGAGGGCGATACCGACCTCACCGAGCAGACCGCCCAGGCACAGCAGGGCCTCCCGGGCGTCGTCCAGTTCGGTGAGCTGGGCGGCGCGCAGGTCGCCCGGGTCGAGCACGGGGGCGTCGAGCACCCCGCAGCCTCTGCCCGCCAGCTCGGTCAACCCCAGTGCCTCTCCCCGCAGTTCGGGTGGCCCCGACACCGCGAGGCGACTGCCGATCGCCTGCGCCAGGGCCTGCGCCTGCCACACCTCCGTCAGTGTCTGAGGCCCGTCACCGCTGTGTGCGAGAGCACGCCTGCTCGTCAGGATGAGCCGCACCGCGTCCATGCGCCGCCCCCGTCCGTCCCGACGTGCTCGTCGCACGTCCCTCAATCGAACTCCCTTGTTCACTACCCAGAGTGAGGGCCTGTGGGGCGAAAAGCCAGAGGAAGGCGGAAATCTGCGGACAACAAATCGGTTTCGGGCTGCACGATGACTACGTACAGTTACATCACCTCGGCGGCCGCGACGTCCGACGGCACCCTAGGGCGCCGGGAACCTCCGCTCGTTGCGGTCGATCTTCGCGTCCAGCGCCGCGAGCGGGTCGATGCCGAGCACCTCGCACAGTTGCAGCAGATAGGCGAGGACGTCGGCGACCTCGTCCGTCACGCGGTGCGCGCTGTCCGGGTCGTCCATCACGCGCGCCGACTCCTCCGGCGTCAACCACTGGAAGATCTCGACCAGTTCGGACGCCTCCACGCTGAGCGCGGAGGCGAGGTTCTTGGGGGTGTGGAAGGGCTGCCAGTTCCGCGCGGCCGCGAACTCGGCCAGCCTGCGTTGCAGCTTCGCCACGTCGAGGTGTTCTGTCACGGCTCCAGGTGTACCACCGTCACTCCGTCCGTCCCCGCGGCCCAGGAGCCGTCGCTCACCGCCCCGACACAGCGGATGTGTCCGCGCTCCCCCATCCGCACCGCGAGCCGCAGCAGTTCCGCGCGCTGGCGCGGGTCCAGGGCGCGGTCGAAGCCGTCGACGAGGACGGTGAGGGCGCGCATCGCGTCGGGCACCTCGCCCGGCGGGTCGACGTCGAGGACGCCGGGGCCGGTCAGCAGCACCAGGCTGAGGGCGAGGTAGCGCAGCTCGCCGTCGCCGAGGCGGGCCAGGGCGGTGCGCGGGGCGGCGCCGCGGTCGAGCAGGGCGCGGACGGTGCCGTCGCCGAGCGGTTCGGCGAGCACGTCGGAGACCGGCCCGGCGCATCCGGCCCGGACGGCGGAGACGAGCAGCCCGTGCCGCCGTACGCACTCCGCGCGGGTGCGCCACAGCACGTCGGGGAGGTTGTCGCAGCCCCCGAGCAGCCGGCCGGAACCGACGGGCACCGGGGCCCGCATCCGCTCGGGTCGCGGGTCACAGGCGAAGACGGAGCGCAGGGCGACCAGCATCTGCTCGGCGGCGGCCAGCACATGACGCTGACCCTCCGTCTTGCCGGCCACGCGCAGCGGGAGCAGCGCGGTGCCGAGCCGGTCGTCGGGCAGGGGGGCGCGGGTGACCGGGGAGGAGCCGGCGGTGTGCCAGGCGGCCTGCACCGTGCGTCGGCCCGGATCGCGCAGGGCGGTCTCGAGCAGCACGAGGCCCCCGGCGCTCAGCCGCTCCCCCACGACGCGCAGCTCCGGTTCGGCCTGGACGGCGACGTCGAGCCGGACCGGTCCGGCGGGGCCGTCGGCCGTGCAGCCGATGCGGAAGCCGCGTCGGCGCTGGGCGTCGGGCCGGGCGCGCTCGGGCACACACGCGGCCGGATCCGGGAACACCTCCCCCAGCCGGGCCCCTCCGCCCATCCGGGCCAGCGCCTCGTACGCGCGCAGCGCGGTCGTCTTCCCGCTGCCGCTGGCCCCCGCGAACAGCGTGACCGCACCGAGCGGAAGCCGCACACCGCGGTGGCGCGCGAAGGCGGAGAGCCGCAACTCCGTGAGACAGGGCCGCTCGGCCCGTGCCCCGGAGGCGGGTGAGGAGGAGGGGGAGGTCAGGGGCGGGGGGGAGGCAAACGGCACGGTCATATGCGGACGGTATGACTCCGCCCGTCGGCCGAACCGTTCCGTCTTCCCGATGTTCCTACGATCGGGCGACGTCGCAGGTGGACGACCGGACGGTGCCCCGGGCACGCCGCACCGCCCTCCCCGTCACTCCCGGGAACGCCGCACCGCCCTCCCCGTCACATCCCGGGAACGCCCGCGCCCTCCATGATGCCGCTGACCTCGGTGCCCGGCGGGGTCAGCAGGAAGACGTTGCGGTCGACGCGGTGCATGCCGCTGGCGAGGCCGAAGACCACGCCCGTGGAGAAGTCCAGGACGCGTTTGGCGACCTCGGTCTCCGCGCCGGTCAGGTCGAGCAGCACCGGGATGCCCGACATCAGCGTCTCGGCGACCTCACGGGCGTCCGCGAAGACGTTGACCCGCAGGACGACGAAGCGACGGCGGGTCTCCGTCTCCGCGTCCGGCAGCGAGCGGTGGTCCACCGCCGACGGCCAAGCGTCCCGGCCCCGCAACGGAACGACCTGAGCGAGCCCTTCCCACTGTTCATCGGTGACGTCGTAACGGTTCACCGGCACCCCCAGAACTGACTCGCACTCAATGCCTGCACCAGCCAATTCTTACGCCAAGTCACCCGTTCGGCCCAACAGCGACACGGACCGCGACCGACTCACGCACCGCACGAAGACCGCCCGCCCAATCCCCACCCCCTCCCGCCGCACCGTTCACCAGGCACGATCCCGTTCCCGGGCCGGGCACTCGACCGTGACCGACGACACCGGACGTCCGGTCAGCTCCCGGCGCGCTCGAAACGGAGCGAGGCGGTGATCACGGTCAGCCCGCGCATCATGCCCAGCTGGTTCCAGCCCATGCCCCCGCGCCGCTCGGCCGCGCGGTGAAGGAGCGCGGCCGGCTGATGCCGCGCACGGTCAGCCGGCCGGAGACCCGGACGTCGTCACCGCCGCGGAGGGCGACGGACCGGGCCACGAAGGTGATCTCCGGGTGGTTCCCCGCGTCGAAGAAGTCGGCGCCCCGCAGATGCGCGTCGCGCTTGGCGTTCCCGGTGTCGGGGGAGGAGACGTCGAGGGTCAGGGTGCCGGTCGCGGAACCGTCGGCCGCCACCTCGCCCCCGCCTGCGACGGCGGCGAAGGCGCCCTTGACGGTGACGAGCCCCCACATCGTCCTGTGCTTCAGCGCGACGGCCGAGGCGCCCGACCGCCGAGGACCTGGAACGCCGGTTCGATCCCCCGACGGCTTCACCGCCCAGCGACGGTGACGCGCCGCATGCCCACGCGGAGGCAGCCGACGAGACGGAGACATCCGGGTCCCCCCTCGTCTGGGAGATGAGGACGGGGTTGCCGGCCGGGGCGGTGGGCGGCGGGCGTACGGCACCGCTCGGTGCGGTCGTACGCGGCTCGCCGCCTGGAGGCCGGCTCGTGGTGGTCGGCCGGGAGCCGGGCGTGTGGTGCGGCCCGGTCAGTCCAGGGTGTTTCCGGCGCGCAGTCCGAAGCCGGCCGGGACGTCGGCGGGGTCGCCGCCCTGGGAGACGACCTTGTTCTCCGCGTCGACGAAGACGACCCGGGGGACGAGGTCGCGGGCCTCGCGGTCGTCGACGGAGGCGTAGGCGATGATGATGACCAGGTCGCCCGGGCTGATGAGCCGGGCGGCCGCGCCGTTGATCCCGATGACGCCCGAGCCGCGGGGCCCCTCGATGACGTACGTGGACAGGCGGGCACCGTTGTCGATGTCGACGATGTCGACCTTCTCCCCGGGGAGCAGGTCGGCGGCTTCCATCAGGTCCGCGCTCACCGTGAGGGATCCGACGTAGTGCAGGTCCGCCTGGGTGACGGTGGCCCGGTGGATCTTGGACTTCATCATGGTCCGGTACATGTCGCTCATTCCTTCTGGGTCAGGCGTCGGGCGGCCGGACGGGGGCCGCCCGGTGGGTCGGTCAGAGGAGGGCGTCGAGGCGCCGCCGGACGTCCCCGGCCACCTCGGCCTCGTGGTCGACGAGGAAGAAGTGACCGCCGGTGAAGGAGCGCGCCCCGAACGGCGCGGTGGTGAGCGAGGCCCAGGCCCGGACGTCGTCAGCGGACGGGCCGGGATCGTCCTCCCCGAAGTAGGCGGTGAGGGGGATGCTCACGGCGGAGGCCTTGGGGCCCGCCACATAGGCGTCGAGCAGTTCGTAGTCGGCGCGGATCGGCGGGAGCACCAGGTCGCGCAGCTCGGGGTCGTGCAGGAAGTCCGCACCGGGCCCGCCCAGCCGGTGCACGGCGGCCAGCAGCCGGTCGTCGGTGAGATCGCTGTCCCCGACGCGCACCAGGCGGTGCGGTGCCGCCCGGCCCGACACGAAGAGCGCGACAGGGGTTTTCGTCGCGTCCCGCCCGGCGAGCAGGGCGGCCACCTCGTGGGCGACCGATGCGCCCATGCTGTGACCGAAGAAGGCGGTGGGCGTGCCCATGTGGGGTGCCAGCGCGTCGGCGATCCGACCGGCGAGTTCCGCCATGTCACCGATGAGGGGCTCGGCGATGCGCTCCTCGCGGCCCGGGTAGCGGACGGCGCTCACCTCCCAGTCCTCGGGCAGCAGCGAGGGCCAAGCGCGGAAGAAGCTCGCCGTGCCGCCGGCGTGCGGGAAGCAGACGATCCGTACCCGGGGCGAGGCCAATGACTGGAAGGTGCGCAGCCACGGTGTGCGCAGGGGCGCGGAGGAAGGGGACATGGGCGGGACCCTAGGGGCGCGCCTTATCGACGCCGTATCGGTTTTCCAACCGGCGGCCGGGCTTTCGGCGGGCTGTGCGGGGCGCCGGGGTGCGAAGCGTGCCCGATAACGAGACGAAAGCTGTGCGACCTACTTTCTGAGCTGGCGTGATGACGGTGATCAGGGTGCCCGGACGGTACGGACTCACCGTCGCTCGCCGCCGGTTCTCCCCCCTCGGCCCGCGCAGGTTCGCGGGCCTTCGTCGCCCCGGGCGCGGGCGCGCTACGGGGGTTTCGGGACATCGGCGCCCGGCGCCCCGGCGGGCCGATCCGGCTCGGCGCCCCACGAGCATCACTACGGACTGCACTAGGAGTCAGCGGCATGGCTGGAACATCGAGGCACGGTTCAGAGCTGCCGGGTGTGGATCTTCAGGTGCCGGCCGCGTGGAACGACACGGCCCGTGACGTGCCCGAGAGCAGCCTGAGTGAGCTGTTCGAGAAGCAGGTGGCGCGGACGCCGGACGCCGTGGCGGTGCTGTGCGGGGACGACCGGCTGACCTACGCGGAGCTCGACGCCCGCGCCAACCGCCTGGCCCGCCTGCTGTCCGGGCGGGGCGCCGGCCCGGAGCGCTATGTGGCCGTGGCGCTGCCCCGGGACGTGAACCTGCCGGTCGCGCTGCTCGCGGTCGCCAAGACCGGCGCCGCCTACCTGCCGGTCGACCCGGAGCATCCGGCCGAGCGGATCGGCTACATCTTCGCGGACGCGGACCCGGTGTGCGTGCTCGCCACCGCGGAGACGGCGCCGCGGCTGCCCGTGGACGCCTCGCTGCTGGTCGGCCTGGACACCGCCGAGACCCGGGGGGAGCTCGCCGCCCTGCCGGACACCGTCCCGGCGTCCCCCACGACATCGCCCGACCACCCCGTGTACGCCATCTACACCTCCGGCTCGACGGGCCGCCCCAAGGGCGTGGTCATCACCGGCCGCAATCTGGTCAACTTCCTGGCCGCCATGCTGGAGCACTTCGCTCCGGCCCCGTCGGACCGGCTGCTGGCGGTGGCCACGGTGGCGTTCGACATCGCGGGCCTCGACTTCTACTTGCCGCTGCTGTCCGGTGCCTCGGTGGTCGTCGCGACGCCCGATCAGGCCCGGGACGCGGCCCGGCTCGCCGAGCTGCTGACGACGCACCGCGTCACAGCCCTGCAGGCCACGCCCTCACTGTGGCAGGGCCTGATCTCCCGGCACCCCGAGGCGGTACGCGGGCTGCGCGTGCTCGTCGGCGCGGAGCCGCTGCCTCCGGCGCTGTCCCGACGGATGCGGGAGCTCGCCGCGAGCGTCACCAATCTGTACGGCCCGACGGAGACCACCGTCTGGTCGGCCTTCGCGGAGGTCACCGAGGACGGGCGGGCGCCGATCGGACGCCCGATCGGGAACATGCGCATGTACGTCCTGGACGCCGGGCTGCGCCCGGTTCCGGTCGGTACCCCGGGCGAGCTGTACATCGCCGGGCACGGTCTGGCGCGCGGCTATCTGGGCCGCCCCGACCTGACGGCGGAACGCTTCGTCGCGAACCCCTTCGACGCGGCCGGGTCGCGCATGTACCGCACGGGCGACCTCGTGTCCTGGCGTTCCGACGGCCTGCTGGACTACCACGGCCGCGTCGACTTCCAGGTGAAGGTGCGCGGTTTCCGCATCGAGCTGGGGGAGATCGAGGCGGTCGTCGCCGCCGATCCCGGCGTGGCCCAGGTCGTGGCGGTGGTCCGCGAGGACCGGCCGGGCGACCAGCGGATCGCGGCCTATGTGGTGCCCGTCGACGGCGAGGGCGCCCTGGACGTGGCCCTGCTCCGGGAGCGCGCCGCGCGGGCCCTGCCCGCGTACATGGTCCCGGCGGCCTTCGTCGTGCTCAGCTCCTTCCCGCTGAACCCCAACGGCAAGGTCGACCGCAAGGCGCTGCCCGCACCGGACTTCACGGTGGTTCCCGGGACGGCGGGTACGGGTGCCGCCGCACGCCGGCCGCGCGACCCGCGCGAGGAGATCCTGTGCGGGCTGATCGCCGAGGTGCTCGGCGTGGAGAGGGTGGCGGTCGACGACGGTTTCTTCGACCTCGGCGGTCACTCACTGCTGGCCACCCGCCTCATCAGCCGGATCCGCACGGCCTTCGGGGTGGAACTCGCCTTGCGGGACCTGTTCGAGGCGCCGACGGCGGCCGGTGTCGCCGACCGGCTGGAACGGGCGTCGGGCGCCCGGCCGGCGCTGACCCGGGCCGGGCGGCCGGAGCGGCTGCCGCTGTCCCCCGCCCAGCGGCGGCTGTGGTTCCTGCACCAGCTGGAGGGGCCCGGCGCCACCTACAACGTGCCCACGGCGCTGCGGCTGTCGGGTGCGCTGGACGTGGCGGCGCTGCGGGCGGCCGTGGCCGACCTGGTCGCCCGGCACGAGAGCCTGCGGACCGTCTTCCCCGAGGCGGACGGCACGCCCTACCAGCGGATCCTCGACGGTGAGGCGGCCCGGCCCACCGTGGAGGTCGTCGAGACGACCCCGGACGGTCTTGACGCGGCCCTGACCCGGGCCGTCGAGCACACCTTCGATCTGGCGTCCGGGATCCCGCTGCGGGCCACCCTGTTCAGCCTGGGCCCGGAGGAGCACGTCCTGCTGCTCCTGGTGCACCACATCGCCGGAGACGGCTGGTCGATGGATCCGCTGGTGGGCGACCTGTCGGTGGCGTACACTGCCCGCCGTTCGGGGCGGGCCCCGGAGTGGCGGCCGCTGCCGGTGCAGTACGCGGACTACACGCTGTGGCAGCGGGAGGTGCTCGGTGACGAGACCGACCCCGACAGCGTCGTCTCCCGGCAGATCGACCACTGGCGCACGGCGCTGGCCGAGCTGCCCGAGCAGTTGGAGCTGCCGACGGACCGGCCGCGTCCCGCCGAGGCCAGCCACCGGGGCGAACGGGTTCCGTTCACCTGGGACGCGGAGCTGCACGAGGCGATCGTCCGGCTGGCGCGGGAGCAGCAGTCGAGCGTGTTCATGGTGGTGCAGTCCGCCCTCGCGGCGCTGCTCACCCGGCTCGGCGCCGGGACCGACATCCCCGTCGGCACGGCCGTCGCGGGCCGGACGGACGACGCGCTGGACGACCTCGTCGGGTTCTTCGTCAACACCCTCGTGCTGCGGACGGACACCTCCGGCGACCCGACGTTCACGGAACTCCTGAGCCGTGTGCGGGAGACGAACCTCGCCGCCTACGCCCACCAGGACGTGCCCTTCGAGCGGCTGGTGGAGATCGTCAACCCCCACCGTTCCCTCGCCCTTCACCCGCTCTTCCAGGTGATGCTGACCTTCCAGAACAACGATGCCGAGGCCGACCTGCCCGGTCTCGTCGCCCGGCCGCTCCCGCTGGAGGTCGAGGCGGCGAAGTTCGACCTGTCCTTCGACGTCGAGGAGCGCACGACGGCGGAGGGACGCCCCGCCGGCGTCCGGGGATCGGTGGAGTTCGCGACGGACCTGTTCGACCGGGAGACGGCCCACGCGATCGCGGAGCGGCTGGAACGCCTGCTGCGCGCCGTCACCGCAGAGCCGTCCCGTCCCTTGAGCACGGTGGAACTGCTCAGCCCAGCGGAGC
>NZ_JBVIAY010000025.1:0-92050 GCF_055573695.1 Streptomyces sp. NPDC030143
GGTGCCCCCGGCAGGATTCGAACCTGCGCACACGGCTCCGGAGGCCGTTGCTCTATCCCCTGAGCTACGGGGGCGTGTCGGGCGCGTTGCTCGCGGCGACGGGTAGAACACTACCAGCTCCGGCGGGGTGATCAGGAACGGGTTTGGGGCGGTGGGAGGGGAGTGGGTGCCCGCAGGGGGTGGAAGTGGGGAAAACCCGGACGCGGTGGCCGGTGCGGACCTACTCTCGAGTTGTGCCAGGCGCGTCGGGCCGGGTGCTTGTTGTCGACGACAACAAGGTCATCCGGCAGCTGATCAGGGTCAATCTCGAGCTGGAGGGCCTCGAGGTCGTGACCGCGTGCGACGGTGCCGAGTGTCTGGATGTCGTTCGTCAGGTGCGGCCCGATCTGGTGACCCTCGACGTCGTGATGCCCCGGCTGGACGGGCTGCGGACCGCCGCACGGCTGCGTGCCGATCCCCGTACCCGCGACCTTCCCCTCGCCATCATCAGCGCCTGTACGCAGTACGAGATCGAGGCCGGCCTCGACGTCGGCGTCGACGCTTTCCTGCCCAAGCCCTTCGAACCCGCGGAACTCGTCAGTCTCGTGCGCAAGCTGATGGAGGGCGCGCGGGGGAGGGCGGGAGACGAAGGCGTCCCAGTGGCCAACGGCAACGGCCCGGCCGTCGAGTAGGTCGGGCAGGTCGAGCGGCAGCGGCCCGGTCGTCGGGCAGCGGGGCGGACCGAGCGCGCCCCGCCCCGTCCACATCCCGGGACCTCCTCAAACCGGCTCGCTTACCCACCCCCCTCCTCCCCTACGCTTGTCCCGTGACCCCCGTCGAGCTCTCCCGGACCGTGCTGCACGCAGTGCGGCGTGCTGTGGATGCCGGGGAGCTGAGTGTGGCCGTGCCCGAGCGGGTGGTCGTGGCGCCGCCGGGGCCCGGGGGGTGCGGTGACTACGCCACCAGCGTCGCCCTCCAGCTCGCCCGGCCCGCCGGGCGGCCGCCGTTGCAGGTCGCCGAGGTGCTGCGGCCGTATCTCGTGCGGGCCGACGGCGTCACCGGCGTCGAGATCACCGGGCCGGGGTTCCTCAACATCAGTCTCGACCGGTCCGCCGCCGGCTCCGACCTCGTGGAGCGGGTGCTGCGGGAGGGATCGCGCTACGGCCACTGCGACGCCCTCGCCGGGCGGATCTTCGCGCTGCGCGTGCCGTACGAGGTGCGCGCCGAGGTCCTGGCCGACGTGCTGACGCGGATCGTCGGCTCCCAGGGCGGGCGCGTCGAGGTGGAGCACCAGGGACCGCCGCACGGGTCGGCGGGGCGGCTGCGGGCCGCTGGGACGAGCCTGCGGCCGGTACCGGCGCCCGAGGACCCCACCCCGCTCGGACCCGACGCCGCGCGCTGGGCCCTGCTCCATCCCGCCCCCCACGACCGGCCCCGCATCAGCGCCGACCACCTCGTGCAGCGCGAGAGCAACCCGCTCTTCCGGGTGCGGTACGCCCACGCCCGCACCCGTGCCGTCGCTCGCAACGCCGCCGACCTGGGGTTCACGGCCGTCATCGCCGAGGAGTGCGACCTCGGGGCGTCGGACGGCAGCGGGCCGCTGCTCGCGCTCCTCGCGGACCATCCCCGCGTCCTCGCCACCGCGCTCGCGGGCACTGAGCTCGACGCCTGTGCCCCCTCCCGCCTGACCCGGCATCTGCTCGCGCTCGCCGACGTCACGCTTCCCTACCTCCTCACGGTGCTGCCCCGGGGGGCGGAGAAACCCTCGGCCGCCCACCGGTCCCGGCTGGCTCTCGCCGAAGCCGTCGGGACGGTGCTGGCCGGCGGCCTGTCCCTGCTCGGTATCGACGCACCCGACCATCTCTGAAAGAGCACGCCCAGATGAGCCGTTCCGCACACCCCGCCGGGCCCCGCCACGCCGACGTCCTCCCCGAGGGGCACTACTCCGCACCGCCCGCCGACCTCAACGCGCTCGACGCCAAGGTGTGGGCGCAGACCGTCACCCGAGGGCCCGACGGCGTCGTCCGCGTCGGCGGGCTCGACGTCACGCAGCTCGCGGAGGAGTTCGGCACCCCCGCCTACGTCATGGACGAGGCCGACTTCCGGGCCCGGGCGCGCGCCTGGCGCAGCGCCTTCGGGACCGAGGCCGACGTCTTCTACGCCGGCAAGGCGTTCCTGTCCCGGGCGGTCGTGCGCTGGCTGCACGAGGAGGGCCTCAACCTCGACGTCTGCTCCGGCGGCGAGCTCGCCACCGCCCTCTCCGCCGGCATGCCGGCCGACCGCATCGCCTTCCACGGCAACAACAAGTCCGCGCAGGAGATCCGCCGGGCCATCGACGCCGGCGTGGGGCGCATCGTCCTCGACTCCTTCCAGGAGATCGTGCGGGTGGCCCACATCGCGCAGTCGCTCGGCCGGCGGCAGCGCGTGCAGATCCGGATCACCGTCGGGGTGGAGGCGCACACGCACGAGTTCATCGCCACCGCCCACGAGGACCAGAAGTTCGGCATCCCGCTGGCCGGGGGGCAGGCCGCCGAGGCCGTGCGGCGGGCGCTCCAGCTCGACGGGCTCGAGCTCATCGGGATCCACTCCCACATCGGGTCGCAGATCTTCGACATGTCCGGCTTCGAGGTCGCCGCGCACCGGGTCGTGGGGCTGCTGAAGGACATCCGTGACGAGCACGGCGTCGAGCTGCCCGAGATCGACCTCGGCGGCGGGCTCGGGATCGCGTACACCAGCGACGACGATCCTCGCGAGCCGCACGAGATCGCCAAGGCGCTGACCGAGATCGTCACGCGCGAGTGCGAGGCCGCCCGGCTGCGCACACCGCGCATCTCCGTGGAGCCCGGGCGTGCCATCGTCGGGCCGACCGCCTTCACGCTCTACGAGGTCGGCACGATCAAGCCGCTCGACGGGCTGCGCACGTACGTCTCCGTCGACGGCGGCATGTCGGACAACATCCGGACCGCGCTGTACGACGCCGAGTACAGCGTCTCCCTCGTCTCCCGCACCTCCGACGCCGCGCCGATGCTGGCGCGGGTGGTGGGCAAGCACTGCGAGAGCGGTGACATCGTGGTGCGGGACGCCTTCCTGCCGTCGGACGTGGCACCGGGTGACCTGATCGCCGTACCGGCCACCGGCGCGTACTGCCGTTCCATGGCCAGCAACTACAACCACGTGCCGCGGCCGCCGGTGGTCGCCGTGGCCGACGGACAGGCGCGGCTCATCGTGCGGCGCGAGACGGAGGAGGACCTCCTGCGGCTCGACGTCGGCTGAGGAAGGCCGGAAAGCGTTCTCGCCCGACATCTCCCAGGCCGACGGGAGACCCGGGTGAAAGCTCTCGGGAAAAGGCCTTCGGCAAGGGGCCGGGAAAAGGGCGGAAGATCTCCTGTCCGTTCCCCCTCGGGAAATGAAATAGATGTCTCACGATCCGGACCAGGGACAGAAACTGCGGTCCGGTGAGTGAGACTGGTGCAACCGTAGACGGTATGAGGAAACGAGGTCGGATGATGCGTACGCGTCCGCTGAAGGTGGCGCTGCTGGGCTGTGGAGTGGTCGGCTCAGAGGTGGCGCGCATCATGACGACGCACGCCGACGACCTCGCCGCGAGGATCGGGGCGCCCGTCGAGCTGGCGGGTGTCGCCGTGCGGCGGCCCTCCAAGGTCCGCGAGGGCATCGACCCCGCCCTCGTCACCACCGACGCCACCGCCCTGGTCAAACGCGGGGACATCGACGTCGTCGTCGAGGTCATCGGCGGGATCGAGCCCGCCCGCACCCTCATCACCACCGCCTTCGAGTACGGCGCATCCGTCGTCTCCGCCAACAAGGCGCTCCTCGCCCAGGACGGCGCCGCGCTGCACGCCGCCGCCGAGGAGCACGGCGAGGACCTGTACTACGAAGCCGCCGTCGCCGGTGCCATCCCGCTGATCCGCCCGCTGCGCGAGTCCCTCGCCGGCGACAAGATCAACCGGGTGATGGGCATCGTCAACGGCACCACCAACTTCATCCTCGACAAGATGGACTCCACCGGCGCCGGGTACCAGGAGGCGCTCGACGAGGCCACCGCCCTCGGGTACGCGGAGGCCGACCCGACCGCCGACGTCGAGGCGTTCGACGCCGCCGCCAAGGCCGCCATCCTCGCCGGGATCGCCTTCCACACGCGCGTGCGTCTCGACGACGTCTCCCGCGAGGGCATGACCGAGGTCACCGCCGCCGACTTCGCCTCCGCCAGGGAGATGGGCTGCACCATCAAGCTGCTGGCGATCTGCGAGCGGGCCGCGGACGGGGCGTCCGTGACCGCGCGCGTGCACCCGGCGATGATTCCGCTGACCCACCCGCTCGCCTCCGTGCGCGGTGCGTACAACGCCGTCTTCGTGGAGTCCGACGCGGCCGGGCAGCTGATGTTCTACGGGCCCGGAGCCGGCGGCTCGCCGACCGCCTCCGCCGTCCTCGGCGACCTCGTCGCCGTCTGCCGCAACCGGCTCAGCGGGTCCACCGGACCGGGGGAGTCGGCGTACGCCGCACTGCCCGTGTCGCCGATGGGGGACGTCGTCACCCGCTACCACATCAGCCTCGACGTCGCGGACAAGCCGGGTGTTCTCGCCCAGGTGGCCACCGTGTTCGCCGAGCACGACGTGTCGATCGACACGGTTCGCCAGCAGGGCAAGGACGGCGAGGCCTCCCTCGTCGTCGTCACCCACCGCGCGTCCGACGCCTCCCTCGCCGGGACCGTCGAGGCGCTGCGCAAGCTCGACACCGTGCGGGGTGTCGCCAGCATCATGCGGGTTGAAGGAGAGTAAGCAGCAATGACCCACCAGTGGCGCGGAATCATCGAGGAGTACCGGGACCGGTTGCCGGTGTCCGACAGCACGCAGGTCGTGACGCTCCGTGAGGGCGGCACGCCCCTCGTGCCCGCGCAGGTGCTCTCCGAGCGCACCGGCTGCGAGGTCCACCTCAAGGTCGAGGGCGCGAACCCCACCGGGTCCTTCAAGGACCGCGGCATGACCATGGCCATCACCCGGGCCAAGGAGGAGGGCGCGAAGGCCGTCATCTGCGCCTCCACCGGCAACACGTCCGCCTCCGCCGCCGCGTACGCGGTGCGCGCGGGCATGGTGTCGGCCGTCCTCGTCCCGCAGGGCAAGATCGCGCTCGGCAAGATGGGCCAGGCCCTGGTGCACGGCGCGAAGATCCTCCAGGTCGACGGCAACTTCGACGACTGCCTCACGCTGGCCCGCTCGCTGAGCGACAACTACCCCGTGGCGCTGGTCAATTCGGTCAATCCGGTGCGTATCGAGGGGCAGAAGACGGCCGCGTTCGAGATCGTGGACATGCTCGGCGACGCCCCCGACATCCACGTCCTGCCGGTCGGCAACGCGGGCAACATCACCGCCTACTGGAAGGGCTACACGGAGTACGCCGCCGACGGCGTGGCGGACAGGACGCCCCGTATGTGGGGCTTCCAGGCCTCCGGCAGCGCCCCGATCGTGCGCGGCGAGGTCGTCAAGGACCCCGCGACGATCGCGACGGCGATCCGCATCGGCAATCCCGCGTCCTGGCAGTACGCGCTGGCCGCGCGGGACGAGTCCGGCGGCCTCATCGACGAGGTGACGGACCGTGAGATCCTGCGCGCCTACCGGCTGTTGGCCGCTCAGGAGGGCGTCTTCGTGGAGCCCGCCTCCGCCGCGTCCGTGGCCGGTCTGCTCAAGGCCGCCGAACAGGGCAGGGTCGACCCGGGCCAGCGGATCGTCTGCACCGTCACCGGCAACGGTCTGAAGGACCCCGACTGGGCCGTCGCCGGCGCACCGCAGCCGGTCACCGTGCCCGTCGACGCGGTCGCCGCGGCCACCCGGCTCGGCCTCGCCTGACCCGTCCACCCGGGGTTCCCCTCGCGAGGGTGCACAGGGGGCTTACGACACGCATCGTGCGCCTCCTGTGCGCCCTATGTCGCCACAGAACCTTCCTTCGATAGGCTGTAGGGAACCCGCCCGCCGCATATGCCTCGCTCGCATGTGCCGAGTGCAGTGCCGCACCGGCGGCCCAGGGTCTCCCCGTACGTATCGAATGTCATTCGACAGTTCCGCAGCTCAAGGAGAGTCAACGAGCGATGGCCGGTCCAGCGTTCCGCGCCGCCGCCGTCCGGGTGCGCGTCCCCGCCACCAGCGCCAACCTCGGCCCGGGCTTCGACGCCCTCGGCCTCGCGCTGGGGCTCTACGACGACGTCGTCGTCCGGGTGGCCGACTCAGGGCTGCACATCGACATCGCGGGCGAGGGCAGCGAGACGCTGCCGCGCGACGAGAAGCACCTCCTCGTCCGCTCCCTGCGCACCGCCTTCGACGTCCTGGGCGGCCAGCCGCGCGGCCTGGAGATCGTCTGCGCCAACCGCATCCCGCACGGCCGCGGCCTGGGCTCCTCCTCGGCCGCCATCTGCGCCGGCATCGTGGCCGCCCGCGCCGTGACCATAGGCGCGGAGGCCAAGCTCGACGACGCGGCCCTCCTGGAGCTCGCCACCGAGATCGAGGGCCACCCGGACAACGTCGCGGCCTGTCTGCTCGGCGGTTTCACGCTGTCCTGGATGGAAGCCGGCGCCGCCCGGGCGATCAGGATGGAGCCCTCCGGTTCCATCGTTCCGGTGGTTTTCGTGCCCGGAAAGCCGGTCCTGACCGAGACCGCGCGCGGTCTGCTCCCGCGCACCGTGCCGCATGTCGACGCCGCCGCCAACGCGGGCCGCGCCGCCCTGCTCGTCGAGGCCCTGACCAGGCGTCCCGAGCTGCTGCTGCCCGCCACCGAGGACCGTCTCCACCAGGAGTACCGCGCGCCCGCCATGCCGGAGAGCGCCGCGCTGGTGGAGCGCCTGCGCGCCGACGGCATCCCGGCCGTCATCTCCGGCGCCGGGCCCACCGTCATGGCGCTGGCCGACGCCGGCACCGCCGACAAGATCGAGGCCCTCGCGGGCCCCGAATGGGCCGCCAACCGGCTCGACCTGGATCTTCAGGGTGCGAGCGTGCTTCCGCTCGCCCCGTCCGGTGACATTTAGCGCACGGTTGCCGGATTTCGAGAGGGGGAATGTTTGTTGGATCCGGTAGTGTTAATCTCAAGTCTGCACCCGACCTCACCATGGCGAGGTGCTTCGTGTCCCCGTCAGGGACAGACATTCTTCCGGGAGCTCCCCAAGCCGCACTGCGTTCCGTACGTCGTATTTGGGCAGTACGCCGTACAGCGACGCTGAGCGGTCCGACGGGCACGCTCCGGAATCGGTGCGACCACGCCGCGTGACACTGGATGCCACGGCTCGTCGAGGAAGCGCCATCACCAGATATCTCTTCCGCCGTTTTGGCGGACCACCGCCCCGGCTTCGCCACATCAAGGACCGAAGTCGGACAGCACAACCGGTCGCCGAGCCAGACAGGCCGACGTCCGCTCCAGGGAAGGACCCTTCGTGAGCGACACCACCGATCTGATGGGCGCACGTGTCGAGGAGACCGCTGCCGCGCCCTCCACGGACGCCTCCGCGCCTGCCACCGGTGCCGGCTCGCGGCGGCGCCGCGGTACCGGCCTCGAGGGCATGGTGCTGGCCGAGCTGCAACAGGTCGCATCCGGCCTCGGTATCAGGGGTACCGCGCGTATGCGCAAGAGCCAGCTGATCGAGGTCATCAAGGAGGCGCAGGCCTCGGGCGGCGCGCCGGCCGCGAAGGCCGAGGCCGCCCCCGCCGAGACCAAGCCGAAGCGCCGCGCCACCTCCAAGGCGCGCACCGGCGAGGCCGGCGAGAAGAAGGCGGACGCCGCCGCGTCCGAGGCCGCCGCCGAGAAGGCCGTGGCCCAGCAGCAGATCGAGATCCCCGGCCAGCCGGCCGGCGGGAACGACGCCCCCACCGAGCGCCGCCGTCGCCGCGCCACCGCCGAGGCGGGCAGCCCCGAGACCGTCACGGCCGAGGCGAAGGCCGCGCCCAAGGCGGAGGCCCCGGCCGAGCAGGCCGCGGCGCCGCAGGGCGAGTCCAAGTCCGACGCCGACGGTGGCGAGGGCCGCCGCCGCGACCGCCGTGAGCGCAGCCGCGACCGCGAGCGCGGCGACCGCCGCGGCAAGGGCGACGACCAGCAGGGCCAGGGCGGGCAGCGCCAGCAGCAGAACCAGCAGCAGAGCGGCGGCCGTCCGGACCGGAACGCCGGTCCGCAGGACGACGACGACTTCGACGGCGGCCGCCGTGGCCGTCGCGGCCGCTACCGCGACCGCCGTGGCCGCCGTGGCCGCGAGGAGATGGGCGCCCCCGAGCCGCAGATCACCGACGACGACGTCCTGATCCCCGTCGCGGGCATCCTCGACATCCTCGACAACTACGCCTTCATCCGGACCTCCGGCTACCTGCCGGGCCCGAACGACGTGTACGTCTCCCTCGCCCAGGTCCGCAAGAACGGCCTGCGCAAGGGCGACCACCTCACCGGTGCCGTGCGCCAGCCCAAGGAGGGCGAGCGCCGCGAGAAGTTCAACGCGCTGGTGCGCCTGGACTCGGTCAACGGCATGGCGCCCGAACACGGCCGCGGCCGCCCCGAGTTCAACAAGCTCACCCCGCTCTACCCGCAGGACCGTCTCCGCCTGGAGACCGACCCGGGCGTGCTGACCACCCGGATCATCGACCTCGTGTCGCCGATCGGCAAGGGCCAGCGCGGTCTGATCGTGGCCCCGCCGAAGACCGGCAAGACCATGATCATGCAGGCGGTCGCCAACGCGATCACCCACAACAACCCCGAGTGCCACCTGATGGTCGTCCTGGTCGACGAGCGTCCGGAAGAGGTCACCGACATGCAGCGGTCGGTCAAGGGCGAGGTCATCTCCTCGACCTTCGACCGCCCCGCCGAGGACCACACCACGGTCGCCGAGCTCGCCATCGAGCGGGCCAAGCGCCTGGTGGAGCTGGGCCACGACGTCGTCGTCCTGCTCGACTCGATCACGCGTCTGGGCCGCGCCTACAACCTGGCCGCGCCCGCCTCCGGCCGCATCCTCTCCGGTGGTGTCGACTCGACCGCCCTGTACCCGCCGAAGCGCTTCTTCGGCGCGGCCCGCAACATCGAGGACGGCGGCTCGCTGACCATCCTCGCCACCGCGCTGGTGGACACCGGGTCCCGCATGGACGAGGTGATCTTCGAGGAGTTCAAGGGCACCGGCAACATGGAGCTCAAGCTCGACCGCAAGCTCGCCGACAAGCGCATCTTCCCCGCGGTGGACGTCGACGCGTCCGGTACCCGCAAGGAAGAGATCCTGCTCGGCAACGAGGAGCTGGCCGTCGTCTGGAAGCTGCGCCGGGTGCTGCACGCCCTCGACCAGCAGCAGGCGATCGAACTGCTCCTGGACAAGATGAAGCAGACGAAGTCGAACGGCGAGTTCCTGATGCAGATCCAGAAGACGACGCCGACGCCGGGCAACGGCGACTGACGTTCCCCGTTCCGTGCGAAAGGGCCGCTCCTCCCCGGGGCGGCCCTTCTCGTGTCCCGTGGCCGGTGCTGCGATCTTCGCCACAAGATCCTCGGTGAGTTCGACGCGCGCGTGGGCCGTTTGCAACCCTTTCCCGAGTTTCGCCGTCTGAGGGGACGGAGTGACGATGGTGCGGTAAGGGGTCCTTTGCCCTATGAGCGCCTGATCAGGCCGCGTGGTCCGGTGCCGTGCACCGCAAGGCGCCGGAGAGTCCTGGTAGCGGAGCCACCAGGGCTTTCCGGCAACGAGGCGAGGTGCGGTAGCGGACCGGGCGGCCCAGGCGGGCACAGCGCAAGGACCACTGAGGGGCTGACCGGACATACCGACGGCCTGACCCTGACCGCAGAGGGGTAACCGACCGGAGACGAGAGCCGAGGAGCACATGTCCGCCGAGAGCACGCCGGAGCCCCCCATACGGGCAGTGGCCGGCACCCATGACGAGTCCGGCACCGATGGGGGCGGCCGCCGTCGCGCGAAGGGCCGGCGCCGCAAGCCGAAGGGCCGCGGCAGAGGCCTGCTGGTCGCGGCCTGGACCGCGGCCGGCATCGTCGTCCTAGGCGGCACCGGAGCCGGCTACCTCTACTTCAAGCTCAACGGCAACATCAAGAGCGTCGACATCGACCAGGCCCTCGGCACCGACCGGCCCACCAAGGTCGACAACGGCTCGGAGAACATCCTCGTGCTCGGCTCGGACACCCGCTCCGGCTCCAACAAGAAGCTCGGCGGGGGCGAGGACGACGGCAGCGCCCGCTCCGACACCGCGATGGTCATCCACGTGTACGAGGGCCACCGGAAGGCCAGCGTGGTGTCCATCCCGCGCGACACTCTCATCGACCGCCCCGCGTGCACCGACACCCGGGGCACCACCCACGACGCGGCGCACGACGTGATGTTCAACTCCGCGTACAGCACGGGCGGCGCGGCCTGCGCGGTCAAGACCGTCGAGTCGATGAGCGGGGTCCGCATGGACCACTACCTGGAGGTCGACTTCTCCGGCTTCCAGAAGCTGATCGACGAACTCGGCGGCGTCGAGGTCACCACCACGAAGGACATCGACGACCCCGACAGCCACCTGCGGCTGAAGGCCGGCACCCACCGGCTCGACGGCGAGCAGGCCCTCGGCCTGGTCCGCACCCGGCACGGTGTCGGCGACGGTTCCGACCTCGGCCGCATCCAGCTCCAGCAGGCCTTCGTCAAGGCCCTGGTCGAACAGGTCAAGAGCGTCGGCCTGCTCAGCGGCGGCGACAAGCTGTACGCCCTGGCCGACACCGCCACCAAGACCGTCACCACCGACTCCGACCTGGGCTCGCTCAACGCCCTCATGTCCTTCGCCGACGGCCTCAAGGGCATCGGCGCCTCCGACATGAACATGGTCACCATGCCGGTCCGGTACGACCCCGCCGACCCCAACCGCGTCCTCGTCCAGCAGGCCAAGGCGCAGCAGGTCTGGACGGCCCTCGAGAACGACCGGCCCATCCCGAGGACGGCCACCGCGGGCACGGCCACGGGCGAGGCCCAGGGCGTGGTCGACGCCCCGTGAGGGCTTCGGGCATCGGCGCGAGGGGCCCCCGGGAATAGACGACGCCCGCCCCCGGTTTTGGGGGATGGCGCCAGTCCTGGCAGACTGGTACGTCGGCTCCGGTTCACGCTCCCGTATCCCGCGGCTGCGACCCGGCGCCCTCCCGAACCTAGGAGACACCTTGAAGCGCGACATCCACCCCGAGTACGTCGAGACGCAGGTCAGCTGCACCTGTGGCGCGTCGTTCACCACCCGCAGCACCATCGAGTCCGGCACCGTCCGGGCCGAGGTCTGCTCCGAGTGCCACCCGTTCTACACGGGCAAGCAGAAGATCCTCGACACCGGTGGCCGTGTGGCCCGCTTCGAGGCCCGCTTCGGCAAGGCCGCCGCCGGCTCCAAGAAGTAGCGAGCCCCATTTCGCCGGTCCACGGTCACGCCCCCTCACCGGGCGTACCGGGACCGGCGTTTTTGGTCGCCCGCCCTTCCCTTTTCGTCCGCAGTACAGGAGCCAGAGATGTTCGAGGCCGTCGAGGAACTCGTCGGTGAGCACGCCGACCTGGAGAAGAAGCTCGCCGACCCGTCGGTCCACGCCGACCAGGCCAACGCGCGCAAGCTGAACAAGCGGTACGCCGAGCTGACCCCGATCGTCGCCACGTTCCGCTCCTGGAAGCAGACCGGCGACGACATCGACACCGCGCGCGAACTCGCCGCCGAGGACCCCGACTTCGCCGCCGAGGTCAAGGACCTGGAGAAGCAGCGCGAGGAGCTCACCGAGAAGCTCCGCCTCCTGCTCGTCCCGCGTGACCCCAGCGACGACAAGGACGTCATCCTCGAGGTCAAGGCGGGAGCGGGCGGCGACGAGTCCGCCCTGTTCGCCGGCGACCTCCTGCGGATGTATCTGCGCTACGCCGAGCGCGTCGGCTGGAAGACCGAGATCATCGACGCCACCGAGTCCGAGCTGGGCGGCTACAAGGACGTCCAGGTCGCGGTCAAGACGCGCGGTCAGACCGAGCCCGGCCAGGGCGTGTGGGCGCGCCTGAAGTACGAGGGCGGCGTGCACCGCGTGCAGCGCGTACCGGCGACGGAGTCCCAGGGCCGTATCCACACCTCGGCGGCCGGTGTCCTCGTGACCCCGGAGGCCGAGGAGGTCGACGTCGAGATCAACCCGAACGACCTGCGCATCGACGTCTACCGGTCCTCGGGACCCGGCGGCCAGTCCGTCAACACCACCGACTCCGCCGTGCGCATCACGCACCTGCCCACCGGAGTCGTCGCCTCCTGCCAGAACGAGAAGAGCCAGCTCCAGAACAAGGAGCAGGCACTGCGTATCCTGCGCTCGAGGCTGCTCGCCATGGCGCAGGAGGAGGCGGAGAGGGAGGCCGCCGACGCCCGCCGCAGCCAGGTCCGCACCGTCGACCGCTCCGAGAAGATCCGCACCTACAACTTCCCGGAGAACCGCATCTCGGACCACCGCGTCGGCTTCAAGGCGTACAACCTGGACCAGGTGCTGGACGGCGACCTCGACGCGGTGATCCAGGCCTGCGTCGACGCGGACTCGGCAGCCAAGCTCGCAGCCGCGTAAGAGGCGTACCCACGGACGACCAGGACACGGAGGACTTGCGTGCAGCAATCTTTTGGGGGGCGACCCCCAAGCCCCCGCAGCCTGCTGCTCGCTGAGGTAGCTCAGGCCACCCAGCGGCTGGCCGACGCCGGCGTGCCCTCGCCGCGCACCGACGCGGAGGAACTCGCCGCGTTCGTGCACGGCGTCAAGCGCGGTGAACTCCACTCCGTGAAGGACTCCGACTTCGACGCCCGGTACTGGGAGGTCATCGCCCGGCGCGAGCAGCGCGAGCCGTTGCAGCACATCACCGGGCGGGCCTACTTCCGCTACCTGGAGCTCCAGGTCGGGCCGGGCGTGTTCGTCCCGCGCCCGGAGACGGAGTCCGTGGTCGGCTGGGCCATAGACGCCGTACGGGCCATGGACGTCGTCGAGCCGTGCATCGTCGACCTGTGCACCGGCTCCGGCGCCATCGCGCTGGCCCTCGCCCAGGAGGTGCCGCGCTCCCGCGTGCACGCCGTGGAGCTGTCCGAGGACGCCCTGGTGTGGACGCGCAAGAACGTGCAGGGCTCCCGGGTCGACCTGCGCCAGGGCAACGCCCTGGACGCCTTCCCGGACCTCGACGGCCAGGTCGACCTGGTCGTCTCCAACCCGCCGTACATCCCGCTCACCGAGTGGGAGTACGTCGCCCCCGAGGCGCGGGACTACGACCCGAACATGGCGCTGTTCTCCGGCGAGGACGGCCTCGATCTCATCCGCGGCCTGGAACGGACCGCGCACCGGCTCCTGCGCCCGGGCGGTGTCGTCGTCGTCGAGCACGCCGACACCCAGGGCGGACAGGTGCCGTGGATCTTCACCGAGGAGCGGGGCTGGGCCGACGCGGCCGACCACCCCGACCTCAACAACCGCCCGCGCTTCGCGACCGCCCGCAAGGCACTGCCGTGAGCGCCGGCCCGACTTCTTCATCCGAGCAGTACGTGCACGAGGAGGCCCGCTAGATATGGCACGGCGATACGACACCAATGACGCGACCGACCGTGTGACCGGTCTGCGCGAAGCCGCGTCCGCCGTCCGCCGTGGCGAGCTGGTCGTCCTCCCGACCGACACGGTGTACGGCATCGGCGCCGACGCGTTCTCCAAGGAGGCCGTCGGCGACCTGCTGGGGGCCAAGGGCCGGGGCCGCGACATGCCCACGCCCGTCCTCATCGGCTCCCCGAACACCCTGCACGGCCTCGTCACGGACTTCTCCGAGCTGGCCTGGGAGCTGGTCGACGCCTTCTGGCCGGGCGCGCTCACGCTCGTCGCCCGGCACCAGCCGTCCCTCCAGTGGGACCTGGGCGAGACCCGCGGTACGGTCGCCGTCCGCATGCCCCTGCACCCGGTCGCCATCGAGCTGCTGACGGAGGTGGGGCCCATGGCTGTCTCCTCCGCCAACCTCACCGGCCACCCGGCGCCGGAGAACTGCGACTACGCCCAGGAGATGCTCGGCGACTCCGTCTCCGTCTACCTCGACGGCGGGCCCACCCCCGGCAACGTGCCCTCCTCGATCGTCGACGTCAGCCGGGAGGTGCCCCTGCTGCTGCGCGCGGGCGCGATCTCCGCGGACGAGCTGAGGAAGGTCGTACCCGACCTCGAGGTGGCGAATTGACAGCCCCTGACGCGGGGCGCGGCATAGGCAACGGGGTACGTGCTGCGGAGGAGACGACGACGTTCGGCTTTCCGCGCGACACCTTCCGCATCCTCCACGTCAGCACCGGCAACGTCTGCCGCTCGCCGATCACCGAGCGGCTGACCCGGCATTTCGTGTCGCAGCGGCTCGGGGTGCTGGGCGGGGGGCTGATCGTGGAGAGCGCGGGCACCTGGGGCCACGAGGGCGCGCCGATGGAGGCCAACGCGGAGACCGTGCTGGCCGACTTCGGCGCGGACGCCTCCGGCTTCACCGGCCGGGAGCTGCTCGACGAGCACGTCATCATGGCCGACCTGGTGCTGACCGCCACCCGGGACCACCGGGCCCAGGTGATCTCCATGGGCCACTCGGCGGGGCTGCGCACCTTCACGCTGAAGGAGTTCACCCGTCTGGTGAACGCGATCGACCCGGCCACCCTGCCGCCGTTGGAGGACGGCGTGGTGATGCGCGCCCGCGCCCTGGTGCGCGCGGCGGCGGCGCTGCGCGGGTGGCTGCTGGCGCCCACGGCCGAGGCGGACGAGGTGTACGACCCCTACGGGGCGCCGCTGCCCTTCTTCCGGTCCATCGGGGACGAGATACACCAGGCGCTGGATCCCGTGGTCACGGCGCTGACCGGGGTGCCGGCAAGGACCCCTTAGGGCTCCGAACAGAAGGGGAGGGGGAGCGGGGCTCCCCGTTTCGTTCGGAGCTCTCAGGGGGTGTTTCGAACGTCCCGCACAACACCCGCGGCGCCCGGCACGCCCTTTCCCCGCACCGGCCGAAAGCCCCAGTACATCCAGTACGAGCGCTTTCGTCCGGCACGCCGAGAGCACGCACCGGACACCCGCGGGCACCGCACAGGACTTTCGAAACACCCCCTGGTGCCGGTCGTGGCGGTCGCGGGCGTGGAAGGCGTCCCGGGCCTACATTGGACGTACGTCACCACGGCGAGCGAGCCGAAGGGGCGCGTGGGTGTCGAGAGGGCGCACGGGCGAAGGCCGAAGGGGCCGGGCACGGCCGCCCCGCCGACACCGGCTCGGGCGCCCCGGAGGTGAGCCGCCGACACACCACGTCGCCCGGAGCCCGTCATGTCGCTCGCTCACGCCCTGGAGGCCGACGTCCTGCGTCGGCAGGACCCGCAGCTGGCCGAGATCCTGCTCGGGGAGCGGGAGCGCCAGGCGTCGTCGCTGCAGTTGACCGCCGCGGAGAACTTCACCTCGCCGGCCGTGCTGGCCGCGCTCGGCTCGCCGCTGGCCAACAAGTACGCCGAGGGTTACCCGGGCGCCCGGCACCACGGCGGCTGCGAGTTCGTCGACCTCGCCGAGCGTCTCGCCGTGGAGCGGGCGAAGGCGCTGTTCGGTGCCGAGCACGCCAACGTGCAGTCCCACTCGGGCTCCTCGGCCGTGCTGGCGGCGTACGCCGCGCTGCTGCGCCCGGGGGACACCGTGCTCGCCCTCGGCCTGCCCTACGGCGGTCACCTCACGCATGGTTCGCCCGCGAACTTCTCCGGGCGCTGGTTCGACTTCGTGCCCTACGGCGTGGACGCCGAGACGGGGCTCATCGACCACGAGCAGGTGCGCACGCTGGCCCGCAGCCACCGCCCCAAGGCGATCGTGTGCGGGTCCATCGCCTACCCCCGCCACATCGACTACTCGTTCTTCCGCGCGGTGGCCGACGAGGTCGGCGCCTATCTCGTCGCGGACGCCGCCCACCCCATCGGGCTCGTCGCCGGCGGAGCGGCGCCCTCCCCGGTGCCGTACGCCGACGTCGTGTGCGCCACCACGCACAAGGTGCTGCGCGGGCCCCGTGGCGGGATGATCCTGTGCGGCGGCGAGCTGGCGGAGCGGGTGGACCGGGCCGTCTTCCCGTTCACGCAGGGCGGCGCGCAGATGCACACCATCGCCGCGAAGGCGGTCGCGTTCGGCGAGGCGGCAACACCGGCGTTCGGCGTGTACGCCCATCAGGTGGTCGCCAATGCGAGGGTTCTGGCCGCCGCCCTGGAGGCGGAGGGGCTGGTCGTCACCACGGGCGGTACGGACACCCATCTGATCACCGCCGATCCGGCGCCCCTCGGTGTCGACGGGCGCACCGCCCGTGGCCGGCTGGCGGCGGCCGGGATGGTGCTGGACTGCTGCGCGCTGCCCCACGCCGACGCCCGCGGGCTGCGGCTGGGCACGGCCGCGGTGACCACGCAGGGCATGGGGGAGGGGGAGATGACCCGCATCGCCAAGCTGCTGGCGGGGGTGCTGCGCGAGGGGTCCGACGCCCGGGGGACCCGCGAGGACGTACGGGAACTGGCCACGGCGTTTCCGCCGTATCCCCGCTGAACCAGGGTAGGCGGCCACCGGTACACAGCCACACGTGCAACCATCGTGGCTACCCGGAAGTCCTCACCCGTATGCGGCCATCGCTAGGGTGTGGGGCTGAGATGGCCAGCGAGACCTGTGGGGAAGCCCGTGCGTGAATACCTGCTGACGCTCTGCATCACGGCCGCGGTGACGTATCTGCTGACAGGGCCGGTACGGAAGTTCGCGATCGTGGCCGGAGCGATGCCGGAGATCCGGGCACGTGACGTGCACCGGGAACCCACTCCGCGGCTCGGCGGGATCGCGATGTTCTTCGGACTGTGCGCGGGCCTGCTGGTCGCCGACCACCTCACCAACCTCAACCAGGTCTTCGAGAAGTCGAACGAGCCGCGTGCGCTGCTCTCCGGTGCGGCGCTGATCTGGCTGATCGGCGTCCTGGACGACAAGTTCGAGATCGACGCGCTGATCAAACTGGGTGGCCAGATGATCGCCGCGGGTGTGATGGTCATGCAGGGTCTGACGATCCTGTGGCTGCCGATCCCGGGTGTCGGGACGGTCGCGCTGACCCAGTGGCAGGGCACTCTGCTGACGGTGGCGCTGGTCGTCATCACCATCAACGCGGTCAACTTCGTCGACGGCCTCGACGGCCTCGCCGCGGGCATGGTGTGCATCGCGGCGGGCGCGTTCTTCCTGTACGCCTACCGCATCTGGTACGGCTACAACATCGAGGCGGCCGCCCCGGCGACGCTGTTCTCGGCGATCCTGATGGGCATGTGTCTGGGCTTCCTGCCGCACAACATGCACCCGGCGCGGATCTTCATGGGCGACTCGGGCTCGATGCTGATCGGGCTGGTGCTGGCCGCGGGCGCGATCTCCGTCACGGGGCAGGTCGACCCGGACGTGATGAACCTGTTCTCCGGTTCGGAGCGCAACACCGTGCACCAGACGGTGCCGGTGTACATCCCGCTGCTGCTGCCGCTGACGATCATCGCGATCCCGGCCGCCGACCTGATCCTGGCCATCGTGCGCCGCACCTGGCGCGGTCAGTCGCCGTTCGCGGCGGACCGCGGGCACCTGCACCACCGGCTGCTGGAGATCGGCCACTCGCACAGCCGCGCGGTGCTGATCATGTACTTCTGGTCGGCGCTGATCGCGTTCGGGGCGCTGACGTACTCGGTCAACTCCGCGTCCATGTGGATCGTCCTCGGGGTCGTGATCCTCAGCGCGCTCGGGCTGGTGCTGCTCCTGCTGCCGCGCTTCACCCCGCGTGCACCCCGCTGGGCCGAGGCCTTCGTGCCGCCGCGCTACCGCCGCCGGGGCGCCGCCCGGCCGGCGCCCGCGGTGGCGGAGGCCGCCGGGGCCGGCGCCGAGGAGCAGCCGGAGTCCCGCACGCCGGTGGCCGTGGGGGTCTCCGGGGCCAACGGGGCGACCGCGGTGGGTCCCCGTTCGCGTGCGGCAAGGTAAGAATCTGACGAGAGCATTGCCAAGTCGTGGGGAAACGTCGTCGGGGCAAAGTGCCCCAATACCAGACAACTCGGCTCGGTTATTGCACAGACGCGCACTGTCACTCTCATGTGTGACAGTCGGCACACCCATCAGGTAAAGACCTCATCAAATAGTTTGTGATACGGTTCACGAGAACCCCGGATAGAACCGAAGGACCGTAGTGCGACGGTCCATTGGTGTGAGGTCTTCACCTCCCTCGGACCGGGACTACGCTCGTCCATGACGACACCCCTGCCCCCCTTGTGAAAGCGGAGTTGCCGCCATGCCGTCCAACGACGTCCGGATTCTGGCCCAGGCTGCCGTGCCCACGGCTGCCGTCGGCGCGATCGCCGCCGTCGTCAGCGGTGTGGTCGTCGGCGGCAAGGGAGCGGTCGGTGCCGGCGTCGCGACGGTGCTCACGGTCCTCTTCATGGGAATCGGGCTCTACGTTCTGCAGCGCACCGCCAAATCGCTTCCGCATCTGTTCCAGATGATGGGCCTGATGCTCTACGCGGCGCAGATCCTGCTGCTGTTCATCTTCCTGACGGCGTTCAAGAACACCACGCTGTTCCATCCCAGGGCCTTCGCGATCACGCTCATCGGCACCACGCTCGCGTGGATCGCCGCACAGACGCGTGCCCACATGAAGGCCAAGATCCTCTACGTCGAACCCGAACCCTCGGGCAACAGGCCCGAGAAATCGGGGCACTCGTCGTGAGGAGTAGGGCCGGGATAAGTGCGTGTGAGAAGTCCTGCTATCGTCCGGTGCCAACTGCGGCATCGCGGGCGCGGGCATCTGAGCTGACGCCTGCTCAATCGCGAGGCTCGATGCCCCCCAGCCGCCCCCACATCCGTAACACCAGTCCGGTGCCGATCCGCGGCTGCGCGCCGCGCCGACACAACGAGGTTGCCGTACCCATGCGTCATGCCGAAGGAGTCCGCGGTGAGTGCTGACCAGACCCAGCTCGCCTTTGACTGGAGCTGTCGGATCATGTCCGACAACGGCTGCGGCTTCCCGGCTCCGGGCCTGCACTCGTTCCTCTTCAAGCCGATCGCCACGGTCGGGGGGTTCGAGTTCAACAAGGTGATGCTGCTCGCGCTCATCACCACCCTCCTGGTCGTCACCTTCTTCACCCTCGCCTTCGGCAAGGCGAAGGTGGTGCCGGGCAAGCTGCAGATGATCGGCGAGGCCGGCTACGACTTCGTGCGTCGCGGCATCGTCTACGAGACCCTCGGCAAGAAGGAGGGCGAGAAGTACGTCCCCTTGATGGTCTCGCTGTTCTTCTTCATCTGGATCATGAACATCTGGTCCGTGATCCCGCTGGCGCAGTTCCCGGTGTCGTCGATCATCGCCTACCCGATGGTGCTGGCCGCCATCGTCTACGTGGTGTGGGTCTCGCTGACCTTCAAGCGGCACGGCTTCGTCGGGTTCTTCAAGAACGTCACCGGCTACGACAAGGAACTCGGCCCGGTCCTCCCGCTGGTCATGGTCATCGAGTTCTTCTCGAACCTGCTGGTCCGCCCGTTCACGCACGCGGTCCGACTCTTCGCCAACATGTTCGCCGGCCACCTGATGCTGGTCATGTTCACGGTCGCCTCCTGGTACCTGCTGAACAGCTGGATGGTCCCGGCCGCCGGCGTCTCCTTCGTCATGACCATGGTCATGATCCTCTTCGAGCTCTTCGTGCAGGCAGTCCAGGCGTACGTCTTCGTCCTGCTCGCCTGCTCGTACATCCAGGGCGCTCTCGCCGAGCACCACTGAGCCCCTGCGCTCCACAAGCCCCCAGAACGTCCGGTGGCCAACCCCCGCCGGTCCATGAAAGAGAAGGAAGAATCAGCATGGCTGCCCTTGAGACCCTCGCCGCCGTCGAAGGCAACATCGGTTCCATCGGCTACGGCCTCGCCGCCATCGGCCCCGGCGTCGGCGTCGGCATCATCTTCGGCAACGGCACCCAGGCTCTGGCCCGCCAGCCCGAGGCCGCCGGTCTGATCCGTGCCAACCAGATCCTCGGCTTCGCCTTCTGTGAGGCGCTTGCCCTCATCGGCATCGTCATGCCGTTCGTCTACGGATGATCGAGCCCTGACGAGCGAACCTTTCAACGAAAGGCAATGATGTGATCGCCAACCTGGTACAGCTGGCGGCCGAGGAGGAGCAGAACCCGCTCGTCCCGCCGGGCCCCGAGCTGCTCGTGGGCACCATCGCCTTCGCCATCGTGTTCTTCTTCTTCTGGAAGAAGCTGCTTCCGAACATCAACAAGGTTCTGGAAGAGCGCCGCGCGGCGATCGAAGGCGGTATCGAAGAGGCCGACGCCATGAAGGTGGAGGCCCAGAGCGTGCTGGAGCAGTACAAGGCTCAGCTCGCCGAGGCCCGGCACGAGGCCGCGCGTCTGCGCCAGGAGGCGCAGGAGCAGGGCGCCGCGCTCATCGCCGAGATGCGTGCGGAAGGCCAGCGGCAGCGCGAGGAGATCGTCGCCGCCGGTCACGCCCAGGTCGAGGCCGACCGCAAGGCCGCCGCGTCCGCGCTGCGGCAGGACGTCGGCAAGCTCGCCACCGACCTGGCCGGCAAGCTCGTCGGCGAGTCCCTCGAGGACCACGCCCGCCAGAGCCGTGTCATCGACCGCTTCCTCGACGACCTCGAGGAGAAGGCCGAGGCGTCGCGATGAACGGAGCGAGCCGCGAGGCCCTGGCAGCCGCACGCGAGCGTCTCGACGCGCTGACGGACTCCACGTCCGTGGACGCGGCGCAGCTCGCCACCGAGCTGGCGGCCGTCACCGCGCTGCTCGACCGCGAGGTGTCGCTGCGTCGGGTCCTCACCGACCCGGCGCAGGCCGGCGAGGCCAAGGCCGGGCTGGCCCAGCGCCTGCTCGGCGGCCAGATCAGCGGTACGACCGCCGACCTGGTGGCCGGCCTGGTGCGCTCCCGCTGGTCGCAGTCGCGCGACCTGGTGGACGCGCTGGAGGAGCTGGCGGACACCGCCGACCTCACCGCCGCGCAGAAGGCCGGCACGCTCGACGACGTCGAGGACGAGCTGTTCCGCTTCGGGCGGATCGTCGCCTCGAACACCGAGCTGCGCGCCGCCCTGACCGACCGGAAGGCCACCGCCTCGGCCAAGGGCGAGCTGCTGCGCAGCCTGCTCGGCGGCCGGGCCGACGCGGCCACCGAGCGTCTGGTGACGCGCCTTGTGACCGCGCCGCGAGGCCGTAGCCTGGAAGCGGGACTCGAGTCCCTGTCCAAGCTCGCCGCCGAGCGCCGGGACCGCATCGTGGCCGTCGTCACGTCCGCGGTGCCGCTGACCGACGGGCAGAAGCAGCGTCTGGGCGCCGCCCTGGCGACGCTCTACGGCCGTCGGATGCACCTCAACCTCGACGTGGACCCCGAGGTCCTCGGCGGGATCCGGGTGCAGGTCGGCGACGAGGTGATCAACGGCTCCCTCGCGGACCGCATCGAGGACGCCGCCCGCCGCATGGCGAGCTAGCAGCAACCGAACACGCAGTAGTGCTTACGGCCCTGGTTGGGCCGTGCAGAGGATTCCTGGGGGTCGCCCCCAGACCCCCAAAGAAACTTCGGGCCCAACAAGGAGAGCAGGGAACCCAGATGGCGGAGCTCACGATCCGGCCGGAGGAGATCCGGGACGCGCTGGAGAACTTCGTCCAGTCGTACAAGCCGGACGCGGCCTCGCGCGAGGAGGTCGGTACGGTCACCCTTGCCGGCGACGGCATCGCGAAGGTCGAGGGCCTGCCCTCGGCCATGGCCAACGAACTGCTGAAGTTCGAGGACGGCACCCTCGGCCTCGCCCTCAACCTCGAGGAGCGCGAGATCGGTGCCATCGTCCTCGGTGAGTTCAGCGGCATCGAGGAGGGTCAGCCGGTCACCCGCACCGGTGAGGTCCTCTCCGTAGCGGTGGGCGAGGGCTACCTCGGCCGCGTCGTCGACCCGCTCGGCAACCCGATCGACGGCCTCGGCGAGATCGAGACGTCCGGCCGCCGCGCCCTCGAGCTGCAGGCCCCCACGGTCATGCAGCGCAAGTCGGTGCACGAGCCGATGGAGACCGGCTACAAGGCCGTCGACGCGATGACCCCGATCGGCCGTGGTCAGCGTCAGCTGATCATCGGTGACCGCCAGACCGGCAAGACCGCCCTGGCCGTCGACACGATCATCAACCAGCGCGACAACTGGCGCTCGGGCGACCCGAAGAAGCAGGTCCGCTGCATCTACGTCGCCATCGGCCAGAAGGGCTCGACCATCGCGTCGGTCCGCCGCGCGCTGGAGGAGAACGGCGCGCTGGAGTACACGACCATCGTCGCCGCCCCGGCGTCCGACCCGGCCGGCTTCAAGTACCTGGCGCCGTACACCGGTTCGGCCATCGGTCAGCAGTGGATGTACGAGGGCAAGCACGTCCTGATCATCTTCGACGACCTGTCGAAGCAGGCCGACGCCTACCGCGCCGTGTCGCTGCTGCTGCGCCGCCCGCCGGGCCGCGAGGCCTACCCGGGCGACGTCTTCTACCTGCACTCCCGTCTGCTGGAGCGCTGCGCGAAGCTCTCCGACGACATGGGTGCCGGCTCGATGACCGGTCTGCCGATCGTCGAGACCAAGGCCAACGACGTCTCGGCGTTCATCCCGACCAACGTCATCTCCATCACCGACGGCCAGTGCTTCCTGGAGTCGGACCTGTTCAACGCCGGTCAGCGTCCCGCGCTGAACGTCGGTATCTCCGTCTCCCGAGTCGGTGGTTCCGCGCAGCACAAGGCGATGCGCCAGGTCTCCGGCCGTCTGCGTGTCGACCTCGCCCAGTTCCGTGAGCTGGAGGCGTTCGCCGCCTTCGGTTCCGACCTGGACGCGGCGTCGAAGGCGCAGCTGGAGCGTGGTTCGCGCATGGTCGAGCTGCTGAAGCAGGCCCAGTACCAGCCGATGGCCACCGAGGACCAGGTCGTCTCCATCTGGGCCGGCACCAACGGCAAGATGGACGAGGTCCCGGTCGCCGACATCCGCCGCTTCGAGAAGGAGCTGCTGGAGTACCTGCACCGCAAGGAGCAGGGCCTCATGACCTCCATCAAGGAGGGCGCGAAGATGTCGGACGACACCATCCAGGCCATCGGTGACGCCGTCGCGGAGTTCAAGAAGCAGTTCGAGACCTCGGACGGCAAGCTGCTCGGCGAGGACAGCCCGTCCACCGCCAAGTGACGTAAGGAAGGGACCTGACTCATGGGAGCCCAGCTCCGGGTCTACAAGCGTCGCATCCGATCCGTCACCGCGACCAAGAAGATCACGAAGGCGATGGAGATGATCGCCGCCTCGCGCGTCGTCAAGGCGCAGCGCAAGGTGGCGGCCTCCACGCCGTACGCGACCGAGCTCACCCGCGCGGTCACGGCGGTCGGTACCGGCTCGAACACCAAGCACCCGCTGACCACGCAGGCCGAGACGGTCACGCGGTCCGCGGTGCTGCTGCTGACCAGCGACCGTGGTCTGGCCGGTGCCTTCAACTCCAACGCCATCAAGGCCGCGGAGAAGCTGACGGCGCGCCTCGAGGCCGAGGGCAAGCAGGTCGACACGTACATCGTCGGCCGGCGCGGTGTCGCCCACTACAACTTCCGTGAGCGCACGATCGCGGAGTCGTGGACGGGCTTCACCGACGAGCCGTCGTACGCGGACGCCAAGAAGGTCGCGGCCCCGCTGATCGAGGCCATCGAGAAGGACACGGCCGACGGCGGCGTGGACGAGATCCACATCGTCTTCACCGAGTTCGTGTCGATGATGACGCAGACGGCGCTCGACGACCGTCTGCTGCCGCTCAGCCTCGAAGAGGTGGCCGAGGAGTCGGCGACGAAGGACGAGATCCTTCCGCTGTACGACTTCGAGCCGTCGGCGGAGGACGTCCTCGACGCCCTGCTGCCCCGCTACGTGGAGAGCCGCGTCTACAACGCGCTCCTCCAGTCGGCAGCCTCGAAGCACGCCGCCACGCGGCGCGCGATGAAGTCGGCCACCGACAACGCCGGAGAGCTCATCGAGAGCCTCTCCCGGCTTGCCAACGCGGCCCGCCAGGCCGAAATCACCCAGGAAATCAGCGAGATCGTCGGTGGCGCGAGCGCCCTGGCCGACGCGACCGCGGGGAGTGACCGCTAATGACCACCACTGTTGAGACCGCGACGGCCACGGGCCGCGTCGCCCGGGTCATCGGCCCGGTCGTCGACGTGGAGTTCCCCGTCGACGCGATGCCGGAGATCTACAACGCCCTCCACGTCGAGGTCTCCGACCCGGCGAACGCCGGCGAGAAGAAGATCCTGACCCTGGAGGTCGCCCAGCACCTGGGTGACGGCCTGGTCCGCACCATCTCCATGCAGCCGACCGACGGTCTGGTCCGCCAGGCCGCCGTCACCGACACCGGCACGGGCATCACCGTCCCGGTCGGCGACTTCACCAAGGGCAAGGTGTTCAACACCCTCGGTGAGGTGCTGAACGTCGACGAGACCTACGACGGCGAGCGCTGGTCCATCCACCGCAAGGCCCCGAACTTCGACGAGCTCGAGTCGAAGACCGAGATGTTCGAGACCGGCGTCAAGGTCATCGACCTCCTCACCCCGTACGTCAAGGGTGGAAAGATCGGTCTGTTCGGTGGCGCCGGCGTCGGCAAGACGGTGCTCATCCAGGAGATGATCTACCGCGTCGCCAACAACCACGACGGTGTCTCCGTGTTCGCCGGTGTCGGTGAGCGCACCCGTGAGGGCAACGACCTCATCGAGGAGATGTCGGACTCGGGCGTCATCGACAAGACCGCGCTGGTCTTCGGTCAGATGGACGAGCCCCCGGGCACCCGTCTGCGCGTCGCGCTGGCCGGCCTCACCATGGCCGAGTACTTCCGTGACGTCCAGAAGCAGGACGTGCTGTTCTTCATCGACAACATCTTCCGCTTCACCCAGGCGGGTTCCGAGGTGTCGACCCTGCTCGGCCGTATGCCCTCCGCGGTGGGTTACCAGCCGAACCTGGCCGACGAGATGGGTCTCCTCCAGGAGCGCATCACCTCGACCCGTGGTCACTCGATCACCTCGATGCAGGCGATCTACGTCCCCGCGGACGACCTGACCGACCCGGCCCCGGCCACCACCTTCGCCCACCTCGACGCGACGACGGTTCTCTCCCGTCCGATCTCCGAGAAGGGCATCTACCCGGCCGTGGACCCGCTGGACTCCACGTCCCGCATCCTGGACCCGCGCTACATCGCGCAGGACCACTACGACGCCGCCATGCGCGTCAAGACGATCCTGCAGAAGTACAAGGACCTCCAGGACATCATCGCGATCCTCGGTATCGACGAGCTCGGCGAGGAGGACAAGCTCGTCGTCCACCGTGCCCGTCGCGTGGAGCGCTTCCTGTCCCAGAACACCCACGTCGCCAAGCAGTTCACCGGCGTCGACGGGTCGGACGTCCCGCTGGACGAGTCGATCGCGGCCTTCAACGCGATCTGCGACGGCGAGTACGACCACTTCCCGGAGCAGGCGTTCTTCATGTGCGGTGGTCTCGAGGACCTGAAGAACAACGCGAAGGAGCTGGGCGTCTCCTGACCCGGGCAGCTGCCTGAGTCGTGAGGGGGCGGGGTCGTCCCGCCCCCTCTCTCACGCCTACTAGACTTGTAACCAACACCCGGCAGACCCGCCGGGTGGTGACCCGAGGAGCCACCTTGGCTGCTGAGCTGCACGTCGCGCTGGTCGCGGCCGACCGAGAGGTCTGGTCCGGCGAGGCCACCCTGGTCGTCGCGCGCACCACGTCCGGCGACATCGGCGTCATGCCCGGTCACCAGCCGCTGCTCGGTGTGCTGGAGTCGGGCCCGGTGACCATCCGTACGAGTGACGGTGGAACGGTCGTCGCCGCGGTGCATGGCGGTTTCATCTCGTTCGCCGACAACAAGCTGTCGCTGCTGGCCGAGATCGCCGAGCTGTCGGACGAGATCGACGTCCAGCGCGCGGAGCGCGAGCTGGAGCGTGCGAAGGCGGAGGGTGACGCCACCGCCGAGCGCCGCGCGGACGTACGACTGCGTGCGGCGGCGGCGAGCTGACCCAGCTCGCCGTGTGATGACGTCCCTCAGCCGCGGCCGGCACCGGAGTGATCCGGAGCCGGCCGCGGCTGAGGCAGATTTGGATGTTTTTTCCGTTCCGTTACCTGAATTGAAGGTACCTAGGAGACGAGGAGGTCGGTGTCGATGGTCCTCGCTCTGACTGTGTGCGGAATCGTCGTGGCCCTGGTGGTACTGGGGCTGTTCGTCTTCGGGCTGCGCCGCAGACTGATCCAGCGGTCCGGCGGTACCTTCGACTGCTCGCTGCGCTGGGACGTCCCCGAGAAACCGGACACCTCCGGCAAGGGCTGGAGCTACGGTGTCGCCCGGTACAACGGCGACCGCATCGAGTGGTACCGCGTCTTCTCCTACGCCTACCGTCCGCGCCGCGTCCTGGAGCGCGCCTCGATCGAGGTGGCCGGCCGCCGCCTCCCCGAAGGGGAGGAAGAGCTGGCGCTGCTGTCGGACGCGGTGATCCTCGCCTGTCTGCACCGGGGCACCCGGGTCGAGCTGGCCATGAGCGAGGACGCGCTGACCGGTTTCCTCGCGTGGCTGGAGGCGGCCCCGCCCGGACAGCGTGTGAATGTGGCGTAGTCGCACGCACGCGCTCCCCCGGACGGGTCCGGGGGAGCGTCGAGGTCGGTCAGGTCCTTCGCACGGGGTTACGACAGGCCGTTGTCGATGGCCCTCACCAGCTCTCCGTTTCCGGTGTCACCGCTGAACTCCCAGAAGAACGCGCCGCCCAGCCCCTGGTTCTTCGCCCACGTCATCTTCCCGGCGATCGTCGACGGGGTGTCGTAGGACCACCAGTTGGTGCCGCAGTGGGCGTAGGCCGTCCCGGCGACGGTGCCGGTGACGGGGCAGGAGTTCTTGAGGATCTTGTAGTCCTCGATGCCGGCCTCGTAGGTGCCGGGCGCCGCGCCGGTCGCCGTACCACCGGGGGCGGACTGGGTGACACCGGTCCAGCCGCGGCCGTAGAAGCCGATGCCGAGCAGCAGCTTGGCGGAGGGGACACCCTTCGCCTTGAGCTTGGCGATCGCGTCGGCCGAGTTGAAGCCGGCGGCCGGGATGCCGGGGTACGAGGTGAGCGGTGAGTGCGGGGCCGTCGGGCCGTCCTTGTCGAAGGCGCCGAAGTAGTCGTACGTCATCACGTTGTACCAGTCGAGGTACTGGGCGGCGCCGCCGTAGTCGGCCGCGTCGATCTTGCCGCCGGAGGAGCCGTCGGCGGTGATGGCCGCGGTGACGAGGTAGTTCGGGCCGAACTCCGCGCGCAGCGCCTGCGCCAGGGTGCGGAAGGCGGCGGGACCGGAGGTGTCGCAGGTCAGGCCGCAGGCGTTCGGGTACTCCCAGTCGATGTCGATGCCGTCGAAGACGTCGGCCCAGCGCGGGTCCTCCACGACGGCCTTGCAGGACTTGGCGAACGCGGCGGCGTTGGCCGCGGCCTGCCCGAAGCCGCCGGAGTAGGTCCAGCCGCCGAAGGAGTACAGCACCTTGATGTGCGGGTACTTGGCCTTCAGCTGGCGCAGCTGGTTGAAGTTGCCGCGCAGCGGCTGGTCCCAGGTGTCGGCGACGCCGCTGACGGACTGGTCGGCGGTGTAGGCCTTGTCGTAGGCGGCGTAGGTGTCGTCGACGACGCACTGGCCGTTCTTGACGTTGCCGAAGGCGTAGTTGATGTGGGTGATCTTCGAGGCGGAGCCGGAGGTCACCAGGTTCTTGACGTGGTAGTTGCGGCCGTAGACGCCCCACTCGGTGAAGTAGCCGAGCTTGACCTTGCCGCCGGTGGGCGGGGGTTCGGTGGTGCCGCCGGTGGTGCGCACGGTGACCGCGCCGCTGGCGGGGCCGGTCTGGTCGGCGGTGTCGCGGGCCCGGACGGTGTAGGAGTAGTCGGTGCCGGCGGTCAGACCGGTGTCCGTGTACGAGGTCGTCGTCACGGTGGCGATCTTGGCGCCGCCGCGCAGGATGTCGTAGTTCTTGACGCCCTTGTCGTCGGTGGCGGCGCTCCAGGCCAGCTTCACCGAGGTGTCGGTGACGGCGGAGGCGGTGGGGGTGCCCGGTGCGGAGGGGGCCGCGTCGCCGGGGACCGAGGTGCCGTCACAACTGCCGCCGTTGAGCTTGCAGTGGGCGGGGGAGCCGGTGCCGGTGCCGTTGAAGCCGAAGCTGACGGAGGCGCCGGGGGCGAGGGTGCCGTTCCAGGTCTTGTTCTTGGCGGTCCAGTGGGTGCCGGAGGACGTGACGTCGGCGTCCCAGGCGGAGGTGACGGACGTGCCGGAGGGGAAGTCCCACTCGACGGTCCAGGTGGTGAGGGTGGTGGTGCCGGTGTTCTTGACGGTCCACCTGCCCTCGAAGCCGGTGCCCCAGTCCGAGGCCTTGGTGTAGGTGGCGGTCGCGGACGTCGCGGCCTGGGCGGGGCTCGCGAGACCGACCAGGCCGGCCAGGGGGAGCAGCAGGGTGGCGAACCCGGCCGCCGCTCGGTGTCTGAAGCGCATGCTGCGCCTCCTCGGGGGTTGGGGGCGCAACTGAGCCTTCACGCCCACGGTGCCGCGAGAATAGAAAGGTCTGGACCACCGGTCAATAGGTCTGGACCACCTGACCGGTGCGAGCCTAGACGCCCAACTCCTGCGCCAGAACGGCCGCTTGCACCCGGCTGCGCAGTTCCAGCTTGGCCAGCAACCGGCTGACGTGCGTCTTCACCGTCGCCTCGGCCATGTCCAGACGCTCGGCGATCCCCGCGTTCGACAGCCCCTCGCCGAGGCAGGACAGCACCTCGCGCTCACGCCGGGTCAGCGCCTCCAGCACCGCCGGGTCCGTCTTCGGCGCTCGTGGGGTACCGGCCGCGAACTCGGCGATGAGCCGCCGGGTGACGGCCGGGGCGACGACGCCCTCGCCGCGCGCCACCGTGCGGATCGCCTCGATCAGGTCCCCGGCCTCGGTGTTCTTCAGCAGGAACCCCGCCGCTCCCGCCCGCAGCGCCCCGAACACGTACGCGTCGAGGTCGAAGGTGGTCAGCACCAGGACGTCCGCGAGACGCTCCTCGACCACCGTCCTGGTCGCCGACACCCCGTCCAGGCGCGGCATCTGCACGTCCATCAGCACCAGGTCCGGCCGCAACGCGCGAGCCAGCTCCACCGCCTGCTGCCCGTCCGCCGCCTCGCCGACCACCTCGATGTCGGGCGCGCTGCGCAGGATGAGGACCAGTCCGGCGCGGACGGCGGACTGGTCCTCGGCGACCAGGACGCGGATCATGCGGGTTCTCCTTCGACGTGCTCGGCGATCGGGAGGACGGCGTGGACGGTCCACCGGGCGCCCTCCGCCCCGGCGCTGAAGGTACCGCCCAGCAGCGCCGCCCGCTCCCGCATGCCGACCAGGCCCGCGCCGGATCCCGGGGCGCCCGGGCCGCCCTCCCGGTGCCCGTACGGGCTGCTCACCCGCACGTCCAACGCCGCCTCGCACTGGACGAGGGTGACGGTGACCCGGCCGGACGAGGCGTGCTTGAGGGCGTTGGTCAGCGACTCCTGGACGATCCGGTAGGCGGCCAGCTCGACCGGGGCGGGCACCTCCGTGTGCTCGGCGCGCAGGGCGACGTCGAGGCCGTTGGAGCGGGCGTTGTCGACCAGCGCGCCCAGGCCGTCGAGGGTGGGCGCGGCGGCGGGCTCGTGGTCCCCGCTGCCGTCCCGCAGGATCCCGATCAGCCGCCGCATCTCGGCGAGCCCCTCCACGCTGTTCTCCCGGACGACCTTGAGCGCGTGCCGCGAGGTGTCCGGGTCGTCCAGGGAGAGCGCGGCCGTGGAGTGGATCGCGATGGCCGACAGGTGGTTGGCGACCATGTCGTGCAACTCCCTTGCCATGCGCGCCCGTTCGGCGACGATCGCCTGGTTGCGGTCCATCTCCGCGAGCAGCGCGGTCTGTTCGGCGCGCAGCCGGGCGGCCTCGGCGGCGTCACGGTGGTTGCGCACGATCAGACCGGTGGAGGCGGGCGCGAACGAGACGACCCCGACGGCCACCCCGATCAGCAGGGCCTCGGGCACCCGCCAGGCCGCGAACGGCACGACCGTCGCGGCCACCGTGACCAGCCCGGTCACCCACGGGATGCGCCGGGCCGAGGCGGGCGTGCCGTACAGCACGGCCGCGTACACGACGTCGGTGAACATGATCAGCGTCACCACGGTGCCCTGGGTCACCGTGTCCAGGGTGAGCGCCGCAGTGGCGGTCGGCAGGGCGACGCGCGGGGCGGCCCGGCGCAGCACCTCGCAGCCCGCCATCACGGCGAGCGGCGCCAGGACCGGCCAGCGGCCGTCCAGGAGGACGATCGGCTCGTCGGCCGGACGGGTGCCCAGCCCGATGCCCCACAGCAGCAGCCCGCCGAGCAGCCCGCCGACCGCCACGTACGCGTCGAACCGGTGCGGGCGCGGGACTCGAAGGGCCATGCCCCCATCCAACACGGCCCGCCGCCCCACCACGTGATGCCACGGAAGGGTCCCCGACTGCATCTTTCGATGTAGGGGAGGTTCGTCACCGGCGACGACGACCGAGGCCGCCGCGCACCGGAGCCTGGAAGGGTGAGGGAGAGGAGCGCACCGTGATCGTCTGGTTGATCGCCGCCTGTGAGATCGGATTCTGGGTACTGCTGGCGCTGGGTCTGGCCGTCCGCTACCTGCTGAAGTGGCGCCGTACGAGCGTGGTCCTGCTGCTGTGCGAGCCCGCGCTGGAGCTCGTCCTGTTCGTGGCGACCGCCGTCGACCTGAGGAACGGCGCCGAGCCCGGCTGGGAACACGGCCTGGCCGCCCTGTACATCGGGTACACCGTGGCCTTCGGCCACTACACGATCCGCTGGCTCGACGGCCACGCCGCCCACCGTCTGGGCGGCGCCCCGCCCCCGCCCAAGCCCCCGCGCTACGGCCGCGCCCGCGCCCGTCACGAGGCGAAGCTGTGGCTGCGGGCCGTGTACGGGGGAGCCGTCGCCCTCGGCCTGCTCCAGCTCGCCGTCTGGTACGTCGGCGACTCCGGTGACGTCAGCTCGCTGCGCGCCTTCCAGTGGGTGGCCGTGCGCACGGTCGGCATCTACGGCCTGGTCGCGCTGTCCTACACCGTCTGGCCTCGCAGGGCCCCGGCCGAGGCCGGGGCGGAAGCCGGGGGCGAGGCGTCCTCGTTCCGGAAGGAGGACGCCAGGCGATGAGGCGGGCGACCGGGAACCTGCCGGAAGGCGCCGTCACCCTCGTCGTCGCCCGGTGCTGCGGCTGTGTACCGGGGACGTCGAGGTCCCGGTCGTCACCCTCACCGGGACCGGCGTGGTCGTGAGGTGCGTCGGAGCCGCGCTCGCGGTCTCCGGCGGGTGCCGGGCGGCGCGCGGCGCGGCCGGGAACCGCCAGGACCTCAGCGCTCGCCGCCCGGCACCCACAGCACGTCCCCGACCTCCTTGTTGGCCGTGCGGGCCAGGATGAACAGCAGGTCCGACAGACGGTTGAGGTAGGTCGCGGTCAGCGGGTTCATCACCTCGCCGTGCACCTCCAGCGCGGCCCACGTGGAGCGCTCGGCCCGGCGGACGACCGTGCAGGCCTGGTGCAACAGGGCCGCGCCCGGGGTGCCGCCGGGGAGGATGAACGACCGCAGCTTCTCCAGCCGCGCGTTGAAGCGGTCGCAGTCCGCCTCCAGCTTGTCGACGTAGAACTGCTCGACCCGCAGCGGCGGGAACTCCGGGTTCTCCACCACCGGCGTCGACAGGTCGGCGCCCACGTCGAACAGGTCGTTCTGCACCCGCGTGAGGACCGCGACGATCTCCTCGTCGAGACCGCCCAGCGCGACCGCCGTGCCGATGACCGCGTTCGCCTCGTTCGCGTCCGCGTACGCGGCGATCCGCAGGTCGGTCTTGGCGACCCGGCTCATGTCCCCGAGGGCGGTGGTGCCCTGGTCGCCGGTCCTGGTGTAGATGCGCGTCAGATTGACCATGCGGCCAATCTAGACCGGCCCCCGGGCATCCGTTCCGTTCCCTTCGTCACTGCCGGCCGGGGCGGCGCCAAACGGTGCGAATCCGGCAGGAATTGACGACGTGACCGGCGTCTCACGGCCTGAGACGTGAAACGCGTTACTAACCGGTCACACAGCGCCTCACGCCCGCTAGTGTCCGGCCGAGAGCCAAGGGCAGCGCGACAGGGTCGGCGATGCTCCGGATGGCTGATGCCGGTGACATCGGACGCGGGAGCGGGCAGGGCTTCTCCAAGCACTGAATCCGCACGGGCCCCAGAGGCCTCACCCCTGCGGGTGAATTCGGTATCGGTTCGCTCACAGACGGCAACCTCCGACCGCTTCCCGCAGTCAGAGGTGGCAACACCGGACATCACACCGCGGAGCACGAGACGCACGCTTAGGGGAGCGCTATGTACATCAGGGGCGACCACGTCGAGCTGGTCGTCGGGGGCCGTCTCGACGTCCGCAGCGCGGCGGACGCCCGTACGGTCCTGCACACGGCCGTGGACGACGGCGTCGGCGACCTGGTGCTCGACCTGTCCGAACTCGACTCGTGGGACGCCACCGGCCTCGGCGTCATCATGGGCGTCCACCGCCGGGCCGGCCGCTGCGGCCGCCGCCTCGTGCTGCGCGGCGTGCCGGCCCAGATGCAGCGCCTGCTGGTGGCCACCCGCCTGCACCGCATCCTCGCCATCGAGGGCGGCATCGGAGCGGAGTCCCTGCCCCGCGTCTGACACCGGGGCGGGGAGCCGGGGGGACGGCCTGCGGCTCACCGCCCGCCGGGCGCAATCCTCACCGGACTGTGACGTCTCGGACGGCACGGCACCCCGGGCTGTCGTAGATACTGTGCGAAGGTTTACGGTTCGTCTGCCCGCCGCCCGCATCCCTCTGGCGGGCACCGGACCAGAAGCGACAGCGCAGTGTGCAGCAAGGCCGGGAGGGGCTACCGCCACACGACGCTTTTGGGGGGCTTGGACCTATGGACCCGAACACCCGGGGCCCCGAGGAGTACGGCCACGACGGCGACGGCCACACGCCGCGCCCGCGCCCGCCCAGGGATCCCCTGACACCCGACTTCGCGCAGCACACGCCTTCCCTCGCCCGCACCGTGCGCCTCGTCTGCGGCGACCACCTCCTGACCGTCAACCCCGTCGACGGCAGCGAGATCGAGCTGTGCCCGCCCACGGAGCGGCCCGAGCGGCCCGCCAAACGCACTCCCGAGGACCGCGCCGAGGCCGACCGCGCCGCCCGGCCCCCCGTCCCGGCCGGACCGGCCCGGCCCGCCCAGCCGCTCCTGGGCCGCCAGGACGAGCGCGAACAGCTCGTCCGCCTGCTCGCCCGCGGCCGTACCGTCCGCCTCACCGGCCCGGCCGGCTCGGGCCGCACCAGCCTCCTCGACCTCGTCGCCGAGGACTGCGCCGACCTCGCCCCCGACGGCGTCGTCCGCCTCACCGGCTTCCGCCGCACCCCCGAGGACCTGCTGTACGACCTCTTCCACGCCGTCTACGACGCCCCCCTGTACCGCCCCGAGGACGAGGAGCTGCGCGCCCTGGTGCGCGAGATCGGCGCGGTCGTCGTCATCGACGACCTGGAGTTCGGCGGCGCCGCCCTCGACGGACTGCTCGACGCCACCCCCGAGTGCGCCTTCCTCCTCGGCGCTACCCCCGACACCCCGGCGCACTCCGCCGACTCCGCCGTCGAGGAGGTCGTGCTCAGCGGCCTCGACCGGGCCGGCGGCGTCGAGGTGATCGAGCGGGCCGTCGGCCGCGTCCTCACCGAGGAGGAGGCCAACTGGGTCGGCGACCTCTGGTTCGAGTCCGAGGGACTGCCCCTCAGGTTCGTCCAGGCCGGCGCCCTGCTGCGCCAGCGCGACCAACTGCGCGCCGGCGCCGAGGCCGTCGACCACTTCGGCGTCTTCGAGGACGCCCGCCCGCTCCCGGTCCCCGCCGACGCGCGGACGGGGGCCGGCGAGGCCGAGGAGATACCCCTGCCCTCGCTGGGCGAGGCCGCCGCGCCCGCCCCGCTGCTCGCCGCCCGCCTGAGCGCCTCGGCCCGCACCACCCTGCGGTTCGCCGTCGCCCTCGGCGGCGAGGTCCCGCACCAGGCGCATCTGCCCGCCCTGGTCGGCGACACCCACGCCGACGCCGCCCTCGGCGAACTCGCCGCCTGCGGACTCGTCTCCCCGGTCGGCCCGCGCTACCGGCTCGCCGCCGGAGTCCAGGCCCAGTTGGAGGCCGCGGGCTACGGCGACGACACCGTCGCCCGCGCCCACACCGCCGCCCAGCACTACGCCTGGTGGGCCGGACACCCCTCCGTCACCCCCGAGCGGGTCCGCGCCGAGGCCGACGCGGTGCTCGCCGCCCTCACCGTGACCGTCCCGGCGACCACCCGCCCCGAGGAGGGCGAGGAGGCCGTCGCCGTCGAGCTGGCCCGCACCGCGGCGCCCGCGTTCGCCGCCGGGCTGCACTGGAGCGCCTGGGAGCAGACCCTGCACGAGGGCGCCGAGGCCGCCCGCCTCGCCGCACAGTCCGCCGACCGGGCCTACTTCCACCACGAACTGGGCGTCCTCGCCCTGTGCACCGGGCAGCTCGAGAGGGCCCGCTCCGAGCTGGAGGCCTCCCTCGGCCTGCGCTCGGCCCTCGCCGACAAGCGCGGCACCGTCGCCGGCCGCCGCGCCCTCGCCCTGGTCGCCGACCGCTCGGGCGACGTGCCCGGCCTGCCGGTCCTCCCCGTCGCCGAGGAGGCGTCCGAGGCCCGCCGGGAGGAGCCTGTGTCGCCGCCGCGCGGTATCACCGCGGCCCTGCCGTCGGCGCCGGCCACCGGTCCCACCCTCGTCAACCGGCCGCCCTCAACCGTCGCACCCCACCGAGGCCGGACCGGCCTGCGCCGCCTGACCCGGTACAACCTGGTCGCGGTGGGCGCGGGCGCGCTGCTCGCGGCAGTCCTCGGCACGGTGGTGACCCTCGGCGCGACCTCCGACAACGACGCCAACGACCCCTCCGGCCGGGTCGGCGTCAACCCCTCCGCCACCACCGGCGGCGACGACGGCGCCCCGGGCGCGGGCACCCCGGACGAGGACACGGGCCCCGGGGACACGGGGGAGGCGACCAGCCGTCCGACGGACCCCGGACCGGACGGGACGATGGGGACGTCCGACGACCCCACCCCGACGGACGAGGCCCGTCCGTCGGACGAGCCCAGCACCTCGCCCAGCTCGGGCAGCGGCGCGTCGTCGCCGACGCCGACCGACACGACGACGCCGGGGACGACGCCCAAGCCGTCGTCGTCGCCGTCGCAGTCGCCGAAGCCCAGCGGCTCGGCGAGCACCTCGACGTCGCCGGTGCCGTCCGAGTCGCCGTCGACCCCGAGCGGCCCCCCGGACTCCAGCGCTCCCGCCTCGGCGAGCAACTCGGTGTCCTCCGCGCCCGTGAGCCCGAGCACCGCCTCCCAGAGCGGCGCGGGCTCTCCGAGCGCGTCGGACACGGTCATCTGACGCCCGGCACCGCAAGAGGGCCGGGTCCCCCGCGGGAGACCCGGCCCTTCACCGTCGTCGTGCCGCTTCTCAGAACAGCCGCAGCTTGTCGTCCTCGATGCCGCGCAGCGCGTTGTAGTCCAGGACCGTGCAGCCGATGCCGCGGTCGGTGGCGAGGACGCGCGCCTGGGGCTTGATCTCCTGGGCGGCGAAGATGCCGCGGACCGGCGCGAGGTGCGGGTCGCGGTTCAACAGCTCCAGATAGCGGGTGAGTTGCTCCACGCCGTCGATCTCGCCGCGCCGCTTGATCTCGACCGCGACGGTCTGCCCGTCGGCGTCCCGGCAGAGGATGTCGACCGGCCCGATGGCCGTCATGTACTCGCGGCGGATCAGCGTGTAGCCCTCGCCGAGCGTCTCGATGCGGTCGGCGAGCAGTTCCTGCAGGTGCGCTTCCACGCCGTCCTTGATCAGGCCCGGGTCGACGCCGAGTTCGTGCGAGGAGTCGTGCAGGACCTCCTCCATCGTGATGATCAGCTTCTCGCCCGCCTTGTTGACGACGGTCCAGACGCCTTCCTCCTCGCCCGTGCCCTCCTTCAGCGTGCAGGGCGGCGACATCCAGTTCAGGGGCTTGTAGGCACGGTCGTCCGCGTGGATGGAGACGCTGCCGTCCGCCTTCACCAGGATGAGGCGGGGGGCGGAGGGGAGGTGGGCGGTGAGCCGGCCCGCGTAGTCGACGGAACACCGGGCGATGACGAGACGCATGGTCGGCAACGCTACTCGACACCCCGGGGACCACGCGATTCGCCCCGTAAAACAGCTGTTCGTTGGTGGCCGATACTGCGCCCAACCGTCCTTCGCTATGTGGCCGTTCTCCTGGTGCGGTCACCGCCTGTTGCCTACGGTAGAGAACGGGAGGTCGCGATGCGTGTACTCAGCGTGCCCGGCGGTCGTCGGCGGACTCCCCGTTTCTGTCAGGCAACCCCTGCGCTTCGGGGGTGCGAGAGGAGAACCCATGTCGCTCGACGTCTCACCGGCCCTACTCGAACAGGCCGAGCGAGGCGAGGTCGACGAAGCAGAATTCGTCGACTGCGTCCGGACCTCCCTGCCCTACGCATGGGAGATGATCAGCTCCCTGGTGGCCCAGCTGAAGGTGGACGGCGGCCAGTTCGCCGACAACCAGACGCCCCCGCCGGACGAGCAGGCACGCGGGCAGCTGCTGCGAGCGCTGGCGAGTGACGCGATACGCGGCGCCCTGCAGCGGCACTTCGGGGTGCGGCTGGCGTTCCAGAACTGCCATCGGGTGGCTGTCTTCCCGTTGGACACCTCGGTCGACGAGTCGCTGACCCGTTTCACCTCGGTTCGCAGTCAGGTGCTGAACCAGTCCCCGGAATTCCGGGACTGCTGAGGCAGTGAGGCTGTCGCTTGCCGCTCCTCGCGAGGGAGTCACATCGGTACGGGAGCGGCAAGCTTCCCGGTCGGCCGGGCCGTTCACCGGAGGTGGGGGAGGACCTCCGCGCCCAGCCGCCGGACGTTCTCCTCCGTGGCCGCCAGGTCGCCCGAGCCCTCCACGAGGAGGGCGAAGCGCGCGATGCCGGTCCGCTCGCTGGTCGCCGCCAGGCGGTCGACGCACAGCCGTGGCGTGCCCACCGGGTGCAGCCCGCAGAGCAGCTCGGTGTACGCCACCGGGTCCCGCATCGAGCGGGCCCGGCCGTCCACCGTCACATGCGCGTCGAGCCCCTGCTTCAGCCAGCCCGGCATCGCCTTCATCAGCGTCTCCACGGCGTCGGTGCGCCGGTCGGCGATCTGGCAGACGCCCGCCGAGACGTGGCCCGCGCCGAGGACCTCCTCCGGCGACCGCCCGGCCGCGCGCGCGTGCTGCCGCCACAGGGCGACCATCTCGGCCTTCTCCTCGTCCCCCACATGCATCCCCAGCAGCATCGGCAGCCCCCGCTCGGCGGCCAGCCGGACGCTCGCCGGTGAGGTGCAGGCGACGACGACCTCCGGGCCCTCCGTCTCCGTCAGCGCCTCCGACGGGCGCGGTACGACGGGGACTTCGCGGAAGCGGAACCGTTCCCCGTCGGCGCGGACGGACGGTTCGCGCAGCCAGCGCACCAGCAGATCGAGTGATTCGGGGAACCCCTTCTCGTACGCCTCCAGGCCCGAGCCGAACACCTCCAGGTCGACCCACGGGCCGCCGCGGCCCACGCCGAGCGAGAAGCGGCCGCCGCTCGTCAGGTGCAGCAGCGCGGCCTGTTCGCCGAGGGTGACGGGGTGGGCGGTGGGCAGCACGCTGACCGCCGTACCGACCCGGATGCGCCGGGTGCGGCCCAGCAGCAAGGCGGCGAGCGTGACCGCCGACGGGCACGTGCCGTAGGGCACGAAGTGGTGCTCGGCCAGCCAGACCGAGTCCAGGCCCGCCTGCTCGGCGACCTCGGCGGAGCGGACCGCTCGGTGCAGCGCCTCTCCCTGGCCCTGCCCCGGGAACTGGGCCGCCAACACGAAACTTCCAACACGCATGGGACTTTCCTGCTTCCTCGGCTCCGACACGGAGCTCCCCCATCCGGCATAACCGTCCGACACGTGCCGAGGACACGGTCCGGTGGGGAGATTTGCGGATTGTCTGCAGAATCGGTCCCGGCGGAGCGGCAGTTGTGGGGGTTCGACGCCCTACGGGTACCCCCTGCCGCGCCGCGTAGGCTGGACGGGAACCGTACTCCCTGTATAGCCCCGTGAGGTGTCCCGTGTCCCCGCGTCGCAACCGACCCAAGGGTGACGGCTCGTCCGGCCGGAGCCCCGAGGACGACCGCGCGAGTCGTTACGGCGGCTGGCAGTCCAGCGTCAGCTGGCAGGACGAGGAGTGGAGCGTGCGGCACGTGGCCGGCGCGAGCGCGCAGGGCAAGAGCTACCGCTGTCCCGGCTGCGACCAGATGATCCCCGGCGGTGTGCCGCACGTCGTCGCCTGGTCCGAGCACGCGGGCGTGGACGACCGCCGGCACTGGCACAAGGCGTGCTGGAACGCGCGGGACCGCCGCACCCCGGGGGTGCGGCGGTCCCGTAACGCGCCGAGGTTCTGAAACCCTCCGGGCCCCTCACACGTCCCGCTTCTCCAGCAGCGCGAAGGCGGCGGCGAACGCGGCGGCGGTCACGCCGAGCGCGATCCACAGCGGGTCCCAGCCCGACGGGCCGGTGTCCGTCAGCGAGGTGGAGTAGAAGACGCTGAGCTGATTGGGGATGGAGTACTCGAACAGGGCCTGGCGCAGGTCCTCGAGGGACTCCGCGAACATGAACAGCGCGATCACCAGCGGCGCCAGCACGAGGCCGATCATGATGGTGATGGCACCCGCCGAGTGCCGGATGATCGAGCCGACGGCCAGCGAGAGCAGACCGAGCAGCGCGATGAAGAAGGACACACCGACCGTGGCCTTCAGCCACGCGCTGCCGGAGGGCCCGTCGGAGCCGCCCAGCAGGGCCACGTCCACCATGGCCACCAGCACGGTCGACACCAGCGTCACCACGAAGGCGACCAGGAAGAACACGATCCCCTTCGCCGCGAGCACCCGGCCGCGCGACGGGCAGGCCGTCATCGTCGTGCGGATCATGCCGGTGCCGTACTCCGAGGCCGTGGTCAGCACGCCGAGCGTGATCACGCACATGCTGCCGAGGAGCAGCCCGAAGAAGCCGAACGACAGCGGGTTCTCGCCCTGCAGGTCACCCTCGTCGGTGTTGCCGGCCACCACCAGGGCGGTCAGCAGGCCGATGCCGACGACGAGCAGGACGAACACGCCGAGCGTCCACATCGTCGAGCGCACCGACCGGATCTTCGTCCACTCCGAGGCGATCGCGTTGCCCAGGTGCGCGCGCACCACGGGGATCGGCGAGGTGTAGGCGGGATACGCGGCGGACCCGGGCGCCGCCTGCCAGGCGGGCGCGGCCTGCTGGGCCGGGGGCTGGGGGGTGCTCATCGGGCGTCCTCGGTCGTGGTCGGGGCGTCGGCGGCGGGCGCGGCAGGCGCGGCGGGCGCCGGGGCGGCCGGGGGCTGGTCCTGGGGCGCGGGCGGCGTGACGGGCGCCGCGGCCGCCGGGACCGCGCCGGGGGCCGACGGGGCCGCAGGCTGCGCGGGGGCGTACGGGTTGGCGCCGGCCGGGGCGGCGGGCGGCGCGGCGTAGGGGCCGCCCGGAGCGGCCGGCTGCGGCGGCGCGTAGCCCTGCTGCGGGGGCGGCGGGGCGTACCAGCCCGGCTGGCCCTGGCCCGGTACCGGCATCGGGGGCTGCGCGCCGGGCGGCAGCGGCTGCTGGAGGCCGGCCCGCTGGTCGGTCGTGGACCGGTAGTCGACGGCGCCCTGCGTCATCCGCATGTACGCCTCCTCCAGCGAGGCCTGGTGCGGCGAGAGCTCCCACAGCCGCACGTCGGCCTCGTGGGCGACGTCGCTGATGCGGGGCAGGGGGAGGCCCATGACGCGCAGGGCGCCGTCCTGCTCGGGCAGGACCTGGCCGCCCGCCTCGGTGAGCGCGGTGGCGAGCTTCTCGCGCAGCTGCGGCTCGGTGTGCGGGGTGCGCACGCGGGCGAAGTCCGCGGAGTTGGCGGAGATGAAGTCCTTCACGCTCATGTCGGAGAGGAGCTGTCCGCGTCCGATGACGATCAGGTGGTCGGCGGTCAGCGCCATCTCGCTCATCAGGTGGGAGGAGACGAACACGGTCCGCCCCTCCGCCGCGAGCGACTTCATCAGGTTGCGCACCCAGAGGATGCCCTCGGGGTCGAGGCCGTTGACCGGCTCGTCGAACAGCAGCACCTGGGGGTCGCCGAGGAGCGCGGCGGCGATGCCGAGCCGCTGTCCCATGCCGAGGGAGAAGCCCTTGGACCGCTTCCTCGCCACGTCCTGGAGGCCGACCACGCCCAGCACCTCGTCCACCCGCCGGGCCGGGATGCCGGAGAGCTGGGCGAGGCTGAGCAGGTGGTTGCGGGCGTGCCGGCCGCCGTGCACGGCCTTGGCGTCCAGCAGGGCGCCGACGTGACGGGGCGCGTTGGGCAGCTTGCGGTAGGGGTAGCCGCCGATCGTCACCGACCCCGAGGTCGGGTTGTCCAGGCCGAGGATCATCCGCATGGTCGTCGACTTGCCCGAGCCGTTCGGCCCGAGGAAGCCGGTGACGGCACCCGGTCGTACCTGGAAGGAAAGGTTGTACACAGCGGTCTTGTCGCCGTAGCGCTTGGTCAGGCCGACTGCTTCGATCATGCTCCGCACCCATCGACAGGTTCAGGACAGCGGGGCACACGCCCCCCGTAAGGGTTAGGAGGATATCCGGGTGCTGACGGTTCCGCTCAAATGAAGGTGAGCCCAGAGCTTCACGCATCGCGTTTCTTCAGCAGAACGTACCCGCCGGCGAGGGCCGCCACCACCCACACCGCCATGATCGCGAGCCCGCCCCAGGGCCCGTACGGCGTGTCGTCGCCGACCGGGGTGACCACCTGCATGATCTTGCTGCCGGCCTGGTCGGGCAGGTACCGGCCGACCTTCTTCGTCGCGTCGACGTTGCCGAGGATGTTGGAGATCAGGAAGAAGAACGGCATGAGGATGCCCAGCGACAGCATCGGCGAGCGCAGCATCGTGGCCACGCCCATCGAGAACACCGCGATGAGCGTCATGTAGAGCCCGCCGCCGATCACCGCCCGCAGCACCCCGGGGTCGCCGATCTCCGCCCGGTGCGAGCCCAGCATCGCCTGACCGAGGAAGAACGCGACGAAGCTGGTGGCGAGCCCCACCGCGAGTGCCAGTCCGGTCGCCACCGCGATCTTGCTGAACAGGAAGGTCCCGCGCTGCGGCACGGCGGCCAGCGACGTGCGGATCATGCCGGTGCTGTACTCGTTGGAGACCACCAGCACCCCGAACACGATCATCGCGAGCTGGCCGAGGGTCATCCCGGCGAAGCTGATGAACGTCGGGTCGAAGGAGAGCCGGTCGTCGCGGTTCATCCGGTCGAACTCGTTCCTCGACAGCGCGGAGATCAGCATGCCGAGGGCGACGGTGACGACCACCGCGAGGGAGAGCGTCCACACCGTGGACGCCACGGAACGGATCTTCGTCCACTCCGACCGGATGACCTGGGTCGCCGCCATGTCAGTCCCTCCCCCGGCCGTCGCCCCACTGCGGCGCGGACGGCTGCCCGGTGTGCGCGTGGTACTCGACCGACTCCGCGGTCAGCCGCATGAACGCCTCCTCCAGCGAGGCCTGCTGCGGACTCAGCTCGTGCAGCACGATCTGGTGCCGCGCGGCCAGCTCCCCGATGGCCTCCGCCTTGCCGCCGTCGACCTCCAGCGTGCCGTTGCCGGTCTCCACGACCGTGATGCCCGCCCCGTGCAGCACGTCGAGCAGCCGCTCGCGCTGCGGGGTGCGGATCCGCACGTACGCCCGCGAGTTGCGGGCGATGAAGTCGGCCATGGAGGTGTCGGCGAGGAGCCGGCCCTGGCCGATGACGACGAGGTGGTCGGCGGTCAGCGCCATCTCGCTCATCAGGTGGGAGGAGACGAACACGGTCCGCCCCTGCGCCGCGAGCGACTTCATCAGGTTGCGGATCCAGTGGATGCCCTCGGGGTCGAGGCCGTTGACCGGCTCGTCGAACATGAGGATCCGCGGGTCGCCGAGGAGCGCGGCGGCGATGCCGAGCCGCTGCCCCATGCCCAGCGAGAACCCCTTCGCCTTCTTCCTCGCGACGGCCGACAGCCCCACCTCGTCCAGCACCTCGCGTACCCGCCGCGGCGGAATGCCGTTGCTCTGTGCCAGGCACAGCAGGTGGTTGTGGGCGCTGCGCCCCGGATGCACGCCCTTGGCCTCCAGCAGGGCGCCGATGCACGTCAGAGGGTCCTTCAGCCGGTCGTAGTGCCTGCCGTCGATCCGCACGTCCCCGGCGGTGGGCCGGTCCAGACCGAGGATCATCCGCATGGTGGTCGACTTGCCGGCGCCGTTGGGACCGAGGAAGCCGGTGACGATGCCCGGTCTGACGGTGAAGGTGAGGTTGTTGACCGCCACCTTCTCGCCGTACCGCTTGGTCAGCCCCTCGAGCTCGATCATGCGGCCCACGCTAGAACGGGGAAAAGCCCCCCGCCACCTCAGTGACGGAGGGCTCCACCGATTTTCAGCCGCCGTACGACCGCCCGTTACCGGGGCCGCCGTACGACCGCCCGTTACCGGGGCCGCCGTATGACCGCCCGTTACCGGGACTGCTGCGCCGGCACCCCGCGGGAGATCGGCTCGTCGTCGGCCGGCGTGCCGGCGGCGGCGACCGCGGCGCCCGTGAGCGTCGCGAGCATCTCGCGGACGTTCGTCAGCTGGGCGTTGATGGAGTCGCGACGGTTGGTGAGGGCCGCCAGCTCGCGCTCGGATTCCGAACGGATGCGGTCCGCCTTGGCATTGGCGTCGGCCACGATGTCCTCGGCCTGACGCTGCGCCGTCTCGACGGTCTGGCGGGCGCGGCGCTCGGCGTCCGTGCGCAGCTTCTCCGCCTCCAGGCGCAGCTGCTCCGCGCGGTGCTCGATCTCCGCGAGGCGCTTCTCCGCCTTCTGCTGACGGGACGCCAGGTCGCGCTCGGACTGCTCGCGGCGCTTGGCGAGATTCGTCTCGAAGTCGGCGGCGGCCTGCGCGGCCTTGGCGCGGGTCTCCTCGAAGAGGGCGTCGGCCTCCTCACGCTTGGACTGCGCGTCCTTCTGGGCCTCGGTGCGCAGCTGCGACGCGTCACTCTTGGCCTTCTCGACGATCCGGACGCCCTCGTCCTCTGCCTTGGCCTTGCGCTCCGCAGCGAACGATTCTGCGTCGTTGCGGACCTGCTGGGCCGCCGACTCGGCGAGCTCGCGGTGCTGCTCGGCCGCGCGACGGGCCTCCTCGCGCAGATCCTTGGCCTCCTCCTCCGCGAGACGGAGGATCTTCTCGACCCGCGCGCCGAGACCGGCATACGACGGCTCCGCGTCGCTTACCTGCGCCTGGGCGTTCTGCGTCTCGAGGTGGAGCTCCTCGATGCGCTTTTCCAGAGCGGTGATGCGGGTGAGAGCGCTGTCACGGTCGGAGACGAGCTTGGAGATCCGTTCGTCCACCTGAGCGCGGTCGTATCCACGCCGCACAAGCTCGAAGCCGTAGGGGGAAGTGTCGCTCATGGGGTTCCTGTCGAATGAGACCGGTGAGGTGATAGGGGAATCCTAGGGGCCGAAGCAGTGTGTCATCGAGCGGATGCGTGTTTGATCTGAAGAAGGACACCCCTTTTGGGTGGCTAACCGGCCGACTGCTTGCCAAAGAGTTGGTCAAAGGCCCCAGACTTCAACGTAACCCCCCCACTTGGCTAGCCGTCCGACGACTTGCCACCCGATCGAGGGGCTCCGACCGTCGCGCCGGCCTTGACGCCGCCGTCCTTGTTCGCCGCGGGCGCCTCGAAGGACTCCAGCGCCTCCAGCACGTCCTGCACCCGCGAGATCTCGGCGTTGATGTCCTCGCGCCGGCGGACCAGCACCTCCAGCTCGCGCTTGCCCTCCTCGACCGTGCGCCGCGCCTCGCGGATCGCCTCGGCCTTGAGCTCCTCGGCCTCCTTGATCAGCGCCGACTTCTTCTGCTCGGCCTCCTTGAGCAGCCCCTCGGCCTTCTTCACCGCGGCGATGCGGACCTTGCCGGCCTCCGAGTTGGCCTCCGACACCAGCTCCTTGGCCTTGGCCTGCGCCTTGGCCAGCTGCTCCTCGGCGGCCGTGATCAGCGCGTCGCAGCGGTCACCGGTCGACCTCATCGTCTCGGCGGCCTCGCGACGGGCCCGGTCGTGCAGCTCCTCGATCTCGGCGGTGATCCGGTCGCGCAGCTCCTGCGCCCGCTCCCTTATGGCGGTCGCGTCGCGGCGCGCGCCGACCAGCAGTTCGTCCGCGTCCGTACGGGCCTTCTCCACCCGCGCGTTGCCCTCGACCGTCGCCTCGGAGACCAGCCGGTCGGCCTCCCGGCGGGCCGCGCCGACCATCGAGTCGGCCTGCGCCTCCGCCTCCGCGGTCGTCTTCAACGCCTGCTGCTGCGCCTCGGTGAGGAGCTTGTCGGCCTCGGCCGTGGTCTCCGTGATGAGCGTGTCGACCTGCTCGGCCGCCTCCGAGCGCCGCTTGTTGGCGTCCTTGCGCGCCTCGTCCAGCGTGGTGTCGGCCTCCTCGCGGGCGACGCTCATCATCCGGTCGGCCTCCGCGGCCGCCTCCGCCTTGACCCGCTCGGCCTCCCGCCGGATCCGCTCGGCGTGCTGCTGCGCGGCACCCACCATCTCGGCGGCCTCGGCGCGCAGCCGCTCCGCGTCGCCGGAGGCGTCCCCGATCAGCTTCTCCGCCTTGGCGACCGACTCGGCCCGCAGCCGCTCGGCCTCCTCGACGGCCGCGGTGCGCACCCGCTCCGCCTCGGCGGCCGTCTCCGACTGGAGCCGCTCGGCCTCGGCGATGGTCTCCGTCTGCAACCGCTCCGCCTCGGAGCGCGCCTCGGTGATGAGGGTGTCGGCCTGCGTCGCCGCGTCCGACCGGATGCGGTTGGCGTCCTCGCGGGCGTCGGCCCGGGTCCGTGCGGCGGCCTGGTCGGCCTCCGCCAGGGCGTCCGAGGCCTCCGTGCGCACCCGCTGGGCGTGCGCGGAGCTCTCCGAGCGCAGCCGCTCCGCCTCCGCGATCGCCTCCTGGACGGTCCGCTCGGCGAGCGCCCGGGCGGCCTCCGTCTCCTCGCCGGCCTCGCGCCGCAGCCGGGAGGCGTCCTCGCTGGCCCGCTCGCGCTCGGCGTAGGCGTCGGCGCGGACCCGGTCCGCCTCCTCCTCGGCCTCCCGCCGGGTGCGGTCCGCCGCGTGCTCGGCGGCCGAACGCAGTCCGGTGATCTCCTCCTGCGCCTGCTCGTGCAGCCCGGCCACGGAGTCGCGCACCTGCTGCGCGTGCTGGTCGGCGGCCGACACCATCTCGGTGGTGCGCCGGTCGGCCTCCTCCACCAGCCGTTCGGCCTCGGCCTGCGCGTCCTCCACGCGCCGACGCGCAGACGCCAGCAGCTCCTCGCTCTGCTCGCGGGCCCGCTGCCGCTCCTGGTCGGCCTCCTGCCGGGCCGAGCCGAGGAGTTCCTCGGCCTCGCGGCGGCGCCGGGCGGCCTCCTCCTGGGCGGCGGCCAGCGTCTCGGACGCCTCGGCGGCCAGTCGCTCGGCGGCGGCCTGCGCCTCCGCGCGCACCCGGTCCGCGGTGTCCTGCGCCTCGGACTTCAGCCGCTCCGCCTCCGCCGCGGCCTCCGACCGCAGCCGTACGGCGACGGCCTCGCCCTCGGCGCGTGAGGCGGACGCGTCGGCGGCGGCCTCGGTGCGCAGCCGGTCGGCCTCGGCCTCGGCCTGCTGCCGGAGCGAACGGATCCGCTCGGCGGCCTCGGCCCGCAGCCGCTCGGTCTCCTCGACGGCCTCACGGCGGATCCGCGCGGCCTCCTCACGGGCGTCCGTCAGCGCCTGCTCGGCGGCTCCGAGGCGGGCCTCCGCCTCGGAGTGCAGCCGGGTCAGCTCCTCGGCGGCCTCCGCCTGCCGGGCCTCGACGGCGCGCTCGGTCTCCTCGCGCAGCTCGCGGGCGGCCCGCTCGGCGTCGGCGGTGATGCCCTCCGCCCGCTCGTCGGCCTCGGCGCGGTGCCGCTCGGCCTCCTTGCGCGTGCGCTCCAGGGTCTCCTCGGCCTGCCGGCGCAGCGCGGTGGCGCGCTCGATGGCCTCGGTGCGGACCTTCTCGCTGTCCGCCGTCGCCTTCTGGCGCAGCTCGTCGGCGTCGGCCTTGGCCTTGGACAGCAGCTCCTCGGCGGTCTTGGCCGCCTCCTCGATCTGCTGGACGGCCTCCTTGCGGGCCTCCGCGCGGATCTTCTCGCCCTCGCCGACCGCGTCGGCACGCAGCTGCTCGGCCTCGCCGCGCAGCCGGCGGGCCTCCTCCTGCAGCTCGACCGTCTTGGCGCGGTACTCCTTGGTGTCGTCCTTCGCCGCGCCCTTGAGCTGCTCGGCGATGTCGTGCGCCTCGGCGCGCAGCCGGTCCGCCTCGGCCTCGGCCTCCCGGCGGATGCGCTCGGCCTCCTCGGCGGCGGCCTTCGTGGTGCGCTGCGCGTCCTCCTGCGCCTTGTTGAGGACGTCCTCGGCGGTCTTGGCCGCCTTCGACAGCTGGGTCGCGCTCTCCTCGGCGGTGATCGTGCGGGCCTTCTCGGCGGCCTCCGCGACGATCTTCTCGGCCTCGGCACGGGCGTCGGCGACGAGCTGCTCGGCGTCCGCCTTGGTGGACTCGGCCTCCTTGGTGGCCTCGCTGACCAGCCGGGCGACCTGCTCCTTCGCCGTACGGGTGCGCTGCTCGTTGGCCGACTCGGCGCTCGCGAGCGCCTTCTCGGCGGCCGACTTCGCCTCGGCGACGAGCTTCTCCGCCTCGGCGCGGGCCTCGCGCAGCGCGGTCTCGGCCTCGGTCATGCGCTGCTCGGCGGCGCGGCTCAGCTCACCCGCCTGGCGGCGGGCCGCGTCGGACTCGGTGGCCGTGGAGGTGCGCAGCGCCTCGGCGTGGTCGGTGGCCTCCTGGGCCTGTGTGGAGGCGGCGTTCAGCAGGCGCTCGGCGTCCGTGCGGGCACGGCGCAGGAGCTGCTCGGCCTCCGCGCGGGCCGCCTCGGCCTCGCTCTGGAGCCGCTGCCGGGCCTCCGTCGCCAGCCGCTCGGCCTCGGCGCGGGCGGCGGCGAGGGCCTGCTCGGCCTCGGCGCGCGACTCGTCGAGCAGCCGGCGCGCCTGGGCCTCGGTGCGGGCGCGCAGTTGCTCGGCCCACGCCACGTTCTCGTTGACGTGCGACTCGACGGTCTGGCGGCGCTCCGCGAGCTCCTGGTCGAGCTGCTGACGCCGGGTGACCGCCTCCTGGTGCAGCTCCGCCTGGAGCCGGGCCGCCTGCTCGGCGTGTTCCTGGAGGATGCGCTGGGTCTGCGCCCGCGCCTGGCTCAGCTCGCGCTCGGCGTCGACGCGGATCTGGTCGGCCTGCATCTGCGCGTTGCGCAGCAACTGTTCGGCCTGGTAGCCGATGTCGCCGCCGTCGAACGCGGGCCGGGACATGATGGTGCGCCGCGCCTCGTGCAGCTTGGCGCGCAGCACCTCGACCTGGTAGCCGAGGTCCTCGGCGTGCTGGATCGCCTTTTCCCGCTCGGTCTTCAGCCGCTTCATCTCGGCTTCGAACCGAGTGAGGTGGTCGACGTCAGCCGCCGGCTCCCGCTCCTGGCTCTCGTAGCCCCGCACTGCGCGGTCCCATCCGTCCCCTGGTCGCAACCTTCTCCGAACGAGCTCCGTCCATCCGCCGAACGGGGCCCCCGGGGAATGGTGTCAGATCAACGGCGGAGCACGGGCTGCCGCCCCGACGCTCGTCCCCCGAAACCCGGACCCCGGCTGGGTCCTGCCGACGGGCGGCAGGACACCGGTCGCCCTGGCACGAGCGGCGACCGCCCCCAACCCTACCGGCCCATATGTACGAGGGTCAGTGCTCAGGTGACTCAACAGGGGCCGATGTGACCAGTTCCGTCAGTACTCCGTGGCAATCCTTGGGGTGCAGGAACGTGATTCGTGACCCCATGGAGCCGCGTCGCGGCTCTTCGTACAGAACGCGTACGCCCTTGGAGGCGATGTCGGCCGCGTCGGTGTCGACGTCGGCCGTGCCGAAGGCGATGTGGTGCACGCCCTCGCCGTTCTTGGCGAGCCACTTGGCGACCGTGGAGTCCTCCCGGGTCGGCTCCAGGAGCTGGAGGTAGGAGGCACCGCCGTCGGACGTATCGTTGATCTTGAGCATGGCCTCGCGCACGCCCTGCTCCTCGTTGACCTCGGAGTGGAAGACCTCGAAGCCGTAGGTGGAGCGGTAGAACTCGACGGTGGCGTCGAGGTCGTGGCAGGCGATCCCGATGTGGTCGATTCGCGTCAGCATGGATTCAGTGCAGCGCTCCGGAGGTGGTTACGCAACGTGCGAGCGATCACACCGACAGCCAGGTGACGCGATGGAGTACCGCTCAGTACATTCGAAGTAAACCCTCGTTCACTCCTCGGCCAGTGCAGGCCGGATAGGGGATCGCATCCCATGACTTCTGCAACGTCCGGAACGAACAGCACGACCTCGGTGATCGTCGCGGGCGCCCGCACGCCCATGGGGCGGCTGCTCGGCTCCCTGAAGTCCTTCTCCGGAGCCGACCTCGGCGGCTTCGCGATCAAGGCCGCCCTCGACCGTGCGGGGATCGGCGGCGACCAGGTGCAGTACGTGATCATGGGCCAGGTGCTCCAGGCCGGCGCGGGGCAGATCCCGGCCCGCCAGGCCGCCGTCAAGGCCGGCATCCCGATGAACGTCCCGGCGCTCACCGTCAACAAGGTGTGTCTGTCGGGTCTCGACGCGATCGCGCTGGCCGACCAGCTGATCCGCGCGGGTGAGTTCGACGTGATCGTCGCGGGCGGCCAGGAGTCCATGACCAACGCCCCCCACCTGCTGCCGAAGTCCCGCGAGGGCTTCAAGTACGGGGCGATCGAGATGCTCGACGCGATGGCCCACGACGGCCTGACCGACTCCTTCGAGGGCATCGCCATGGGCGCGTCCACCGAGAAGCACAACACGCGCCTCGGGATCGCCCGCGAGGACCAGGACGCCGTGGCCGCGCTCTCCCACCAGCGGGCCGCCGCCGCGCAGAAGAACGGCCTCTTCGAGGCGGAGATCACCCCGGTGGAGATCCCGCAGCGCAAGGGTGAGCCGGTCGTCCTCAGCAAGGACGAGGGCATCCGCCCCGAGACCACCGCCGAGTCCCTCGGCAAGCTGCGCCCGGCCTTCGCCAAGGATGGCACCATCACGGCCGGCTCCTCCTCGCAGATCTCCGACGGCGCGGCCGCCGTGGTCGTGATGAGCAAGGCCAAGGCGCAGGAGCTGGGCCTGGAGTGGATCGCCGAGATCGGCGCCCACGGCAATGTGGCAGGCCCGGACAACTCGCTCCAGTCGCAGCCGTCCAACGCGATCCTGCACGCCCTCAAGAAGGAGGGGCTGGAGGTCTCCGACCTCGACCTCGTCGAGATCAACGAGGCCTTCGCCGCCGTCGCGGTCCAGTCAATGAAGGACCTCGGGGTGTCCACGGAAAAGGTGAACGTCAACGGCGGTGCCATCGCCCTGGGCCACCCGATCGGCATGTCCGGCGCCCGGCTCGTGCTCCATCTGGCCCTGGAGCTCAAGCGGCGCGGCGGCGGCGTCGGCGCGGCCGCGCTGTGCGGCGGCGGCGGCCAGGGCGACGCGCTGATCGTCCGGGTGCCCAAGGCCTGAGCTTCCCCGCCCGACCCTCTCCCGTGAACTCGTGAACGGAGCTGTGATGCAGGACGTCTCCTCGCTGGTCGCCCAGGCCAGGGAAGGCCGGCCACGGGCCGTGGCCCGGCTGATCTCCCTGGTGGAGGGTGCGTCCCCGCAGCTCAGGGAGGTCATGGCGGCCCTGGCCCCGCTCACCGGCAACGCCTATGTGGTCGGTCTGACGGGCTCGCCGGGCGTGGGCAAGTCGACGTCCACCTCGGCGCTGGTCACCGCCTACCGCAGGCAGGGCAGGCGGGTCGGCGTCCTGGCCGTCGATCCGTCGTCGCCGTTCTCCGGCGGCGCCCTGCTCGGCGACCGCGTCCGGATGTCGGACCACGCCTCCGACCCCGGCGTCTACATCCGCTCGATGGCCACGCGCGGTCACCTCGGCGGCCTGGCCTGGGCCGCCCCGCAGGCCATCCGTGTACTGGACGCGGCCGGCTGCGACGTGATCCTCGTCGAGACGGTCGGCGTGGGCCAGTCGGAGGTGGAGATCGCCTCGCAGGCCGACACCAGCGTGGTCCTGCTCGCCCCCGGCATGGGTGACGGCATCCAGGCCGCCAAGGCGGGGATCCTGGAGATCGGTGACGTGTACGTCGTCAACAAGGCCGACCGCGACGGCGCCGACGCCACCGCCCGGGAGCTGAACCACATGCTGGGCCTCGGTGAGGCCCGCGGCCCCGGCGACTGGCGCCCGCCGATCGTGAAGACGGTCGCCGCGCGCGGCGAGGGCGTCGACGAGGTCGTCGAGGCGCTGGAGAAGCACCGGGCGTGGATGGAGGAGCACGGCGTCCTCGCCGACCGCCGCCGGGCCCGCGCCGCCCGTGAGGTCGAGACCATCGCCGTCACGGCCCTGCGCGAACGCATCGGCGACCTGCACGGCGACCGGCGGCTGAGCGCGCTGGCGGAGCGCATCGTGACGGGCGAGCTCGACCCCTACCGTGCGGCGGACGAACTGGTGGCGGGGCTCACCGAGGGCTGACGCCCGCCGCGGCCGCACCCGGCCGCCCGTCCCGAGAGGCGGGCGGACGGTTCGCGCGCGCGAACCGTCCGCGGTCGTGACCGAACCCGCGCGGGGCACGAGCGACCTCGTGCCCCGCACCCGGTTGTCCTCCGTCAGTCGTCGTGGTCCTGGGCGACCTCGCCCGTCCGGGCGTCGACGGTCCACTCGCCGCCCGTGCCGGTGTCCACGCTCCAGGCCGTGGCGCCGTCGTCGTCCAGGTCGACGTCGGTGACCGCGCCGTGGGCCGCCACGGCCAGCGCGGCCTCCCGGGCGTCGACGCCCGTGCCCTTCAGCGCGGCCAGTTCCGCGCGGCCGTCGTCGTCGGTGTCGCGCCGGGCGCCGAGAACCCTGCCGTCGTCCTGGGAGACGGTGACGGTGTACTCGGTGCCGTCGGACGTGACGACGTCCACGTGCCACCGGCCCGCCTCCTTGCCGTCGTCCTCGCGGTCGGCGCCGACTGCGGTGCCCGCGGTGTGCTTCAGCGCCGCGGCGATGGCCTCGGCGGCGGTCGCCCGCGCGGGGCCGGCCGCGGCGTCCGCGTCGGTGGCGTCGTCCGCGTCCGTGTCCGTGCCCTTGTCCGGGCCGTCGTCCGCGGGGATGTCGTCGTCCGTGCCGGCGTTCGCGGGCTGCACGGTGCGCGCGTCCGCCGCGCCGTCGCGGGCGTCGTCGTCCGCGAAGGCGACCGCCGTGCCCCCGCCGATCACGACGGACGCGGCGACGGCGGCGATGACGAGCTTGCGCTTCATGGTGGTTCCTCCCGAGTGGGGTCGGTTGCGTCGTTTCGTTCGCGACGGGAACCACCCTCGCCGAAGGACGCTGAGGGGAACCTGAAGCCCCCTGAAGATCACTTCAGGTTCCGTTTGCCACCCTGGTGCCCATGCGCCTGCTCATCGTCGAGGACGAGAAACGACTCGCCGTGTCCCTGGCCAGGGGCCTGACCGCCGAGGGCTACGCCGTGGACGTCGTCCACGACGGCCTGGAGGGCCTGCACCGGGCGAGCGAGGTGCCGTACGACCTGGTCGTCCTCGACATCATGCTGCCCGGCCTGAACGGCTACCGCGTCTGCTCCGCCCTGCGCGCCGCCGGCAACGACGTCCCGATCCTCATGCTCACCGCCAAGGACGGCGAGTACGACGAGGCGGAGGGCCTGGACACGGGTGCCGACGACTACCTCACCAAACCCTTCTCGTACGTCGTCCTCGTCGCCCGCGTGAAGGCGCTGCTGCGGCGGCGCGGACAGGGCGCCGGGGCCTCTCCGGTGCACGTCCTCGGCGAGCTGCGGGTCGACACCGCCGCCCGCCGGGTCCTGCTGCGCGGCGAGGAGGTGACGCTCACCGCCAAGGAGTTCGCCGTCCTGGAGCAGCTGGTGGTGCGGGCCGGCGAGGTGGTCTCCAAGGCCGAGATCCTCGACCACGTCTGGGACTTCGCCTACGACGGCGACCCCAACATCGTCGAGGTGTACGTCAGCGCGCTGCGCCGCAAGCTGGGCGCCGGGCTCATCCGGACGGTCCGCGGCGCCGGGTACCGGCTGGAGGCGGCGCGGTGAGGCGGCTGTTCGGCTCGGTCCGGTCCCGGGCCACGCTCGGCGCCACCCTCGTCGTCGCCGTCGCGCTGGTCGCCGCCGGCGCGGCCGTCCTGCTGTCGCTGCGGTCCGATCTGAGCGGCCGGTCGAGCGCGGCGGCGGAGCGCACCGCGCGGGAGGTCGCCGCCCGGCTGGCCGCCGGTCAGCCCCCCGACCGGCTCTCCCTGGACGACGACCACCCCGTCCAGGTCGTCGCCGGGGACGGCACCCTGGTCGCGGCCGGGGAGAACCTCGAGCGGATCAGCGGGACGGGGACGGACGCGGTCCGGCCCGTGCCCGCGTCGCCGGCCGCCGGCGCCGCCGGCGAGGGCTACGACGACACCGACGACGCCTCCGACGACGACCCGGGCGCGGCGCTCCGGTCCGGCGAGATCGGCGAGGACGCGTCCTACAGCGACGGCTCGGCCACCGTCGACGGCGAGAGCGCCGGCTACCGCTTCGCCGCCGTACCGGTCGAGACGCCCGAGCGCGGCACGCTCACCGTGTACGCCGGCGCGCCCCTGGCCGCCGAGCACGGCGCCGTGCGCACCGCGCTCACCGTCATGCTGATCGGCTTCCCGCTGCTGCTCGCGGTCGTCGCGGGCACGACCTGGCGGGTCACCCGACGGGCGCTCGCTCCGGTCGAGGGCATTCGCGCCGAGATGGCCGCGATCACCGCTTCCGCGGACCTGGCGCGCCGGGTGCCCGAACCGGACACCCACGACGAGGTCGCCCGGCTCGCCCGGACGACGAACGAGACGCTGGCGGCGCTGGAGACGGCCGTGGAGCGGCAGCGCCGTTTCGTCGCCGACGCCTCGCACGAGCTGCGCAGCCCCATCGCCTCCCTGCGCACCCAGCTCGAAGTGGGCGCCGCGCACCCCGGGCTGCTGGACCTGACGGGCGCCGTCGAGGACACCGTTCGGTTGCAGCACCTCGCCGCCGACCTGCTGCTGCTGGCGCGGCTGGACGCGGGGGAGCGGCCGGCGGGCGCGCGGGTGGACCTGGCGGAGCTGGCCCGCGAGGAGACGGCGCACCGGTCGGGGGTCTCCGTGGACGCCCGGCCGGTGGACGTGGCCGGATCGCGCGGGCAGTTGGGTCGGGTGCTCGCCAATCTGCTGGACAACGCGCAGCGCCACGCCCGGACGGCGGTCGCCGTGGCCGTGCGGCAGGAGGGGGAGTGGGCCGTCGTCGAGGTCGCCGACGACGGGGACGGGGTGCCCGAGGCCGACCGGGAGCGCGTCTTCGAGCGGTTCGTCCGGCTGGACGACGCGCGCAGCCGGGACGAGGGCGGGGCCGGGCTGGGGCTGGCCATCGCCCGTGACGTGGCCGTACGGCACGGGGGCACACTCACGGTGCGGTCGGGGCGGGACACACCGGCAGGCGGAGCCCTGTTCGAACTCCGCCTGCCGATCGCCTGAAAGCGGGCCCGCCGCCCCTCCGGGAGCGGATCTGCGTCCGGACGCCTGCCCGAGGGTGCTACGGGCGTCCCCGCTGCCCGCGGAGGTGGTCCGCGATGGGCTTCAGGGCCTTGTCGAGTTCGTCCAGGGCCTCGGGGGAGAGCAGGTCGATGAAGTGCCGGCGCACGGACGCCACATGGTGTGGCGCGACCTTCCTCATCGTCTCCAGGCCGTGCTCGGTCAGCACCGCGTACAGGCCGCGGCGGTCCGACTCGCAGTTCTCCCGGCGTACCAGGTCCGCGTTCTCCATGCGGGTGATCTGGTGTGAGAGGCGGCTCTTGGACTGGAGGGTCGCGGAGGCGAGATCGCTCATCCGCATCCGCACGCCCTCCGACTCGGAGAGGTTCACCAGGATCTCGTAGTCGTTCATTGTCAGGCCGAACGGCTGCAGGTCCTTCTCGAGCTGGTACGTCAACAGCCTGTTGACCTCCAGGTGGGTGCGCCAGGCGCACTGCTCCGCATCGGTCAGCCAGCGCGTGGCCGTCTCGGTCTCCATAAGTGAAGTCTACCTAAAATGTTGAAAGGTGAACTAGTGAGGGCGGTTGTGACGGTGCGCACGCGTTCGACGTCACACTCCGCAGACTACCGCTCACAGCCCGAAGCGCCGCTGGAGGTCCCCGAGCTGTCCGGGAAGGCGCGGTGCGCCGGCCGCCCCGCCGTGACCTCCCGGGTGCCCGCCCCCGGGCACCCCCGGCTCGTGCGGAACGACCCCCGTGGCCTGCTCGGCCATGAGGGCCTCGGAGGACTGGAGCAGGACCGTGCCGGCGCCGACGAACTCGAACTGGTGCTCCTCCCCGGAAGCCCCGCCCAGGCCCGTCAGCGCACGTAGACCGCCCAGCACGCCCGTCATGTACCCGTGGTCGTAGTGGTGGCACGGGGACGGGCAGTCGGCCCAGCCGACGAGCGCCTGCGGGTCCACCCGGATCGGGGGTTCCATGAACACCACCGGACCGTTTGACGCCGCCACGAACGTGCCGGTTCCGATCAGCGTCAGAAAACCCGGAACGATCGACTGCTTCAGTGACAGACTTGGCTGAAAAGCGAGCAGATTGCCCGAGCGAATGGTCAGATTGCCGTCGTCCAGGTCGTAGGAGTTCACATCGAAGGCCCGGTTGGCGAGGAGCATCTTGCCCGAGCCCTCGGCCACCACCCAGTCGCTCGCGTGCAGTGGCGAATGGAACGACGTGCGCACCAGACGGTCCAGTCGGCCGTGTCCGACGCCGTTGAAGTCGATCGAGCCGTAGTAGGCGATCATCTTCCCCTTCTGCAGGAACCACTGGCTCCCCTTGAGCTCCACGCAGAAGGTGTACGCGTTGACGTTGTCGTCGACCGGCAGCGTCACGGGGTCGAAGACGGTGGGCTGCGCGCCCGGGTAGGTGGTCACAGCTTCTCCTCCGACGCCTGGACGTACACCGTGCCGTGGCCGCTGAGCTCCAGCTGGAACGCCTCGCCGGAGCCGCGGCCCACCATGTCCCGCCAGCCCAGGGCCGTCGACAGCTTGTTGCGGACGTCGCCGTGGTGGGCGACGTAGGCCTGCGGGTCGACGTGCACCGGCCGCTGCGGGGTGATCGGGACCTCGAAGACCCCGCCGTGGGCCATGACGGCCACCGCGCCGTGTCCCTGGAGGGTCGTGGTGAACAGGCCCTGGCCGCTGATCTGGCCGCGGACCATGCCCATGACGCCGCCCTGCGAGCCCAGGAACATCGTGCCCTGCTGGAGGGTGCCCTCGAAGGCGAGGAGACGGTCGGCCTCGACGTACAGCGTGTCGCCGGTGAGGCGGATGACCTGGACGTGGTGTCCGCCGTGTCCGAACAGGACCGTGCCGCTGCCCTCGACCGTCATCAGCGGGGTGTCCTCGTTGGCCAGGCGACGGCCGATCATCGACATCACCCCGCCCTGGCCGCCCTGGAGGTTGGGCGTGAAGGACACGTCGCCCCGGTAGGCGAGCATCGCGCCGCGCTGACTGAACAGCCGCTGCCCGGGCACCACGGTCGCCTCGACCATCTTGGAGTTGATCTCACGGAAGGGCATGTCACACATCTCCCGCGATCGTGTTCCGCTCGCTCGGCTGGACGTACACCAGGCCGTCCCCCTCGAAGCGGATCTGGAAGGCCTCGCCGCCGCCCTCGCCCATGAACGTGCGGAACGTCACACCGGCCTGGAAGGACTGACGGACGTCGCCCTGGTGCGCGATGTACGCGCCCGGGTCGACCGTCAGCGGGTACTGCGGGCTGACCCGGAGCACCACCGCCGGCCCGTCGGAGGTGATGGCCGCCTGTCCGGTCCCCTCCACGGTCGTCGTGAACAGCCCGTTGCCCTGGGAGGCGCCGCGCAGGCCGGTGAAACTCGTGCCGGTCCGCAGGCCGCCGTCGGTCGCCAGCAGATTGCTCGACTCCACGTACAGCTTGTCCCCCTGGAGACTGACGAGGTTGATCTCGGAGGCACGGTCGGCGAACCAGCACGTGCCCTGCCCTCTCACCTCCATCACGGTCATCTGCTCGCCGGTGAGCCGCCGGGTCACCATCCCCCGCAGACCCTCGCCGCCACCACTGAGCTTCTTGAAGGCCATCTGCCCGTCGTACGCGACCATCGAGCCGTTCTTCGCCTTCACGGCGTCCCCGGTCATGTCGACGGCGAGCACCTTGCTGCCTTGCAGTCGGAACATCGCCACGCTGCGAAAAATAGCCCGACACCGCCCCGTCCGACAGAGCCGGGAGGTGGAGATCACCCCTGATCGCACCCTTAGGGGGTGTCCGCCCACCCTTGCGGACGCAGACCCCACCCCCCGCCCTCCGGCACGGCCCCGCGTTTGTCACAATGGACGAACGCTTGTGCGTGCGTTCACAAAGACCGGATCCTCCACCGATCCCCCATCCGAAGGTGACCCGTGGACCTCAAGACAGCCTCCGCCCTCCGCCGCCTCCGCCTGGTCTCCGGCCCCGAGGCCATCTCCTTCCTGCTGCTGCTCGTCTGCTCGGTGCTGAAGCGGACCACGGACTTCAACGCGGTGCCCGTGATGGGCATGGTCCACGGCGTGCTGTTCGTCCTCTACGTGATCTTCTGGGCCGACGCCTGGAACCGCGCCAAGTGGCCGCTGGGGACCGCGGCCCTCTACTTCGTCCTCTCCGTCCTGCCGACCGGCGGCTTCTTCGCCGACCGCAGGCTGCGCCGCGAGGCCGAGGACGCGGTCATCGCCTCCCGCGCCCGCCGCGAGGGCGTGGTGGAGGCCTCGTGATCGTCGCCTTCTCGGTCACCCCGCTCGGCGTGGGCGAGGACGTCGGGGAGTACGTCGCCGACGCCGTCCGGGTCGTCCGCGAGTCCGGCCTGCCGAACCGCACCGACGCCATGTTCACCTCCGTCGAGGGGGAGTGGGACGAGGTCATGGACGTCGTCCGGCGTGCCGTCGCCGCCGTCGAGGCCCGGGCGCCGCGCGTGTCCCTGGTCCTCAAGGCCGACGTCCGGCCCGGCGTGACCGACGGACTGACGTCCAAGGTGGAGACCGTCGAGAGGCACCTGGCGCAGCAGGGGGAGTGACGGCCGTCCGGGAGGGCGGGGTTCCTCACCGCCTCCCCGACGCCCGCCGCAGGTACTGCCGCACCGCCCGCTGGGCCACCGGCCCAAGCTCCTCCAGCGCGCCCACCAGCATCCCCAGCTGCTCCAGCGCGTCCAGGGCCGCCGCCGCCCCCGCCCCGTCGACCCCCTCGTACAGCTCGATCCCCACGAACGACGCCGCGACCGCCCGGGCCAGCCCCGCCGCGTCGGCGAACTCTCCGAACGGGGTGCCTGCGAGGACCCGGTGCAGGACCTTCTCGATCTCCACGATCCACAGCTCGAGCCCCGCCGCCGTGGCCGGCCCCAGGGTGGCGTGCGTCTGCGCGCCCGCCAGCAGCTGGCCGAGGAGCATGACATGACCCCCGGACAGCTCCTGCTCGTGGATTTCCCGCCCCATGGCGAGCAGCTCCGACAGTGAGGTCACGGTCTCGAAGCGGGCGCGGTAGCGCGCCACCGACCGCTCGGCGCCGTACCGGCAGGCCGCCGCGAGCAGCTCGTCGACCGAGCCGAAGTGGTAGAAGACCAGGGCCTGGTTGACCCCGGCGGTCGCCGCGACCGTACGGGCCGACGTCCGGGCGATGCCCTGCTCGCTGAGCGTGCGCAGCGCCCCTTCCAGCAGCTTGGTCCGCGTCTCCAGGGACTTGGCCGTCTCCGGGCTCACGCGCGCGCCTCCTCGCGCACCGGGCGCAGCCCCGGCCGCACCCCGCAGACGCGGACGTCGGTGTACTCGGCCGTGAAGGAGCCCTCGTAGCCGAACAGCGGGCCGACGTGGCGGTTCACCACGGCGACCCGGATCCGGAAACGGCCCGTGGCGTCGTCGTACGACTCGCGCACCTCGGCCGTCGCCCCGATCAGCTCGGGCACGCGAGCGTCCACCCACCCCTCCCGGAAGCGGTGCTCACCGGAGCGGATCAGCAGGGAGCCGTCCGGTTCCGCCCGGAAGTGCAGCTCCGTCGCGAGGTGCTGGTGGGTGCCCAGGTAGTCGAGGATGCGGTCGCCCCGGGGACCGAGCACCATCTGGGCGTCGAACCGGCGGGCCCGGCCGGGCAGGTCGAAGGTACGCACGAAACTCACCGTCTCACGGCCGAAGGAGTCCGTGTACGGCACGTTCTCGATGACGAACGGCACCCGGCGTCCCGCGCGCGGGACCAGGATGTTGCGGGTGGCGCCCAGCGCCAGGAACGGCCTCACGAACGCCGGGCCGTGCCAGACGCGGTCCATCACGCCCCGCCCCGTGCAGGCCAGGCCGCTCGCGAGCCCCACCGAGAAGCGGCGCCGCACCTGCGGGTGCAGACGGTCGAAGTCGGCCCCCATCGCCGTGCGGAAGATCGAGGTCATCGCGGGTCCTCCAGAGCGCGCAGGAGACGGGGGGCACACGCGCGTGCGGGCGGGGTGCGCAGACAGCGGCGCGCCGCCGGCGTGCCCGACAGGGGCGCCTTGAACAGGGCCAGGCACACCAGGACGCTCAGCAGCAGGGGGCAGACGTACGCCATCGACGCGGCGAGCGGGCCGAGCAGGAGCAGCAGGGACTCCCTGCCCAGCCCCGTGCAGGCGAGGGTGACGACCAGGGCGCGCACGGCCAGCTCTACGAGCCAGTTGCGCAGCGCGCGCTCCGGTGTGACGCCCCGCTCCAGCCACAGCCGCAGCCGGTCGAAGGACCAGGCCGTCGCCCAGCCCATCAGCGGGCGCAGGAGCAGCCGGTCGACGACCGCGCCGAAGGCACCCCAGCGGGGCCGGTAGTCGTAGCCGGTGAGGAAGCGGACGCCGTCGCCTTCGGGCACGTAACGCCAGTAGCCGCTGCCCTCGGCGAGCAGTGAGAGCGGATGGGGGGAGGCGAAGCGCAGGGCGGAGGTGCGCGTGCCGTCGGGCCGCTGCCGTTCCCCCGCCGATACGCCGGTGCCGGTGATCGTCAGGAACGGCAGCACGCGCGTGGCGTACCGGAAGCGCTGCGGCTCCTCCTGTGCGCGCGGCAGGTAGTCGATCTCGGTGAATCGCAGGTCCCACCGTTGGTGCTGCGCGGGGTCCTGTGTGCGGGTCCAGAGATCATCCAGATCGGCGCGGATCAGCGCCTCGACGTAGAGCCCCATGCCAATCCCCCAGGTAGACGGGTTTTGAGCGATCGCTCAACCCTCTGAGGGGGACGGTACACCTGTTTGAGCGATCGCTCAATGAGGTGGAGTGGCGGAGGGTTTCCGCCGCGTCACGGAGGGCTAGCCTCTTGCGGACCGATGAAGCCGCCCGCCGGGTGGTCGGTCCGGGCAGAGGGAGGCGAAGTGGCAGGGCGGCACGGGCCGGGAGCGGTGGGCAGGGCGATCGTGGCGGTCGCCCTCGCGGCGACGCTGTCGGCGGTGGGCGGCGGTGACGCGCCGGGGCGCGCGGAAGGCGCGGCGGGCGCGGACGGCGGCCGGTGCGCACTCCCGCCCGGGACGCTGACCGTGGACGATCTGCCCGCCGGATCGTCGGTGATCGACTGCGGCGCCGTCGGGCGCGTCGTCACCCATGCCGGCGCCGGGGTGACCGTCCCCGAGCCGGGCACGAAGGTCGGCGTCGACGCGCTGACGGTGGACGGCTCCCGGCACGGCTTCACCCTGGAGGTCGCCGCGGACGGCACGGTCTCCTACGCCTACGAGCCGAGCGGCGGCGCTGCCCCCGGCGTCGCCGCCGACGCCGCGGAACACGCTCACACCCACGCCCACGCACAGGCCGCCCCGGCCGCTCCCCGTGCCAAGTGCGCCGACGCCGCCCATGCCGTCACCGACCACAAGGAGTACGGCACCTACGACTGGTGGCTCGGCGACGACGCCCTGCCCGGCAACGTCTCCCGCGCCGAAGCGCGCCGAGCCTTCACCGACGCCATCACCACCATCATCACCAGCCGCAACGACTGCGGGTACGGCGACGTCGTCGGGGCGCGGGCCAAGTACTGGGGCGCGACCCGCCAGGAGGCCGACATCGACCACGAGGCCCGCTGCACCGCGCGGGACGGGGTGAGTGTGTGGGACGCGGGTGACCTCACCGGCGCCGTCGTCGCCACGACCTGTACCTGGAGCCGTCCGATGTCCGGCCGCCCGGACTGGCTGAAGGAGGCCGACGTCCGCTTCAACACCGGCGACTACACGTTCACCGACCACCCCACCGGCGCCTGCACCGACGCGTACGACATCCGCAGTGTCGCCACCCACGAGGCGGGTCACGTCTTCGGCCTGGCCCACGTCGGCCCCGGGCACGAGGCCCAGACCATGTACACCAACTCGTTCGCGTGCTCGACGAGCGCCCGGACCCTGGGCAAGGGGGACGTGCTGGGCCTGCGGGCGCTCTACTGAGCGCGGCCGGTCCCTGTACCGAAAGCCGAGACGGGGCTGCCCACGATATGACCGACGGGTAGGGTCTGATGCCGTGCCGAAGCCGCTCAGCCTCCCCTTCGACCCGATCGCCCGCGCCGACGAGCTCTGGAAACAGCGCTGGGGCAACGTGCCGTCCATGGCCGCGATCACCTCGATCATGCGCGCCCACCAGATCCTCCTCGCCGAGGTGGACGCGGTGGTCAAGCCGTACGGGCTGACGTTCGCGCGCTACGAGGCGCTGGTGCTGCTCAACTTCTCCAAGGCCGGCGAGCTGCCGATGTCGAAGATCGGTGAGCGGCTCATGGTCCACCCCACCTCCGTGACCAACACCGTCGACCGCCTGGTGCGGTCCGGTCTGGTCGACAAGCGCCCCAACCCCAACGACGGCCGCGGCACCCTCGCCTCGATCACCGACAAGGGCCGCGAGGTCGTCGAGGCCGCCACCCGCGACCTGATGGCGATGGACTTCGGCCTCGGCGTGTACGACGCCGAGGAGTGCGCGGAGATCTTCGCGATGCTGCGCCCGCTGCGGATCGCCGCACACGACTTCGAGGAGCAGTGAACGGCGGGCTGAGGCCGTGCCGCGCGCGGGAGCGGTGACCGGCGGGTCCGGTCCCCGGCGGGGTACCGCCGACGGGCGTCGGACAGCGTCGACCCGGCGCAAGATCTCCCGGAACGGGCGGTTACGCTCGACGGCATGAAGAAGAGCGTGCTGACCCGCTACCGCGTCATGGCCTACGTCACCGGTGTGCTGCTGGTCCTGCTGACCCTCGGCGTGATCGCCAAGTACCTGCTCAAGATGGACGGCGCGGACAGCTTCACCAGTGTCGTGGGCATCGCGCACGGCTGGCTGTACGTCCTCTACCTGGTCTTCGCCTTCGACCTGGGCTCCAAGGCCAAGTGGCCGGTCGCCCGGCAGCTGTGGGTGCTGCTGGCCGGGACCGTTCCGACGGCCGCGTTCTTCGTCGAGCGCCGGATCAGCCGCGAGCTGGAGTCCAAGATCGCCGAGGACGCCCCGGCGGTCGCCAAGGCCTGAGGGCCCTTGCACCATGCCCGCCCGGGCCGCGCGGTCCGGTGTCGTGCAGGGCGCGAGGACCCCTGCGCCCACCCGGGCTCCACCGCCGTACGGCACGCGTACGGCGGTCTGCCATCGACATTTACTAGGACGTCCTAGTAAATTCGGGGGTATGGACGCTGACGCCATCGAGGAGGGCCGCCGACGCTGGCAGGCCCGGTACGACGCCGCACGCACGCGTGAGGCGGACTTCACCACGCTCTCCGGGGATCCCGTGGAGCCGGTGTACGGGCCCCGGCCCGGCGACACCTACGAGGGGTTCGAGCGGATCGGGTGGCCCGGGGAGTACCCCTTCACCCGCGGGCTGTACCCCACCGGCTACCGGGGGCGTACGTGGACCATCCGGCAGTTCGCCGGGTTCGGCAACGCCGAGCAGACCAACGAGCGCTACAAGATGATCCTCGCCAACGGCGGCGGGGGCCTGTCCGTCGCGTTCGACATGCCGACCCTGATGGGCCGCGACTCCGACGACCGGCGCTCGCTCGGCGAGGTCGGGCACTGCGGGGTCGCCATCGACTCGGCCGCCGACATGGAGGTGCTGTTCAAGGGCATCCCGCTCGGGGACGTCACCACCTCGATGACGATCAGCGGGCCCGCCGTGCCCGTCTTCTGCATGTACCTCGTCGCGGCCGAGCGCCAGGGCGTCGATCCCGCCGTCCTCAACGGCACGCTCCAGACCGACATCTTCAAGGAGTACATCGCGCAGAAGGAGTGGCTCTTCCCGCCCGAGCCGCACCTGCGCCTCATCGGCGACCTCATGGAGTACTGCGCGGCCGGCATCCCCGCCTACAAGCCGCTGTCCGTCTCCGGCTACCACATCCGCGAGGCCGGAGCGACGGCCGCACAGGAGCTGGCGTACACGCTCGCGGACGGCTTCGGTTACGTCGAGCTGGGGCTCAGCCGCGGTCTGGACGTCGACGTGTTCGCGCCCGGGCTCTCCTTCTTCTTCGACGCGCACGTCGACTTCTTCGAGGAGATCGCCAAGTTCCGCGCGGCGCGCAGGATCTGGGCCCGGTGGATGCGCGACGTCTACGGGGCGCGGACCGAGAAGGCGCAGTGGCTGCGGTTCCACACCCAGACCGCGGGGGTCTCGCTGACGGCCCAGCAGCCGTACAACAACGTGGTGCGGACGGCGGTGGAGGCGCTCGCGGCGGTGCTCGGCGGGACCAACTCCCTGCACACCAACGCACTGGACGAGACGCTGGCCCTGCCGAGCGAGCAGGCCGCGGAGATCGCGCTGCGCACGCAGCAGGTGCTGATGGAGGAGACCGGGGTCGCCAACGTCGCCGACCCGCTGGGCGGTTCCTGGTACGTCGAGCAGTTGACGGACCGGATCGAGGCCGACGCCGAGAAGATCTTCGAGCAGATCAGGGAGCGGGGTCTGCGGGCGCACCCCGACGGCCGGCACCCCATCGGTCCGATCACCTCCGGGATCCTGCGGGGGATCGAGGACGGCTGGTTCACCGGGGAGATCGCCGAGTCGGCGTTCCGGTACCAGCAGGCCCTGGAGAAGGGGGAGAAGAGGGTCGTCGGCGTCAACGCGCACACCAGTTCGGTGACCGGGGACCTGGAGATCCTGCGGGTCAGCCACGAGGTGGAGCGGGAGCAGGTCCGGGTGCTCGCGGGACGGCGGGTCGCGCGGGACGACGCGGCCGTGCGGGCGGCCCTGGACGCCATGGTCGCGGCGGCCCGGGAGGGGGCGAACATGATCGAGCCGATGCTGGTCGCCGTGCGCGCGGAGGCCACGCTGGGGGAGATCTGCGACGTCCTGCGGGACGAGTGGGGCGTGTACACCGAGCCCGCCGGGTTCTGAACCGGGCGGACGACGGGCCCTGGGGCGTGTCGCGGGCCGTCCGTCCGGCCGCGACACCCGGCACGGCGCCTCGCCGCGTGGTCGGGATCGTCCGCGTACACCCCGGTACGCGGACGCCCCTCCGCCTTGCGATGCACGGCACCGGACGCCGCGAGCCGATCGGCCTCCCCTTGTCCGGAGCTCTTGGGACGCCTTTGTTCGGAGCTCTCGATGGGCCCCTAGCCCCGTTCGCCGGCCAGGCCGTGCAGGAGGAGCCGGGTGAAGGCGCGCACCCACTCCTGGTCCGCCGGTTCCGCGCTCACCAGGGTGCGGTGGACCACCGCGCCCGCGACGACGTCGAAGATGAGGTCGACCGTGTGGGCGGACTCCCGCGGGTCGGTCTGCGGGGGGAGCTCGCCACGGGCCTGGGCGCGGGCCCGGCCCTCGAGGACCAGGTCCTTCTGGGGTTCGACGACGGAGGCGCGGATGCGTGCGCGCAGGGCGTCGTCGCGGGTGGACTCGGCGACCACCGCCATCAGTCCGCTGCGGGCCTCGGGGCGGGCGAGGATCGCCGCGAACTGCAGGACCACGCCCTCGATGTCGGCGGCGAGGCTGCCGCGGTCGGGGAGTTCCAGTTCGCCGAAGAGCTCGGCAACCGCGTCGACGACGAGTTCGTTCTTGCCGGCCCAGCGACGGTAGAGCGTCGTTTTCGCAACCCCGGCGCGTGATGCCACGTCTCCCAGGGTGAGTCCGGACCAGCCCAGCTCGATCAGGGCGTCCCGTGTGGCGGCCAGGATCGCGGCGTCCGCGGTGGCGCTGCGCGGACGCCCCGGACGGCCGGCGGGGGTACGGCTCTGCATGCTCCGACGATATCGGGCCCGTCCCGGGGTACGGCGGGGGAGCAGTGAGGGAGATCACCGGGGAACGGTCCCGCGGAGGGCCCCCTCGGCATTACGCTACGACTCGTAGCGAAAGCTCGTGACGGACGTACGCGAGCCGTGATCCGCCGACGCGGGGTGGGGACCCGGCGCACTTTTCGGATCGCTTTTCACGCACAGGCGCTGACGGGGGAGGATAGACGCATGCAGCCACGGAACATGTCCATGAGCGGAGTCGTCGACCTCGCCGCGGTGAAGGCGGCCCAGGAGGCCAAGGCGAAGGCGGAGCAGGCGCGGGCCGAAGCCGCCCGACAGGGCGGGGCGGGGGCCGTGTCCCCCGCCGACCTCGTCATCGACGTCGATGAGGCCGGGTTCGAGCGGGACGTCCTCCAGCGGTCCGCCGAGGTGCCCGTCGTCATCGACTTCTGGGCCGAGTGGTGCCAGCCCTGCAAGCAGCTGAGCCCGGTCCTGGAGCGGCTCGCCGTCGAGTACGACGGGCGCTTCCTGCTGGCCAAGATCGACGTCGACGCCAACCAGATGCTGATGCAGCAGTTCGGGGTCCAGGGGATCCCGGCCGTGTTCGCCGTCGTCGCCGGGCAGGCGCTGCCGCTCTTCCAGGGAGCCGCCGGCGAGGCGCAGATCCGCCAGACCCTCGACCAGTTGGTGCAGGTCGCCGAAGAGCGCTTCGGCCTGACCGGTCTGACCGTCGACCCCGACGCCGAGCCGGGCGGCCGCACCGAGGCCCCCGCCGCACCGGTCGGCCCCCACGACACCCTGCTCGAAGCCGCCGTGCGGGCACTCGACGCCGGGGACCTCGGCGGTGCGGTGCGGGCGTACCAGAACGTCCTCGCCGACGACCCGGGCAACACCGAGGCCAAACTCGGGCTGTCCCAGGCCGAGTTGCTCCAGCGGGTGCAGGACATGGACCCGCAGCAGGTGCGCAAGGACGCCGCGGACAAGCCGAATGACGTGGGGGCGCAGATCGCCGCCGCCGACCTGGATCTGGTGGGCGGTCACGTCGAGGACGCGTTCGGACGGCTCATCGACACCGTGCAGCGCACGGCCGGTGAGGACCGCGACGCGGTACGCGTGCGGCTGCTGGAGCTGTTCGAGGTGGTCGGGCCCGACGACCCGCGGGTGACCGCGGCGCGCAGGGCGCTGGCGCGCGCCCTGTTCTGAGCCGGGCGAGGGCCCGGTTCTGACCAGTCGCTAAACGCCGGGGCCTGTGGCGCCCGGGTGAAAGTTCTGCCGAAACCGTCCCCCTGCGGCCGCGCTTTACCAAATCTTGGTAATCGCGGCCGCTGTTACTGGCAGTAAGCCGGGGGCGTTGATCTGTCGGATTCTGTCCAGCGATCAACAGTTTTGTCCTGGGCATGTCTGCCACCCAGCGTCGTCGGTCGAGACCTATGGGTCGTTGTTCGGTTATCCGGTCGTTACTAGCGAGTAACGAACCCCCTTGTGCGGGCGGCGAGAATGCACCACGATCGGCCACGCTCGGTCCATTCCCGTACCCCGACAGCCGGTTGGGTCAACGGGTTTTCCTGGGTCCCCACCGAGCAGGGCCGTCGACAGTGGCGCCGGCCCTTGGGCAGGGGGGTCTTCGCTGCGGCGAAGCCTGTCCAGCAAGGTTGTGCGTGATGCGTGTCAGGCGCGACCAGTGGTTGTCGCTCGGGGGTGATCGCCGGTGATTCGGGCGCGGTTCTCGCCTCCGGGTACGGGCGCTCCCCTTCCCGAGGACGTAGCACTTCTCCCATCCCTGCCCGGCTGAGCCGCCGCATCGGGGGCGAGTCGGGATCAGGAGATGTACGTCCGAGAAGGAGGAAATATGGAGTCCCAGGTGCGTGGCGGGACCAGATGGAAGCGGTTCGCTGTGGTCATGGTGCCCAGCGTGGCCGCCACGGCGTGTATAGGCGTCGCCCTCGCGCAGGGTGCGCTCGCCGCGTCGTTCAGCGTGTCGGGTCAGTCGTTCAAGGTCACCGCGGACAAGCTCGTCGGTACGGGCTTCTCGCAGTACGGCGCGCTCGACGCGGGTTACACCCTCGACGGCAAGAAGACGGCTCACCCCGTCGCCGTCTCGGCGTTCAAGAACGCCTCGATCACGAACATGTGCCAGTCCGTGGTCACCCCGAACATCCCGCTGATCGGCTCGGTCAGCCTCACGCTGAAGGCCGGCGGCAACGGCAAGCCGGTCGAGGCCGAGAACCTCTACATCGACGTCGAGGACCTGGCGGCCGACGCCACGTTCACCAACATCGACATCGGTGTGGCCGCCAAGGACCTCAACAAGGGTCCCGGCATGAAGGGCGGCAGCGAGCAGGCCAACCCCTACGGGTTCGCACAGCAGGCCGAGTCGGCCGTCCTGACCGACGTGAAGCAGACGGCGTGGGCCACCACCGCCGGAACCTTCAAGCTCAGCGGCCTGAAGATGTCGCTGTCGACGGGTGTCAAGGAGTGCTACTAAGCACTCTGTGACGGGCGGGGGAGCCGGTGGCGCCCCCGCCCGTCCAGTCTGAAGCGCGGGTCTTCACCTGTCGCACCACTCTCCACCACAGCAACGCCGCACCAGGGAGCTGTTTTCCATGAGCGCCGAGACCCCTGTCGCCCCCGGCCAGTTCACCCGCCGTAGGCAGCAGTTCCGCGCCTGGCGGGGCACGAGGCCGTTCTGGGCCGGCCTGTTCGTACTCCTCGGCGGATTCCCCATCGCCTACTTCCCGTACGCCAACCTGCAGATCGGTCACCTGACGCTCGCGATGGCGACCACCGCCGGCGCAGGCTCCCTGATCATCGGCGTGCTGCTCGGCGTCCTGGGCATCAGTCTGTGGTTCCAGAAGCACGTCCGCGTCTTCGCGGGCGTCGCGGCGATCCTGCTGGGCCTGGTGTCCATCCCGGTGTCCAACCTCGGCGGCTTCCTCATCGGCTTCCTGCTCGCGCTGGTCGGCGGGGCCATGGCGGTCTCCTGGGCACCCGGCCCGTCCTCCGCGCCGCAGCCGGCGCCGGAGACCGGCCCCACCGGGGGCGTCGCTCCCGAGGGCGCGTTCCCGGCGGGCCACCACGCCCCCGCGCACGGCGCGGTCGTGAACCCGTACAGCTCGGGTCCGGCCCTCACCAAGGACGACGCCGGCGCCGCCCAGGGCGCGGACGAGCCGAACGATCTGTCAGGAACGAGCCCGGCCAACGGGGCGAACGGGAGGCACAGTGCCGGCTGACGAGGTGACCACCGGGAGCGATGTGGACGCTGCCCGTGTGAGAACCGGGCCGCGCCACGCGGCACCCAAGAAGCCGCTGTTCACCAGGCTCCACATGCCCGCCGGCAAGGCGATAGCCCTGGCGGCCATGCCGACCGCGGTCCTCATGGGGATGGGCTTCACGCCCACCCTCGCCAACGCCGAGGACCAGCCCACGTCCAAGAGCCTCACCGTCGACGAGTACAAGGACTGCGTCGCCGCCCTCGAGAACGAGGCGGCCGGCCCGTCGGCCTCGCCCTCGCCCTCCGCGTCGGAGAGCGCGGGAGGCTCGGCGGACGAGGGCAAGGACGACTCCAAGGACGACGCCAAGGACGAGTCCGCGGGCGGTTCGGACGGCTCCGGCGACTCCGCCGGTTCCACCGACGGCAAGGACACCCCGGGTGACGCTTCGTCGGATCCGGGTTCCGACGAGGGGACCCGGCCCGAGCCCTCCGCGTCCCCGTCGGCGGCCACGCCCCAGACCTCGACGTCCGGCGGCGACACGGCGACCGCGAGCCCGTCGCCGTCCGAGAGCGACAAGAACGTTCTGGAGAACATCGGGGACGCCCTCACGGACCTCTTCGACGGCACCAAGGACTCCGGCGCCACGGGCGACGCGAGTCCCGCGCCGTCGGCCTCCCCCTCCGCCTCCGCGAGCGGGGACACGTCGGCGGACTCCGGCTCCACCGGCTCCGGTTCGTCCGGCTCGGGGTCCACCGGCTCCGGCACGGGCGGCTCCGGCGAGAACGGCTCCGACGCGGCGAAGGACACCACCGACGCCGTGCGGGACACCGCCGACAAGGCGGCCGGGACGGCCGAGGACACCACGGAGAAGGCGGAGGAGGAAGCCTCCGACGCGGCCGACGCCACCGCCTCCCCGAGCCCGTCGGCGAGCGCCTCCACGGACGTGGACGACTGTCCCGTCGCCACCGAGGACGAGTCCGGCGTCGACAACAAGGTGCCGCTGCCGGACGACCCCTGGCAGCTGGACGCCAGCTCGCTGCTGCTCAAGGGCGCCGACTACCAGGGCATCGTCGAGGTGAAGACGGCCAACGGGACGAAGAAGAAGGTCCTGAAGTACGTCGTCTCCCAGGGCACCGACATCGGCGACCTGCACCAGACGGTCAAGGACAAGCAGGCCGGCGTCACGTACCACGTCCAGGCCGGCTCGGGCACGACGTCCACGATCCGCAACGGCGACACGCTCATGTACACCGAGAGCATCTCGGGCAACCTGTTCGGGCTGATACCCGTGACGTTCAGCCCGGAGCACCCGCCGCCGCTGAACATCCCGCTCATCTACTTCACCAACGTCAAGGTCGTCCAGGCCGGCCAGTTCGGCGGCGACCTGCACGTCCCGGGGATGCACGTCTTCAGCACCAAGTAGGACCGCGGCACCCGGCAGAACCCGCAGCACCGAGCAGTACCCACGATCCCGTCCGGGAGCCGCAACGGCCTGAGGGCGCCCCCTGTGTCGCAGGGGGCGCCCTCAGCGCCGTTCACGGTGGGTTCGGGCTCAGTTGGGGGAGCCCACGCCGAGGTGGTGGACGCGGACCATGTTGGTGGTGCCGGGGACGCCGGGCGGCGAGCCGGCGGTGATGATCACGATCTCACCGGGGCTGAAGCGGTTGAGCTTGGTGATCTCCTGGTCCACCAGGTCGACCATCTCGTCGGTGCTGTTCACGAACGGCACCACGTGCGACTCGACGCCCCAGCTGAGCGCCAGCTGGTTGCGGGTGCCCTCGTCGGTGGTGAAGGCGATGATCGGCTGGGCGGCGCGGTAGCGGGAGAGCCGGCGGGCGGTGTCGCCGGACTGCGTGAAGGCCACCAGCCCCCGGCCGCCGAGGAAGTCGGCGATCTCGCAGGCGGCGCGGGCGACCGAACCACCCTGCGTGCGCGGCTTCTTGCCCGGGACCAGCGGCTGGAGACCCTTGCTCAGCAGCTCCGTCTCGGCCGCGGCGACGATCTTCGACATGGTCTTGACGGTCTCGATCGGGTACGCGCCCACGCTCGACTCGGCGGACAGCATGACCGCGTCGGCGCCGTCCAGGATCGCGTTGGCCACGTCGGAGGCCTCGGCGCGGGTCGGACGGGAGTTGGTGATCATCGACTCCATCATCTGGGTCGCCACGATCACCGGCTTGGCGTTGCGCCGGCACAGCTCGATCAGGCGCTTCTGCACCATGGGGACCTTCTCGAGCGGGTACTCGACGGCGAGGTCACCGCGCGCGACCATCACACCGTCGAACGCCATCACGACGTCCTCCATGTTCTCCACCGCCTGCGGCTTCTCCACCTTGGCGATGACGGGGACGCGGCGGCCCTCCTCGTCCATGATCCGGTGGACGTCGGAGACGTCCTTGGCGTCCCGGACGAAGGACAGCGCGACCAGGTCGGCGCCCATGCGCAGCGCGAACCGCAGGTCCTCGATGTCCTTCTCGCTCAGCGCGGGCACGTTGACGGCCGCGCCGGGCAGGTTGATGCCCTTGTGGTCGGAGATGACACCGCCCTCGATGACGATCGTCCGCACCCGCGGGCCCTCGACGTCCAGGACCTTCAGCTCGACGTTGCCGTCGTTGATGAGGATCTGGTCGCCGCGCGAGACGTCGCCGGGCAGGCCCTTGTAGGTGGTGCCGCAGATCGTCTTGTCACCGGGCACGTCCTCGGTGGTGATGGTGAACTCGTCACCGCGCACCAGCTCGACCGGCCCTTCGGCGAAGGTCTCCAGCCGGATCTTGGGGCCCTGGAGGTCGGCGAGGACACCGATGGCCCGGCCGGTCTCCTTGGCGGCGGCCCGGACCCGGTCGTAACGGCCCTGGTGCTCGGCGTGCGTGCCGTGGCTGAAGTTGAAGCGGGCCACGTTCATGCCGGCCTCGATCAGCGACACGAGCATTTCGTGGGAGTCGACCGCGGGGCCGAGAGTACAGACGATTTTCGAACGGCGCATGGGGCGATCCTATCGGTTTGTTTCGCTCCGGAATATTCCGTCTGGCGGAAGATACAAATGAGGTGGTGCGTGCTCAGTTGCTTTCCGGTTCAGTTTGTGTTTCCCACCAATGCGTAGGTCTGCGTGGCGATCTCCAGCTCCTCGTCCGTGGGCACCACGGCGACCTTGACCCGCGCGTCCGCGGGCGAGATGAGCCGCGGCTCGTCGCTCCGCACGGCGTTCAGCCCGGCGTCCACCGCGAGGCCCAGGGTCTCCAGGCCCGCGACGGCCGCCTCACGCACCGGTGCCGCGTTCTCCCCGACCCCGGCGGTGAACGCGATGGCGTCCACCCGGCCGAGGACGGCGCAATAGGCGCCGATGTACTTCCTCAGACGGTGAATGTAGATGTCGAAGGCGAGCTCCGCCCGGGCGTCGCCCTCGTCGATCCGCCGCCGGATCTCCCGCATGTCGTTGTCGCCGCACAGACCGATCAGCCCGCTCTTCTTGTTGAGAAGAGTGTCGATTTCGTCGATGGACATTCCGCCAACACGCGCCAAATGGAAGATGACGGCCGGGTCGGCGTCTCCGCAGCGGGTACCCATCACGAGGCCTTCGAGCGGGGTCAGTCCCATGGAGGTGTCGACGCACCTGCCGCCCCGCACGGCCGAGGCGGACGCCCCGTTGCCCAGGTGCAGCACGATGACGTTCACCTCCTCGGGCGCCTTCCCCAGCAGCTTCGCCGTGGCGCGGGAGACGTAGGCGTGCGAGGTGCCGTGGAAGCCGTAGCGCCGGATGCGGTGCTCGTCGGCCGTCTCCACGTCGATCGCGTAGCGCGCGGCCGACTCCGGCATCGTCGTGTGGAACGCGGTGTCGAACACGGCGACCTGGGGCAGGTCCGGGCGCAGCGCCCGCGCGGTGCGGATCCCGGTGAGGTTGGCCGGGTTGTGCAGCGGGGCCACCGGGATCAGCCGCTCGATCTCGGCGAGCACGGTGTCGTCGACGACCGTCGGCTCGGTGAAGTGCCGGCCGCCGTGCACCACCCGGTGGCCGATCGCGGCCAGTTCGGGCGAGTCCAGACCGATGCCGTCCCTGGCCAGCTCCTCGGCGACGGCCTTCAGAGCGGCGTCGTGGTCGGCGATGGGCCCGGTCCACTCCCGGGCCTCGCCGCCGGCGTGCAGGGGTGTGTGCCTGAGCCGGGAGGACTGCTCACCGATGCGCTCGACGAGCCCCACGGCCAGCCGGCCGCTGTCGCGCATGTCGAGCAGCTGGTACTTCACCGACGAGGAGCCGGAGTTGAGGACGAGGACACGGGTGGCGGTCACTGGAGGTTTGCCTTCTCGGTCGAGGTCTGGGCCTGGATGGCCGTGATGGCCACGGTGTTGACGATGTCCTGGACGAGGGCGCCCCTCGACAGGTCGTTGACCGGCTTGCGCAGACCCTGGAGCACGGGGCCGACGGCGATCGCGCCGGCCGAACGTTGCACCGCCTTGTAGGTGTTGTTGCCGGTGTTGAGGTCGGGGAAGATCAGCACGCTGGCCTGTCCGGCGACTTCGGAGTCCGGCAGCTTGGTGGCCGCGACGGACGGCTCGACGGCGGCGTCGTACTGGATCGGCCCCTCGATCCGCAGGTCGGGGCGGCGCGAGCGGACGAGTTCGGTGGCCTCCCGCACCTTGTCGACGTCGGCGCCGGAACCGGAGGTGCCCGTGGAGTACGACAGCATCGCGATCCGCGGCTCCACGCCGAACCGGGCGGCCGTCGCCGCAGACTGGATGGCGATGTCGGCGAGCTGCTCGGCGTTCGGGTCGGGGTTGACGGCGCAGTCGCCGTACACCAGCACCTTGTCGGCCAGGCACATGAAGAACACCGACGAGACGATGTCGGCGTCCGGCTTGGTCTTGATGATCTCGAAGGCGGGGCGGATGGTCGCGGCCGTGGAGTGCACCGAACCCGACACCATGCCGTCGGCGAGGCCCTCCTGGACCATCAGCGTCCCGAAGTAGTTCACGTCGGAGACGACGTCGTACGCCAGCTCCACGGTGACGCCCCTGTGGGCACGGAAGCCGGCGTACAGCTCGGCGAAGGAGTCGCGCAGCTCGCTGGTGGCGGGGTCGATCAACCGGCAGTCGCCGAGGTCGATGCCGAGGTCGGCGGCCTTCTTGCGGATGCCGTCGACCGGGCCCAGCAGGGTGAGGTCGCAGACGCCGCGGCGCAGCAGCACCTCGGCCGCGTGCAGCACCCGCTCCTCGGTGCCTTCGGGCAGCACGACGCGTCGCCGGTCGGAGCGGGCCTGCTCGAGGAGCTTGTGCTCGAACATCATCGGCGTCACACGGTCGCTGCTCGGCGCGGAGACCCGCTTGAGGAGGCCGGCGGTGTCGACGTGCCGCTCGAACAGGCCGAGCGCGGTCTCCGCCTTGCGCGGGGTGGCCGCGTTCAGCTTGCCCTCCAGGGAGAACAGCTGCTCGGCGGTGGGGAAGCTGTTGCCGGTCACCGACAGGACGGGCGTGCCGGGGGCGAGCCGGGCGGCGAGGGTGAGGACCGCGTCGCTGGGGACCTCGCCCAGGGTGAGCAGCATGCCGGCGATCGGCGGGGTGCCGGCGCTGTGCGCGGCGAGCGAGCCGACGACCAGGTCGGCGCGGTCGCCCGGGGTGACGACCAGGCAGCCGGGGGTCAGGGCGTCCAGGAAGTTCGGCAGCATCGCGCCGCCGAAGACGAAGCCGAGGGCGTCGCGGGCCAGACCCGAGTCGTCGCCGAGCAGCACCTTCGCCCCCAGGGCGTGGCTGACCTGCGCGACCGTCGGCGCGGACAGGGCGGGCTCGTCGGGCACCACGTAGCAGGGCACGGGCAGCCGGGAGGCGAGCCGCTCGGCTATCTCCTCGCGGTCCTCGCGGGCCACCCGGTTGGTCACCATGGCCAGCACGTCGCAGCCCAGCCCGTCGTAGGCGCGGAAGGCGTTGCGGGTCTCGGCGAGCACGGACTCCGTGGTCTGCCCCCGGCCGCCGACGACGGGGATCACGGAGGCGCCGAACTCGTTGGCCAGCCGGGCATTGAGCGAGAGCTCGTCCGGGAACTGCGTGTCGGCGTAGTCGGTGCCGAGGACGAGGACGACGTCGAAGTCGCGGGCCACGCGGTGGAAGCGGTCGACGAGCGTGGCGACCAGTTCGTCGGCGCCGCGCTCCGCCTGGAGGGCCGACGCCTCGTGATAGTCCATGCCGTAGACGGTCGCCGGGTCCTGCGACAGCCGGTAGCGTGCGCGCAGCAGCTCGAAGAGACGGTCCGGGCCGTCGTGGACGAGGGGACGGAAGACGCCGACCCGGTCGACCTGCCGGGTCAGCAGCTCCATGACCCCCAGCTCGACGACCTGGCGGCCGTCGCCGCGGTCGATCCCGGTGACGTACACGCTGCGCGTCACGTGTGCTCTCCCCTTCAGATGGCGGCATATGGCCGAGTACAAAAATCGCCCACCGAGGTGAGCAGAACCCTCTTGACAATACCCCGGTCCGTGGGTAAGGCGCCCGTCAAGAGACAGTGCCCTCGTCGGCGTGGAACAATCGGGAGTGGCTCACCGGCATCAACAGCGAGCAGGAGACACAGCACGATGCGCATCGGAGTTCTCACCGCAGGTGGCGACTGCCCCGGGCTGAACGCAGTGATCCGGTCGGTCGTGCACCGAGCGGTCGACAACTACGGCGACGAGGTCATCGGCTTCGAGGACGGCTACGCCGGACTCCTCGACCGCCGCTACCGCAGCCTCGACCTCAACGCCGTCAGCGGCATCCTGGCCCGCGGCGGCACGATCCTCGGTTCCTCCCGACTGGAACGCGACCGGCTGCGCGAGGCCTGCGAGAGCGCCGGCGACATGATCCACGACTTCGGCATCGACGCGCTGATCCCGATCGGCGGCGAGGGCACGCTCACCGCCGCGCGCATGCTGAGCGACGCCGGCCTGCCCGTCGTCGGCGTCCCGAAGACGATCGACAACGACATCTCCTCGACCGACCGCACCTTCGGCTTCGACACGGCGGTGGGCGTCGCCACCGAGGCGATGGACCGGCTGAAGACGACGGCCGAGTCCCACCAGCGCGTGATGGTGGTCGAGGTCATGGGCCGCCACGCCGGCTGGATCGCCCTGGAGTCCGGCATGGCCGCCGGTGCCCACGGCATCTGCCTGCCCGAGCGCCCCTTCGACCCCGCCGACCTGGTCAAGATGGTCGAGGAGCGCTTCGCCCGCGGCAAGAAGTTCGCCGTCATCTGCGTCGCCGAGGGCGCCCACCCCGCCGACGGAACCATGGACTACGGCAAGGGCGCGATCGACAAGTTCGGCCACGAACGCTTCCAGGGCATCGGCACCGCGCTGGCGTACGAGCTGGAGCGGCGCCTGGGCAAGGAGGCCCGGCCGGTCATCCTCGGCCACATCCAGCGCGGCGGCGTCCCCACCGCCTACGACCGCGTCCTCGCCACCCGCTTCGGCTGGCACGCCGTCGAGGCCGCGCACCGCGGCGAGTTCGGCCGGATGACGGCGCTGCGCGGCACCGACGTGGTGATGGTGCCGCTCGCCGAGGCGGTGACCGAGCTGAAGACGGTGCCGAAGGACCGCATGGACGAGGCCGAGTCGGTCTTCTGAGGGGTTCTTGCACGGTGACGCCTGATCAGGCCGCCCGGTCCGGTGCCGTGCATCGCAAGGCGGCGGAGAGGCCTGGTAGCGGAGCTACCGGGGCTTTCCGGCAACGCGGCGAGGTGCCCGGGCCGCGCGGCCCGGGCGGGCACAGTGCAAGGACGCCTCAGGCGTGCTTCGAACAGCCCGTCCGGCCCGCGACACCTGGCACGGCGCCTCGCCGCGTGGTCGGCGTCGTCCGCGTACACCCCGTACGCGGACGACCCCCCGCCGTGCGATGCACCCCCAGCCGCCCCCGCCGTCCAGGGCGCCCCAGAAGCGCTCGACGACCCCGTCCGCCCGCCGTCACCGGCCCCGGGTGTCCGGTACCCAGCGGTACACCAGCTCCGGGCGGCCCACCTGGCCGTACAGGGGCTTGCGTTCCGCCCGGCCCGCCTCCACCAGGTGCTCCAGATAGCGCCGGGCCGTGATCCGGGAGATCCCGACCGCCTCCGCGACGCCCGCCGCCGTCAGCCCCTCCTCCGTGTCCCGGACGGCGCCGGTCACCCGCTCCAGCGTCGGCGCGCTCAGCCCCTTGGGCAGGGCCGCCGGGCTCGGCGCCCGCAGCGCCGCCAGCGCGCGGTCGACCTCGTCCTGACCGCTCGCCTCACCCGCCGCGCCCCGGAACTGCGCGTACCGCACCAGCCGGTCCCGCAGCGTCGCGAACGTGAACGGTTTCAGGACGTACTGCACCACGCCCAGCGACACCCCCTCCCGCACCACCGTCAGATCCCGTGCGGACGTCACCGCGATCACGTCCGCGTGGTAACCGGCCGCCCGCAGGGAGCGGGCCAGTTGCAGACCGTGGCCGTCCGGCAGGTGCAGGTCGAGCAGCAGCAGGTCGACGGGCGTGCGGTCGAGCAGGCGGCGGGCCTCCGCGCCGGTGTGCGCCTTCCCGACCGCGACGAAGCCCGGGACCCGGCCGACGTACAGGACATGCGCGTCCGCGGCGACCGGGTCGTCCTCGACGACCAGCACCCGGATCGGTTCGTCCCCCGATCCGCCCGCTCTGCCCGGTCCCGCCGGTGTCCCCGATATGTCCGTCATCTCTCGCCTCCCGCCACCGGCGCGGAGACAGCCGTCGTCGAGCGCAACGGCAACCGCACCACGAACTCCGCCCCGCCCCCCTCGGCCTCCGCCACCGACAGCGCGCCCTCATGGCGGTGCACGGCCTGTCGTACCAGGGCCAGTCCCAGGCCCCGGCCGCCGGGGCCCGCCGGTTTGGTGGAGAAGCCGCGTTCGAAGACCTGCGAGGCGTGCGCGGGGTCGACCCCGGTGCCGGTGTCCGCCACCCGCAGCACCAGCTCGGAGTCCTCCGTGGCCGCCGTCACCGTCACCCGGGCGCGCACGCTGCCCTGCGCGGCGTCCACCGCGTTGTCGACGAGGTTGCCGAGGATCGTCACCAGGTCACGGGCCGGCAGGGTGTCGGGCAGCATGCCGTCGTCGAGGCCGCTGTCCTGCGACACCACCAGTTCCACGCCCCGCTCGTTCGCCTGGGCGGTCTTGCCGAGCAGCAGGGCCGCCAGCACCGGCTCGCTCACCGCGGCCACCACCTGGTCGGTCAGGGCTTGGGCCAGCTCCAGTTCGGCCGTCGCGAACTCCACCGCCTCCTCCGCCCGCCCCAGTTCGATGAGGGAGACGACCGTGTGCAGCCGGTTCGCGGCCTCGTGGGCCTGGGAGCGCAGTGCCTGGGTGAAGCCCCGCTCGGAGTCCAACTCGCCCATCAGCGACTGGAGTTCGGTCACGTCGCGCAGGGTCACGACCGTGCCGCGGCGCTCCCCGCCGGACACCGGGGAGGTGTTGACGACCAGCACCCGGTCAGCCGTCAGATGCACTTCGTCCACCCGGGGTCCGGAGGCCAGCAGCGCGCCGGTGAGCGGGGCGGGCAGGCCGAGTTCGGCGACCGAGCGGCCCACCACCTCCTCCGACACGCCGAGCAGTTCCCGCCCGCCGTCGTTGATCAGCGCCACCCGGAACTGGCCGTCCAGCATCAGCAGCCCCTCGCGCACCGCGTGCAGCGCCGCCTGGTGGTAGTCGTGCATCCGGCTCAGTTCGGCCGCGTTCATGCCGTGCGTGTGGCGGCGCAGCCGGGCGTTGATGACGTACGTGCCGACCGCGCCGAGCGCCAGCGCGCCCGCCGCCACCACGAGCAGCGCCGTCACCTGGTCCGACACCCGCTTGCTGATCGCCTCGACCTTGATGCCGGCGCTGACCAGGCCGATGATCCGCCGGTCGTCGCCCTCGACGGGGGTGACCGCGCGGACGGACGGGCCGAGGGTGCCGGTGTAGGTCTCGGTGAAGGTGTCGCCCTGCAGGGCGCGGGCGGTGTTGCCGCGGAAGTGCCGGCCGATCTCCCGCGCGTCGGGGTGGGTCCAGCGGATGCCGGCCGGATTCATGATCGTCACGAAGTCGACCTCGGTGTCCCGCATGACCCGCAGCGCGTACGGCTGGAGCCGCGCCGTCGGGTTCGCGGTGCCGATCGCCTCCCGCACGGAGGGGGAGTCCGCGACCGAGCGGGCCACGGCGGTGGCCTGCCGGCCCGCGGCCTCCTCGGCCTGGGCGCGGTCGCTGACGTACGTGAACAGCGCGTACCCCGCGACGAGGACCGTTATCAGCACCGCCTGCATGGCGAACAGCTGGCCTGCCAGGCTGCGGGGCCTCGGATAGGTGATGCGCATGTCGTCAGTGTGCCCCCGTGGTTAAGCGTGAACTAAATGAACGGAAGGGTGACCGCCCTCACAGCCCGGGAGATAGTCACCGCATCCCCCATATCTCCCCGGACGTGAGCCGCACGCCGGTGATGCCGACGAAGACGTCAAGGAGGGCAGCCGTGGCCGCCAGCAGCACCCCCCGAACGGCACCTGCCGCACCCGCCGCCCGGCGGGACCGCACCCACTACCTGTACATCGCGGTGATCATCGCGGTCGCCGCCGGTATCGCCGTGGGCCTGATCGCGCCCGACTTCGCGGTGGAGCTGAAGCCGATCGGCACGGGCTTCGTGAACCTGATCAAGATGATGATCTCGCCGATCATCTTCTGCACGATCGTGCTCGGCATCGGATCGGTCAGGAAGGCCGCCAAGGTCGGAGCCGTCGGCGGAATCGCCCTGGTCTACTTCACGATCATGTCGCTGGTGGCGCTCGGCATCGGTCTGGTCGTCGGCAACATCCTGGAGCCGGGCACCGGCCTCGCGATCACCGACGCGGTCAAGGAGACCGGCCAGGCGCAGGTGTCGGCGGAGGCCAAGGACACCACCGAGTTCCTGCTGGGCATCATCCCGACCACGATCGTCTCCGCCTTCACCGGCGGAGAGGTCCTCCAGACCCTGCTCGTCGCGCTGCTCGCGGGCTTCGCCCTGCAGGCCATGGGCTCCGCCGGGCAGCCGATCCTGCACGGGGTCGAGCACATCCAGCGCCTCGTCTTCCGCATCCTCGCCATGGTCATGTGGGCCGCCCCGATCGGTGCCTTCGGCGCCATCGCCGCCGTCACCGGTTCCGCCGGCGTCGACGCCCTGAAGAGCCTCGCCGTGCTGATGCTCGGCTTCTACGTCACCTGTGTGCTCTTCGTCTTCCTCGTCCTCGGCGCACTGCTGAAGATCGTCTCCGGGCTGAACATCTTCACGCTCTTCAAGTACCTGGGCCGAGAGTTCCTGCTGATCCTGTCCACCTCCTCCTCCGAGTCCGCGCTGCCGCGCCTCATCGCGAAGATGGAGCACCTCGGCGTCAGCAAGCCCGTCGTCGGCATCACCGTCCCGACCGGCTACTCCTTCAACCTCGACGGCACCATGATCTACATGACCATGGCCTCGCTGTTCATCGCCGACGCCATGGGCACGCCGATGTCGGTCGGCGAGCAGATCCCGCTCCTGCTCTTCCTGCTCGTCGCCTCCAAGGGCGCCGCCGGTGTCACCGGCGCCGGCCTCGCGACGCTGGCCGGCGGCCTCCAGTCGCACAAGCCCGCCCTGGTGGACGGCATCGGCCTCATCGTCGGCATCGACCGCTTCATGAGCGAGGCCCGCGCCCTGACCAACTTCGCCGGCAACGCCGTCGCCACCGTCCTCATCGGCACCTGGACGAAGGAGATCGACAAGGCCCGCGTCGCCCAGGTGCTGGGCGGCGAGGCGCCCTTCGACGAGAAGACCCTCCTCGACGACGAACACGGCAGCGCCCCGGCGGCCGAGGCGGACCTGCCCGAGCAGCGCGAGGGCGGCGAGAAGCAACTCGCCAAGGCCTGACCGTCCCGCGACTCCGGGTGTCCGGCTCCGCCTGAACCGGGGCCGGACACCCGGCCGACACCCCCGCTGTACCCGCCCCACCGACTCCGGGCGGCTGAGTGCTCCCCCGTAGCTCAGCCGCCCGGTTCCTTCGTGTCCGGGATCCTGGAGCCGCGAACAGAAGGGGAGCTCGGCTCGCGGGCCTCTGGAACGCCGCTCGCCGCGTAGCGGAAGCCCCTGGTGGCTTCCGCTACGAGAAGCTTCCGGCGCCTTGCGATCGCACGCACCGGACGCACGCGCAAGGGCCGCCACCTGAGCGCCGGCTCCCTCGAAAGCCGTCTGACGCCTGTCGGCGCCCGATGCCCCTCGAGGGAGCCGACGGGCGTCACACGGTGTGCCGCAGCCACCGCTGGAGGGCGGCGTTGACACTACCGGGAAGGTCGCTCAGCCGGTCGATGGCCTCCCTGTCCCCGGGGAGGGGCGGGATACCGGCCGCCGTCAGGGCCGCGTGCAGATCCAGACGCCGGCGGTCACGCGGGTCGAGGGGCAGGCCCAGGCGCTCGGCCGGGTTGGGCGGCGGCAGCAGGTAGTCGGTGTCCGCGTCCTCGGGCTGACCGGCGGCGGCCGGCCGGTCGGGCGCGGGGTCGTCCACGGCGTAGGGGTCGACGAACGTACGGGGCGAGCTGTGCTCGACGGCGACGGCGGTCACGTCTCTCCTCCTCGGCAACGGGTGCGGATCGCGTGGACGGCGTGTGCCCCACGGATGCGCGGATCTCGCGGAAGTGCGGATCTGCTGGACAGGAGCGCCGGGGGACCCGCACCGGTTGCGGTCGCGGCGAAACCTCACGCCTTCGGCGTCATCGGCAGTTCATCCTCCGGTCGGACCGGTGCGCCGGGGCCGGACCGAAGCTCACGCTCCCGGCGGACGGATGCCCGAAGGCGTTCCAGTTCCGCGCCCTCCAGCACCAGGTCCGCCGCGAGGGCCGAGTCCCGGGCCGTCTGCGGGCGGCTCGCGCCCGGAATCGGGACGACCGTGGGGGAGAGGGACAGCAGCCAGGCCAGGCAGACCTGCTGCGGACTCACCCCGCGCTCCCGGGCGATCGCGTGGAAGGCGTCGAGGCGCCGCTCGCCCGGCGCCGGCCGGGACGGGCCGTCCAGGGAACTGCGGGAGATGCCGCCCAGCGGGCTCCAGGGCAGGAAGGCCAGCCCCAGTTCGGCGCAGAGCCGCAGCTCGGGCTCGCTGTCGCCGATCGCCGGGGAGTACCGGTTCTGCACCGACACCAGCCGGTCGCCGAGGATCGCGCGGGCCCGCAGGATCTGGTCGGCGTCCGTGTTGGACACCCCGGCCAGCCGGACCTTGCCCTCGTCGACGAGGTCCCGCAGGGCGCCCACCGACTCCTCGAACGGCACCGCCGGGTCGGGCTTGTGGAACTGGTAGAGACCGATCGCCTCGACGCCGAGCCGCCGGAGCGAGGCCTCCGCGGCCCGCTTCAGACGACGCGGGTCGCCGTCGACGGTCCAGTCCGCGCCCGCGGGTCTGCCCCGGCCGCCCTTGGTCGCCACCAGCACGCCGTCCGTGGAACCGCCGTACGTGGCCAGCGCACGGGCCACGAGGTGCTCGTTGTGTCCGGGCTCGGCGCCGGGAAGGTGGTAGGAGTCGGCCGTGTCCAGCAGGGTCACGCCCGCGTCGAGCGCGGCGTGCACGGTGGCGAGGGCACGGGACTCGTCGGGGCGGCCCTCGATGGACAGCGGCATCGCACCGAGGCCGATCGCGCTCACGGAGAGGGAACCGAGGGAGCGGTGACGCATGTCAGGCGTCCTTTCCCGAGGTGGGGGCCGATCCCGCGGTCCCGGCCGCTTCCGGCGTGTCGGCCACTCCCGGGTTCTCGTCGGCCGGCGGCGTCCGGTCCGCTCCCGGGGTCCGGTCCGCTCCGGGTGTCCCGTCCGCTCCCGGGGTCCTGTCCGCTCCCGGTGTCCCGTTCAACCCAGACATCCCGGCCGCTCCCAGCGTCTCGGCCACCGCGCGCGGCAGCCAGCGGCGGGTGTGGCCGAAGGTGAAGCCGAGGCGCGTGGCGCGGGAGTTGTCCATGCCGTAGGCGCGGCTGAAGGCGAAGGGCGAGACCTCGCCGACCTCCACCTCCCGGAAGAGGACCCTGCCCCCGGTCAGCCGCGCGGCCACCGCGGCGCACAGGTCCTCCGTCGTCAGCGTCCCGTGCGAGGCCGCGTTGACCGGTCCCGTGAAGTCCTGGCCCACCGCCCAGAACAGGAAGTCGGCGATCTCCTCGACGTGGATGTAGGTCGCCGGCTGGTTCATCGGGGGCACGGCGATCGGCTCACCGGCGCCGATGCGGTCCGCGTAGTGCCGCAGCCGTCCGGTGAAGTCGTCGGCGCCGCCCAGCACATGGGCCACCCGCACCGCCGTGTACGGGAACGCGGGGTCGGACGCGAGGACCGCCTCCGCCTGCCGCTTGCCCTCGCCGTAGTGCGTGTCGAGGAAATCCGGGTCGCCCCAGGGCAGTTCGAGGTCGACGGTGACGGTCCCCGGATCGACGTCCGACTCGCGCACCGGGGCGAGGGAGTCCTCGTACTCGTACACCTCGACGGTCGACGTCATCACGTACCGGCGGGTGCGGCCGCCGAAGACGCGCAGGGCCGTCGCCGCCTGGCGCGGGGTGTAGCAGACCTGGTCGACGACGACGTCGAAGGTGCGCGCGCCGAGCGCAGCGGTCAGACAGGCCTCGTCGTCGCGGTCGGCGACCAGGTGCCGTGTGCCCTTCGGCGGCGGTGCCGAACCGCGGTTGAGGACGGTGACCCGGTCCCCGGCGGCGAGCAGCCGGGCGATGAGGCGCTTGCCGAAGTAGCGGTTCCCGCCGATGACCAGTACGTCTCGGGGCTCTCCCCCGCGTGCCGTGTCCATGGCCATAATTCTCCCGGCGTGATCATCCGTTCTGAAGGGGGAACCATGGGAGTTGCGGCCGAGGCACCGAAAGAACAACGGCATCTGCGCGCCGCCGCCGGTGAAACGTCGGTGGCCTTCGACGCGCTGGACCGGCAGATCCTGGAACTCCTCCAGACCGACGGCCGGATCAAGCTCAGCGAGCTGGGCCGGCGGGTCCGGCTGAGCCCCGCGGCGGTCACGGAACGGGTGCGCCGACTGGAGGCGGCCGGTGTGATCGGCGGCTACTCCGCGCAGGTCGTCCCGGCCCGCCTCGGATACGGCATCCAGGCGTTCATCAGGGTCAACCCGCACGGCGGTTACACCCTGAAGCACCCGAGGACCCTGGAGCTGATGACGCGGCCCGAGATCACGGAGGTGCACCACGTGGTCGGCGAGGACTGCTGGATCCTCAAGGTCGCCGTCCGGGACACGGTCCATCTCGAGGAGGTGCTCGAGGAGATCTCGGCCCTGGGCCGCACGACGACGTCGATCGTGCTGACCTCGCCGGTGGAGCGCAAACCGCTCTTGCCTTGACGTCGGCGTCAAGGCGTACGTTCGACGCCATGCGAATCGGCGAGCTGGCCGCTCGGGCCGGAACCACGACGCGGACGTTGCGGTACTACGAGTCGCGCGGGCTGCTGCCCGCGCGGCGCGGGGAGAACGGGCACCGGACCTACGACGAAAGCGATCTGCGGCTGTTGCGGCAGATCAGGACGTTGCAGGGCTTCGGTTTCGACCTCGAGGAGACACGGCCCTTCGTGGAGTGTCTGCGGGCCGGGCACCCCGAGGGTGACTCCTGCCCCGCCTCGCTCGCGGTCTACCGGCGCAAGCTGGACGAGCTGGACGCGCTCATCGGCCAGCTGCGGGCGGTGCGCGAGCAGGTCGCCGGGCAGCTCGTGCGCGCGGAGCTGGCCGCCGGTACGCCGGTTCCGGGGGGTCCGGAACCCGGGTGCGAGCTGGGAGGCCGGGAATGGTGAACGACGTGACGGACGCGGATTTCGAGACCGAGGTGATCGGATCGGATCTGCCGGTGCTGGTGGAGTTCACCGCCGACTGGTGTCCGCCGTGCCGGCAGATGGGGCCGGTGCTCAAGGCCCTCGCCGCCGAGGAGGGGGACCGGCTGAAGGTGGTGCAGCTGAACGTGGACGCCAATCCGACGACCACCAACGCGTACAAGGTGCTGTCGATGCCGACCTTCATGGTCTTCCAGAACGGCGAGCCCGTGCGGTCGATGGTGGGCGCCCGGCCCAAGCGCCGACTGCTCGAGGAGCTGTCCGAAGTACTCCGAGCCGATGCCTGAGAGGTCCTTGCACCAGGCCCGCCCGGGCCGCGCGGCCTGATCAGGCGCGTCAGGGGGCAAGGACCCGCAAGAGCGTAAAAGAAATCCCCCGGCATTGCGCTCGGGGGATTTCTCTGCGTATATTCGATGGTTCGCGACCTGAGGTGAATCACGTCGCAATAGAAGTTCAGTGAGCAAAGTATATCCGGGCGGGAGCGGAATTGTCAAACACCGGCTTTCCAGACAGTGAATTGCGGCGGGAACAGGAATTCATCGACGGCCTGTACGCCCGCGTGGACGCCCTGCGCGGCGACACCGAGAGCTCCGTCACGGACGCCCTCGCCCAGGGCGACACCCCCATGCAGGCGCGGCTGGAGCGGGACATCCTGGTCGCCGAACGCTCGGGACTGCTCGCCGCGCTCAACGCCGTCGACGGCTCCCTCTGCTTCGGCCGGATCGACCTGGCCTCCGGCGCCAGCCACCACATCGGCCGCATCGGACTGCGCCGCGACGACGCCGAGCGCACCCCCGTCCTCGTCGACTGGCGCGCCGACGTCGCCCGCCCCTTCTACCTGGCCACCGGCCACACCCCGATGGGCCTGCGCCGCCGTCGGCACATCTCCACCGAGGGCCGCCGGGTCACCGCCCTGCACGACGAGTTCCTCGACCTCGGCGACGCCACCCGCACCGGCCACGAGGACCCGGCGGGCGACGCCGTGCTGCTCGCCGCGCTCGACGCCGCCCGCACCGGCCGCATGCACGACATCGTGCAGACCATCCAGGCCGAACAGGACCGCATCATCCGCGCCCCGCACCGAGGGGTGCTGGTCGTCGAGGGCGGCCCCGGCACCGGCAAGACGGCCGTCGCCCTGCACCGCGCCGCGTACCTCCTCTACGAACACCGCGAGCTGCTCGCCCGGCGCGCCGTGCTGATCGTCGGCCCCAACCCCGCCTTCCTCGGCTACATCGGCGAGGTGCTGCCCGCGCTGGGCGAGACCGGCGTGCTGCTCGCCACCGTCGGCGAGCTCTACCCGGGCGTGCGGGCGACGGCCGCCGACACGCCCGAGGCGGCCGCCGTGAAGGGCCGCGCCGACATGGCCGACGTCCTCGCCGCCGTCGTACGCGACCGGCAGGTGCTGCCCGACCCGGTGATCACCGTCGAGCACGAGCGCGAGGTGCTGATGCTCGACGACGGGCTCGTCGGCGTCGCCCGGGAGCGCGCCCGGGCCTCCGGGCTGCCGCACAACGTGGCCCGCGAGCACTTCGAGGGCCACATCCTCAACACCCTCACCGAGCTGTACGCCGAACGCGTCGGCACCGACCCCTACGACGGCACGAACCTCCTCGACCCCAGCGACATCACCCAGATCCGCGACGACCTCGCCGAGAACCCCGAGGTGTGGTCGGCCATCGACCAGCTGTGGCCGGTGCTCACCCCGCAGCGTGTGGTCGCCGACTTCCTCGCCGACCCCGGGGAACACCTCGGCGACGAGGACGCGGCCGCCGTCCGCCGCCCGGTGACCCGGGCCTGGACGGTCGCGGACGTCCCGCTGCTCGACGAGGCCGCCGAACTCCTCGGCGAGGACGACCGGTCGGCCCGCGCCCGCGCCGAACGCGAGCGCGCGACCCAGATCGCCTACGCGCAGGGCGTGCTCGACGTCTCCTACGCCTCCCGCACCTACGAGTTCGAGGACAAGGAGGACAGCGACCCCGACGGCTCGGAGGTCCTGTCCGCGCACGACATCATCGACGCCGAGCGCTTCGCCGAACGCCACGAGGAGGACGACCACCGCAGCGCCGCCGAACGCGCGGCGGCCGACCGGACCTGGGCGTTCGGTCACATCATCGTCGACGAGGCGCAGGAGCTGTCCCCGATGGCCTGGCGGCTGCTCATGCGGCGCAGCCCCACCCGCTCGATGACCCTCGTCGGCGACCCCGCCCAGACCGCGGAGGCGGCCGGCGTCGGCTCGTGGGCGGAGATCCTCGAGCCGTACGTCGACGACCGCTGGGAGCACACCCGGCTGGGCGTCAACTACCGCACCCCGGCCGAGATCATGGAGGTCGCGGCGGCCGTCGTCCGCGCCGAGGACCCCGACTTCGAACCGCCCGGCTCGGTGCGCTCCACCGGCGTACGGCCGTGGGCGCGCGCCACCGACGACCTGCCCGGCGCGGTCGCCGAGGCCGTCGCCGAACTCACCCCCGCCGAGGGGCGGCTCGCGGTGATCGCCCCGCGCGCGCTGCACCGGAGCCTGGCCGCCCGGCTGGACGGGGTGACGGCGGGCGCCGAACCCGACCTGACCCGCACGGTCGTCCTCCTCGACCCCCGCCAGTCCAAGGGCCTGGAGTTCGACTCCGTCCTCGTGGTGGAGCCGGCCGAGTACGGCACCAGCGACCTGTACGTCGCCCTGACCCGGGCCACCCAGCGGCTGGGCGTCGTCCACAGCGGGGAGCTGCCCAAGGCCTTGGCCGAGACCTTCTCATAACGGGCGATCACACGGACGTAACAGTTCACGCCGTGATCACTGCGCGTGCACGGCCGGTGCGGTAAGCGTGTGCGGTATGGACGTCCGACCCCACACCCCCGCCCCGGCCGACAGCCCCGCGCTCGGGTCGCTGCCCGTCGAACCGCTGCTCACCGCCGAGTTCGACGCCGACCCGGGAGCGGTGTACGAGCGGCTGCGGCGCACCCACGGCCCCGTCGCGCCGGTCGGACTGATGGGCGTACCGGTGTGGCTGGTCCTGGAGTACCGGGAGGTGCTGGAGGTCCTGCGCAACGAGAGCCAGTGGCGGCGCGACGTACGCCACTGGCGGGCCCGGGCCCAGGGCGCACTGCCGCCCGATTGGCCGCTGCTGGCGGGCTACGAGGTACGCCAGACGATGTTCATGGACGAGGAGGAGCACCGGGCGGCCCGCCGCACCCACCACGCCGCCCTGCGCCCCTTCCAGGACGCCCGCAGCCCCGAGGGCTGGGAGCTGCGCGCGGCCGTCGCCCGGTACGCCGACGAGCTGGTCGGCCTGCTCGCCGCGGAGTCCGGGCGGGCGGGCTTCGCCGACCTCGGCGCGCAGTACACACGGCCCCTGCTGCTGATGGTCACCACCCGACTGTTCGGCTGCCCGGTCGAGCTGGGCGACGAACTGGTCATGGACCTGTGGCGGATGCTCGACGGCGGCCCCGACGCGGGCGCCGCCACCACCCGCGCCCTGGCCTCCTTCACCCGGCTCGCCGCCCACCGCAGGTCCCGGCCCGGCGACGACCTCACGTCCTACCTGCTGCTCGCCGACCCGGACCTCAGCGACGAACAGCTCGGCCGGGAGCTGTTCATGAACGCCGTCTACCTCAACGACATCACCGGCAACATGGTCCTCAACACCCTGGTGGAGGTGTTGCGCGGCAACGCCACCGTCCGCCGCAGCCTCTCCGCCGGGCAGCTCGGCGAGACCGTCGACCGGGCCGCCCTCGCCAACCCCCCGGTCGCCAACCTGTGCTTCCGCTTCGCCGCCCGGGACGTACGGCTCGGCAACGTGTGGATCCGCGCCGGCGACGCCGTCTCCCCGTCCGCGGCCGCCGCCCACCGCGACCTGCTCGCGATCGGCTCCTCCCCGATGGTCGGCTCCACCGTGTCCACCTGCGCCCACCTCGGCTGGGGCGCCGGCTCCCACCAGTGCCCGGCGGCGGCCCGCGAACTGGGCTCGCTGATCGTGACCACCGCCGTCGGCCGCCTCGTCGAGCACTTCGCCCGTGCCGAACTGGCCCTCCCGCACGACCAGTTGCCCTGGCGCTCCGGGCCGGTGGTCCGCGGCCTGCGGGTCCTGCCGGTGCGCTACGAACTCGCCCCCGACGCCCTCCCGGCCCGCCGCCCCGACGCCCGGCAGCCCCCGTCCGGCCCCGACGGGCAGACGAAGGGGCTGCTGGCGGCGCTGCGGCGGCTGATGCCCGGCGGGAAGAAGGGCTTCCCGCAGCCGTAGCGGCTCAGGGCTGCGGACGAAAGGGGAGCCGGGCTCCCCTTTCGTCCGGAGTTCTCAGGCGGGCCGCAGCCACACCGTGGCCAGCGGCGGCAGGGTCAGCCGGATGCTCGCCGGGCGGCCGTGCGCGCCGTGCGGCTCCGGCTTGACCGGGTGCGGATGGCCGACGTCGCTGCCGCCGTACCGCAGCGCGTCCGTGTTGAGGACCTCGCGCCAGGCGGGGACGTCGTCGGGCACGCCGACGCGGTAGTCGGGGCGGACGACCGGGGAGAAGTGGGAGACCGCGAGCAGCGGCGTGCCGCCGGCGTCGTAGCGCAGGAACGCCAGGACGTTGTCGTCGGCCGCGTCGCCGACCACCCACTGGAAGCCGGCGGGTTCGGTGTCCCGCTGCCACAGGGCCGGTGTCTCCCGGTAGACGGCGTTGAGGTCGCGGACGAGGTCGCGTACGCCCCGGTGGTCGGCCTCGGCGCCGTAGGCCGGATCGAGGAGCCACCAGTCGGGCCCGTGCGCCTCCGACCACTCCGCGCCCTGCGCGAACTCCTGCCCCATGAACAGCAACTGCTTGCCCGGGTGCGCCCACATGAAGGCCAGGTAGGCGCGCAGGTCGGCGCGCTGCTGCCACCAGTCGCCCGGCATCTTCGACACCAGCGACCGCTTCCCGTGCACGACCTCGTCGTGGGATATCGGCAGGACGTAGTTCTCGCTGTACGCGTAGACCATCGAGAAGGTCATCTCGTGGTGGTGGTACGCGCGGTGCACGGGCTCGTGGCTCATGTACTGGAGCGAGTCGTGCATCCAGCCCATGTTCCACTTCAGTCCGAATCCGAGCCCTCCGAAGCCGCTCGGCCCCGGGTGGTGGGTGGCTCGGGTGACACCGTCCCAGGCCGTGGACTCCTCGGCGATCGTCACGACGCCCGGGTTCCTGCGGTACACCGTGGCGTTCATCTCCTGGAGGAAGGCCACCGCGTCCAGGTTCTCCCGGCCGCCGCGCTCGTTCGGCGTCCACTGGCCCGGCTCGCGCGAGTAGTCCAGGTAGAGCATCGAGGCGACGGCGTCGACGCGCAGCCCGTCGATGTGGAACTCCTCGCACCAGTACGAGGCGTTCGCCACCAGGAAGTTGCGCACCTCGCGCCGCCCGAAGTCGAACTCCAGCGTCCCCCAGTCGGGGTGCGCCGCCCGCAACGGGTCGGAGTGCTCGTACAGGGGCCGCCCGTCGAACTCCGCGAGCGCCCAGTCGTCGCGCGGGAAGTGCGCCGGCACCCAGTCCATCAGCACGCCGATGCCGGCCCGGTGCAGGGAGTCCACCAGGAACCGGAAGTCGTCGGGCGTGCCGAGCCGGGCGGTCGGCGCGTAGAACCCGGTCACCTGGTAGCCCCACGAGCCGCCGAAGGGATGCTCCGCGACGGGCATCAGCTCGACATGGGTGAACCCCATGTCCTTGACGTAGGAGGTCAGCTGCTCGGCCAGTCGTCGGTAGGTCGACCCCGGCCGCCAGGAGGGCAGGTGCACCTCGTAGACGGAGAACGGCGCCTCGTGCGCGGGTGTCTCCGCCCGGCGCGCCATCCACTCCGCGTCGCCCCACGCGTAGTCCGAGGAGGTCACGATCGACGAGGTGGCGGGTGGCGCCTCGGTACGGCGGGCCATCGGGTCGGCGCGCAACGTGTGCGAACCGTCGGGCCGGGTGATGTCGAACTTGTACAGTTCGCCCTCCCCGACACCCGGCACGAACAGTTCCCAGACGCCGGAGGAGCCGAGCGAACGCATCGGGTACCCGGTGCCGTCCCAATGGTTGAAGGTGCCGGCCAGCCGCACCCCGCGCGCGTTCGGCGCCCACACCGAGAAGCGGGTGCCGGTCACGCCCTGGTGGGTCATCGGGTGCGCGCCGAGCACCGTCCACAACTGTTCGTGCCGGCCCTCGCCGATGAGATGCAGGTCGAGGTCGCCCAGCGTGGGCAGGAGCCGGTACGCGTCCTCGGTCTCCACCTCCGCGCTCTCGTAGCGCACGTGCAGCCGGTAGGCCGGGACCTCGCCCGGGGGGAGCAGCCCGGAGAAGAAGCCGTCACCGTCGTCGTGCAGGTCGGCCCGCAGGTCGCCGGCCACGACGGTGACCGCCAGCGCGTACGGCCGGAAGGCCCGGACCGCGATCCCGCCGGGCACGGGATGCGCGCCCAGCACGGAGTGCGGGTCGTGGTGGGTGCCGAGCAGGAGCCGCTCGCGGTCGGCGGCGGGGAGGTGCGGGGGTGCGGCGGGGGTCTGCGGGGGTGCGGCCGGGGTCCTGCTCGGCGGGCCGGCCTCGCCGCCCCCGGTGGCCCGGGCCGCCTTGGTGGCCCCGGACGTCCTGGCGGTCTGCGGGGCGGCCGCGTCACCGGCCTTCTTCGCGGCGACCTTCCTGACCGCCGACTTCTCGGCCGCCGTCTCGCCGGCCGTGGTTTTCCTGGCCGCGGTCTTCTTTGCCGCTGTCTCGTCGGCCGGGGTCTTCTTGGCCGCCGTCCCGTCGGCCGGGGTCTTCTTGGCCGCCGTCTTCTTGACCGCTGTCTCGTCGGACGCGCTTTTCCTGGCCACCGTCTTCTTGGCCACCGTTTGTCGGGCCGCTGCCTTCTTCGTCACGGCCTTCCTTTTCGGGTTCTTCGGGTCGGAACCGCCGGACGAAGGACTGGGGGTCACGGACGAAGCCTCCTCAGATCTGGTCGGACGCGGCGAGCCGGTGTATCGCGGCGAGCGGGACGGGGAGCCAGTCGGGGCGGTGCCGTGCCTCGTACACGACCTCGTAGACGGCCTTGTCCGTCTCGTAGGCCCGCAGCAGCACCGGATCGGTGCGCGGGTCGGTGCCCGCCACCTCGGCGTACCCGGAGCAGTACGCCGCCCGGCACGCCTCGGCCCAGCCCGGGGCGGGCGCGCCGGCCGAGTGGGCGGCGTAGTCGAAGGAGCGCAGCATCCCCGCCACGTCCCGCACCGTCGGCTGGGGCATCCGCCGCTCGGCCAGCGGCCGGGCCGGCTCGCCCTCGAAGTCGATCAGCGCCCACTCCCCGGAGGGCGCGCGCAGGCACTGTCCCAGGTGCAGGTCGCCGTGGACCCGCTGGGCGGTCCAGGTGTGGCCCTCGGCCGCCAGGTCGGCCAGCGCCGTGAAGGCGGTGCGCAGTGCGGGAGAGTACGGGCGCAGCGCGGGCACCGCCTGTGCCGCCGCGTCGAGCCGCGTCACCATGCCCTCCACCAGCGGCCCCAGCTGGGCCTGGCCCAGGGTCGCCGTGGGCAGCGCGCGGGCGAGCGCCGTGTGCACCTCTGCGGTGGCGCGGCCCAGCGCCCGCGCCTCGGCGCCGAAGTCCTCGCCCTTGGCCAGCTCGCGCAGCGCCAGCTCCCAGCCGTCCGCCGCGCCCTGCACGAACGGCTGGAGCACGCCCAGGACGTACGACTCGCCCGCGCCTTCCTCCAGGTCCGCGAGCAGCCACGCGGTCGGTGCGGGCACCCGGGGGCAGCCCTCGCGGGCCAGCGCCAGCGGCAGCTCCAGGTCGGGATTGACGCCGGGCACCACCCGGCGCAGCAGCTTCAGAATGAACGTATCTCCATAGACGACCGACGAGTTCGACTGTTCGGACGTCAGCCGGCGCGGCACGAGGCCGGACCGTATCTCCTGTGCGGGATCCCGCTCGCAGCGCAGCGCGCCGATCCGGGCGCCGGTCCGCAGCGCCTCCAGCAGGACCTCGGAGGGCCGGGTGTCGTACAGGGCGTCGTAGACCGTGCGGCCGGCGAGCGGGCCGTCCGGCACGTGTCCGATCAGTGCGGGCGCCAGCCGCGGGGGCAGCGCCTCGCGGACGCCGACCAGGAGCTGGTAGCAGTCTCCCGGGCCGGTGCCCTGGTGTGCGCGCACGAGCAGGTGGTACAGGCCGAGCCTGGAGCCGGCCGGCAGCAGCTCGGTGGCCGCCACCAGCGAGAACCCGGTGACCGGACTCCCCTTGCCGGCGAACCAGCGCTGCCGAGGCAGCCACTCCCGCAGCAGGGGGGCCAGTGACGCGAGGAGGCCGGGGCTCGTCGTGCCGGAAAGGGTGACCGTTTCCGCCATGGCGTCACATTCCTTTCCCCGGGGGGTCGGGGTGTTACTGATGCGTGCCCCGGGCGGGGCGGGGGAAACCGCCCCGCCGTCGGGTTCTAGACGGCGTCCCTGCGGAGCCGGAACCAGTAGAAGCCGTGCCCTGCGAGGGTGAGCAGGTAGGGCAGCTCGCCGATCGCGGGGAAGCGGACCCCGCCGAACAACTCGACCGGGAAGCGGCCCTTGAACCGGCGCAGGTCCAGTTCGGTGAACTGGGCGAAGCGCGAGAAGTTGTGGACGCACAGGACCAGGTCGTCCTCGTACTCGCGCAGGAAGGCGAGGACGGCCGGGTTGGAGGAGGACAGCTCGGTGTAGGAGCCGAGTCCGAAAGCGGGGTTCTGCTTGCGGATCTCGATCAT